>JBBRMH010000012.1:0-41044 GCA_038230935.1 Burkholderiales bacterium | reverse complement strand
GCTGAAGATGTGCGTGAAAAAATTGCTGCCATACGGCCCAGTTTTCGCGCCGAGGTCAAAGAGCCACGCGTGTTGAGGTTTGATCCATCCAGTCGCGCCATCTGGTCTGTAGCGGTGTTGCCAGACCCTGCCAAAGGAAAAATGTCGGCAGTGGAATTGACCAACTGGGCTGACCAGACCCTGAAAAAACGGCTTGAAAACGTACGCGGTGCAGGCTCGGTCACGCTGGTGGGCGGTACCAAGCGCGAGATCAATGTGTACCTCAACCCACAAGCGATGGAGTCGCTGGGCGTCACGGCTGATCAGGTTGTCAATGCTGTGCGCAATGAGAACCAGGATTTGCCCATCGGGGCGATCCGTTCGATGGCGCAAGAGCGGGTTGTCAAGATTGATGCACGCGTGAAGCGACCCGAAGATTTCGGCAAAATCATTGTGGCGCGCAAGAGTGCAGCCAACGGCAACACCACAGCCATCACGGTAGACCAAGTCGCCCGGGTGGCCGATGGCGCGCAGGAAATTGACAGCCTGGCGCTCTACAACGGCCAGCGCACGCTGCTGCTCAGTGTGCAAAAAGCACAGGACGAAAATACCATTGGCGTCGTCGATGGCTTGAACAAGGCCATTGCTGACATGCAGACCCAGTTGCCGCCGGGTGTGCGGCTGGAACTGATTGCCGACGGCTCACGCCCGATTCGCGTTGCGGTGGACAACGTGCGCCGCACGCTGATCGAAGGTGCTCTGCTCACGGTGCTGATCGTCTTTTTGTTCCTCAACTCGTGGCGCTCAACCGTTATCACCGGATTGACCTTGCCGATCTCGATCATTGGCACCTTTTTATTCATGAACCTGTTCGGCTTCACCATCAACATGATCACGCTGATGGCGCTTAGCCTGTGCGTGGGCCTGCTGATTGATGACGCGATTGTGGTGCGCGAGAACATCGTGCGCCATGTGCAAATGGGCAAAACGCCGTATCAGGCCTCACTCGATGGCACCCGGGAAATCGGTCTGGCCGTGCTGGCCACCACCTTTTCCATCGTGGCGGTTTTTTTGCCTATTGGGTTCATGGGCGGCATCATCGGCAAGTTTTTTCACGAGTTCGGTATCACCATCGTGGCGGCGGTGCTGATTTCGATGTTTGTCAGCTTCACGCTGGACCCCATGCTGTCGAGCATCTGGCACGACCCGACCATTCAAATGCACGGCAAGCGCTCCGCACCAGTGAACCTGTATGACAAAACCATTGGTCGGGTGACTGGCTGGTTTGAACGCGCGACCGACTCGCTGGCTCAAGGCTATCAAAACATACTGCGCTGGTCACTGGTCCACAAACTGGCCACGCTGGGTATAGCGGTGGTGATTTTCGTCACCAGTATTTTTATGGTTCCCCTGCTGGGCACAGAGTTTGTGCCCAAGGCTGACTTCTCGGAAACCACGCTTAATTTTTACACCCCCGTGGGCTCGTCCCTGGAAGCGACTGAAGCCAAAGCCCGCCAGGTCGAAGCCATTGTGCGGGAGTTTCCGGAGGTCAAATACACGCTGTCAACGCTCAATACCGGCAACGCACTGGGCAAGATGTACGCCAGCTTGTACATTCGACTGGTAGATCGCAAGGCCAGAAGCCGCAGCGTGGACGAGATGTCAAGCGCCTTGCGCGAACGGCTGAAACAGGTGCCTGGGATCACCGTCACGCACGTCGGGCTGCTTGACTCGGTAGGCGGCAACAAGCAGGTCGAGTTTTCGCTGCAAGGACCCGACCTGAAAGAGCTGGAGCGCTTGACCCGCGTAGTGCTGGAAAAAATCCGCCCGGTGCCGGGACTGGTCGATCTGGACTCCAGCGTCAAGGCCGACAAGCCCGTCTTTGAAGTCAATGTGCGTCGCGACGCTGCCAGTGATCTTGGCTTGTCGGCATCCAGCATTGCGGCTTCCCTGCGCACACTGGTAGCTGGCCAAACCGTCGGTAACTGGCGGGCACCGGATGACCAGACCTACGATGTCAATGTGCGCCTGGCCCCAGAAGCGCGCAATGCACCGCAAGACCTGGAGCGACTCCCGTTTACCAGCACCACGATGGGCAGCAACGCCGACGGCTCCACGCGCATCGTGCGCTTGAACCAGGTGGCCAGCGTGCGCGAGACCACCGGTCCCAATCAGATCAACCGGCGTGACATGACGCGGGAAGTCGCCATCAACGCCAACGTGTACAACCGCTCTGCAGGTGAGGTCTCAAGTGATATCCGTACCGCACTCGATGCCATGGCTTTTCCGCCGGGCTACCGCTACCAGTTTGGCGGCTCCACCAAAAATCTGTCCGAGTCGTTTGGCTATGCGATTTCTGCACTGGTAATGGCTGTCTTGTTCATTTACATGATTCTGGCCAGCCAGTTCAAAAGCTTTTTGCAGCCACTGGCGCTCATGACATCACTGCCGCTGACCTTGATTGGTGTGGTGTTGTCACTGCTCATGTTCAGGTCAACGCTGTCGATGTTTTCGGTCATTGGTGTGGTGATGCTGATGGGCCTGGTCACCAAAAATGCCATTTTGCTGGTGGACTTTGCCATTCGCATGCGAGCCCAGGGGTTTGAACGCAGCGATGCCTTGCTGGAAGCTGCCAAAGTCCGCCTGCGCCCTATTTTGATGACCACGCTGGCCATGATTTTTGGCATGGTGCCGCTGGCCTTCGCATTGACCGAGGGCTCCGAGCAGCGCGCACCCATGGGCCAGGCCGTGATCGGTGGCGTCATCACCTCATCGCTTCTGACACTGGTGGTGGTGCCTGTCACGTATTGCTACCTGGACGATCTGGCGCAGTGGTTCAAGCGCAAGCTGGGCTCCAAACCGCAAGGCAGCGTCAACGCCACTGAGCTTGTCTAAAATCAGGAGTCAGCGCAGACACGCTGCACCTAGAATCTTTTTTCCGTATTTTTGATACTTCGCACAACAACAACAGGTCCGCCATGAACTACGAACAAGCTCGCTTCAACATGATCGAGCAGCAGATACGCCCCTGGGAAGTGCTGGACAACCAGATCCTGTCTTTGCTGGCGGTGGTCAAGCGCGAAGACTTCGTGCCGCTGGCGCACCGCGCGCTGGCGTTCGTGGACATGGAAATCCCTTTGACAGCTCACTTGCAACAACACCCCAGCCAGTGCATGCTGGCCCCCAAGGTAGAAGCCCGCATTCTGCAAGATCTGGCGGTGCAAAAGCACGAAAAAGTCCTGGAAATAGGCACGGGCGCAGGCTACATGGCAGCGTTGCTGGCACACCGTGCCCAGCAAGTTATCACCCTTGAAATTGACCCTGATCTGGCTGAGCGCGCGCGCGAGAACCTGCAAAAAGCAGGTATTTACAACGCAGAAGTACGCACCGGCGATGGTGCTGCAAATCTGGCTCAGGCCGTCTCTGGCAGTGACCCTTTGCGCGGCCCGTTTGATGTGATTGCGCTCAGTGGCTCGGTCGCCGAAGTGCCCCCTGCACTGCTGAACTTGCTCAAAGTCGGTGGCCGCCTGAGCGCTATTGTCGGGTTTGAGCCGGTGATGCGCGCGACGCTGGTCACACGTGTGGCCGAAAACGCCTGGCACACCACGCAGGCCTGGGATACGGTGGCTGAGCGGCTTGTGCACTTTCCTGAGCCATCGACTTTCAGCTTCTGAACAGGGTTGTAGATACTGGTCTTTTAAAACCAGGTATCGCACCCCTTTGCCGCACACCTGACTTCAACACATCCCCTTTTGCAAGGAACGAATTAATGACCACCCAACTCCAGCTAAGCGACTTCGCCGAGTGGTGCCAGACGCCACACCCAGGCACACCGGCCAGCCTGCCTGTGGTCATTGACGTGCGAGAGCCATGGGAAGTGCAGACTGCCAGCATCGCGCCCGACGGTTTCACGCTGGTACACATTCCCATGGGAGAAATTCCCCAGAAAATCGCCGGATTGCAGGAAACCTATGGAACCGACCACCCCATCGCATGTCTGTGCCACCACGGCATGCGCAGCCTGCAAGTGGCCAACTTTTTGACGCAAAACGGTTTCACGGCAGTGGTTAATCTGCAGGGCGGCATCCACGCTTGGTCGCAACAGCTCGATTCGGATGTTCCGCTGTATTGAGCCTTGTCCAAAGACCTGTGACCCTTTTGGCTTTCCAGAAATCCGTTTTTGAACCCTTTACCTTCTCAGGATATTTATGACCAGGCCCCACCCACTACCAGCGCAGCGCGTGCAACAAACGCCAGAAGGTTTGACACCTGTTTCGCTGGCAGCAGGTCTGGCGCTGGCGGCCATGGCACCGTTTGCACAGGCTCAAAGCCTGGTTGAGCTTTACACGTCGGCCAGAGCATTTGACGCCAGTTATCAGTCAGCCAAACTGCAGTACGACGCCAATCTGGCCAGAGCCGAGCAGGCGCGCGCAGGTATTTTGCCAACGGTGAGTGTGTCTGCGGGCGCTACGGCCAACAACATTGAAAACAGCAACCCGGCCCTGGCGCAGCTCAATCGTTCATTCACCTCGCAAACAGCCACACTGGTCGCCAGCCAGCCACTGTACCGCCCTGGCAATCTGGCAACTTATGAACAAGGCTTCAAACAGGTCGACCTGTCCAAAGCCCAGCTGGATGCTGCAGCACAAGACCTGATTGTGCGAACCAGCCAGGCGTACTTTGATGTGCTGGTGTCCATGGATACGCTTGCATTTGTGCGTGCGCAAAAATCTGCAGTGGCCGAGCAGCTGGCATCGGCCAAGCGCAACTTTGAAGTGGGTACGTCAACCATCACGGATACGCGCGAAGCCCAGGCCCGCTACGACCTGGTCATTGCCCAGGAAATTGCCGGTGACAATGACTTGCGCGTCAAAAAGCTGGCGCTCGACACGCTGGTGGGCAAAACCGACTCGCAACCCAGAGGGCTGATGGTCCCGGCTGAACTTGCGCCGCTGGTACCCGCCGATGTCAATGTCTGGGTAGACCAGTCGGTGCGGGTTCACCCCAGCATTCGCGCAGCGCAAAGTAACTATGACATTGCTGAGCTTGAAGTCAGAAAAGCCGAGTCAGGCCACAAGCCCACGCTCGACCTGCAGGCAAGCTACAGCATTGCACGCAACCCCAGCGGATCGGCCAGCGGCGGCAACACGCTGAGCAACCGCAGCAACGTTGCCACTTTTGGACTGGCCTTCAACCTGCCGCTGTTTGCCGGCTTTGCCACACAAAACCGGGTAGTCGAAACCATAGCCCTGAAAGACAAGGCGCAAAGCGATCTCGAAGGAGCCAGGCGCACCGTGGCGCTGGCCACACGCACCGCTTATTTCGGCGTTTTGTCGGGTCAGGGTCAGGTCAAGGCACTTGAAGCGGCCGAGCTGTCCAGCCAGAGCGCGCTGGACGCCAACAAACTCGGCTACCAGGTGGGTGTGCGCATCAACATTGACGTACTCAATTCACAGAGTCAGCTGTTTCAAACCAAACGCGATCTGGCGCAAGCGCGCTATAACGTGCTGCTGGGCGGCTTGCGCCTGCGGCAGGCCAACGGCACCTTGAGCCCGGAGGACCTGCAGTTGATCAACACCCTGCTGGTCAAATAACGCGGTCATCACAGGAATATCTGTAAGCTCAAAACAGACCCTGCCCGCAGGGGCGGCTGTCGTCAAACCGGCTCAATCGTGATCACCACGGTCATTGACTCCTCACCCCCGCCCTGGCGCACGCCCTTGGCCGGTGGGCAGGCGTTGTAGTCTGTGCCCATGGCCAGGCGAATGTGGCGCTCGTCGATCAGGCAGTAGTGGGTGACGTCAATGCTGACCCAGCGGCGCGTGGCGACGTCCAGGCACACATCAACCCAGGCGTGGCTGGCCAGGTCGGGTTCATTGGCGGCATAGAAGTAGCCACTGACATACCTCGCCGGGTAGCCCAGGCTACGACAAACCGCAATCATCACATGCGCCTGATCCTGGCACACACCAGCGCCCAGCGTGAAAGCCTGCAAAGCCGTGGTGGTGACATTTGTGCTATTTTTTTGATAGCTGACTGCGCTGGCAACGCCTGCCGCCAGGGCCAATAAGGCTTGCAGGTCGGCTGTGCCGTCCAGACTCTGCGGTATAAATCGGCGGCCAAACTCGGCCAGTTGCCAGTGCGGCTCGGCCAGGTGCGTGGCGCGTAAAAAGAAATACGGGTGTGGCAGGGTTTGAAGGTCTTCAAACTCTGCCACGCCCCAGGTCTCCACATCACCCGCTGCATTGACCAGGCTCCAGCGGACATTGTCAGCCACCGTTCCCACAAAGGTGTAAGAGTGCGTGGTGTTGCCAAAGGCGTCTTGCTGCGCAAACAGCTTTTCGGGTGCGCCCACGCTCCAGAAATTAACGGTTTGCGCCGGGCTGGAATGCGGCGTGAGCCAGAGCGTTTGCAGTGCGTAGCGCAGCGGTTCGCTGTAGCGGTAATCTGTGGTGTGCTTGATGTGCAATTTCATTTGGCCCCCACGGTCGCGCACTTCGTGTCGCTCCCTGCCCCCCGAGGGGGCCGCTGCGCCTGCGGCCCGGCAAAGCCGGTTCTGCGGCCCATGCTTGTAAATCGGGGGCTTTGACTTTTAGGACAAGAGCTTAGTTTCAATTTGTTGCCGGAACCAGAAACTCACGGCTCAGGTGCGCACCCAGCTCGTTGACGCGGTCCAGAAACTGCGTCAAAAACGCGTGCAGACCGTTGGCGAGGATTTCATCGATACGGGCGTATTGCAAGTCCGAACGCAGTTTGCCGGCGCGGCGCAGTGTTTCACTTGATGCGTCGCTGGTCACCATGGCAAGGTTGTTCATGACTTCGTTCAAGCAGCCCAGCAGTGAGCGCGGCATGTCGCCGCGCAAAATCAACAGCTCGGCCACGCGTTCGGGTTTGATGACGTTGCGATAGACCTTGCGGTAAATCTCAAAGCCCGAGACGCTGCGCAAAATCGAGCTCCAGTGATAAAAATCAAACTCCTGGTCTTTCTCGGTCGCCAGGCCCAGAAAGTCGCTTTGTACCGCGTGAAACTTCACATCGACCAGACGGGCGGTGTTGTCAGCACGCTCCAAAAACGTGCCCAACCGCAGAAAGTGAAAAGCCTCGTCTTGCAGCATGGTGCCCGCCGTCACGCCGCGTGACAAATGCGAGCGAAACTTCACCCATTCAAAAAACTGGGACGGGTCACGCTCAAAGTCGCCGTTGCCCAGCATGCGGATGACTTCAAGAAAAGTCTGGTTTTCAGTCTCCCAGACCTCTGTGGTCAGGGTGCCGCGAACGGCACGGGCGTTTTCGCGGGCATTTTTCAGGCACGACACGATGCTTGACGAGTTTTCCTCGTCACGCACCATGAAGTCCATGACGTTTCGGGCGGAAATCTCTTCACCGTATTTTTTGGTGTATGCGGGCTTGAGCTCACTGATGCTGAGCAAGCCCTCCCAGCCGACCATGGCAGCACCGGCTGATTGCGGCAACATCGATGTCTGGTAGTTCACGTCGAGCATGCGGGCGGTGTTTTCGGCCCGCTCGGTATAGCGCGACATCCAGAAGAGGTGGTCTGCGGTGCGTGACAACATGGTTATTTTCCTGTGCCTTGAGATTGCGATTGCGACTGGCCCTGGGATTGAAATTGACCCTGGGATTGCGATTGGCTCTGCATGAGCGAGCCCACGTCGGCCTCCAGAATCCAGGTGTCTTTGGTCCCACCGCCCTGTGATGAGTTGACCACCAGCGAGCCATCTTTGAGCGCCACACGCGTCAGGCCGCCCGGCACCATTTGCACTTCCTTGCCGCTGAGCACAAACGGCCGCAAATCAATGTGGCGCGGCGCAATGCCGCTGTCCACATACGTCGGGCAGGTGGACAGGCTCAGCGTTGGCTGCGCAATGTAGCCAGCAGGGTTGGCCAGCAGGGCTGCACGGAAGTCTTCTATTTCGGCCTGGGTTGAAGCAGGCCCCACCAGCATGCCGTAGCCGCCCGCGCCATGCACCTCTTTAACCACCAGGTCTTTGAGGTTGGCCAGGGTGTACTTCAGGTCTTCCGCGTTGCGGCACATGTACGTGGGTACATTTTTCAGAATCGGTTTTTCGCCCAGATAAAACTCGATCATCTTGGGAACATAGGGGTAGATTGATTTGTCGTCCGCCACACCGGTGCCAATGGCATTGCACAGCGCCACATTGCCGCTTCGGTACACATTGAGCAGACCGGCACAGCCCAGCGTCGAGGTGGGCCGAAAGGCCAGCGGGTCCAGAAAATCGTCATCGACCCGGCGGTAAATCACATCGACCCGCTTGGGGCCGCGTGTGGTGCGCATGTACACAAAGTTGTCTTTGACGAACAGGTCCTGCCCCTCGACCAGCTCAATGCCCATTTGCTGGGCCAGAAAAGCATGTTCAAAATAAGCCGAGTTGTACATGCCGGGGGTCAGCACCACCACGGTCGGATCGGCTGTGGCCGGGGGGGCCGAGGCGCGCAAGGTCTCAAGCAGCAGGTCGGGGTAATGCGCCACGGGTGCGACCCGGTTTTGACTGAAAAGGTCCGGGAACAAACGCATCATCATCTTGCGGTCTTCAAGCATGTAGCTCACGCCGCTGGGCACCCGCAGGTTGTCTTCGAGCACATAGTAGTCGCCGTTGCCCTGGGCGTCCGGTGCACGAACAATGTCGATGCCGCTGATGTGCGAGTAAATGTTGCCGGGTACATCGACCCCCATCATCTCGGGGCGAAACTGCGCATTCTGGAAAATCTGCTCGGACGGGACAATGCCGGCCTTGAGGATGTCCTGCCCGTGGTACACGTCATGAATGAAGCGGTTCAGTGCCGTGACGCGCTGCACCAGGCCTTTTTCCATGGTGGCCCACTCATGCGCGGGAATGATGCGGGGAATCAGGTCAAACGGAATCAGGCGTTCGGTGCCCGAGCCGTTTTCGTCTTTGTCACCATAGACCGCAAAGGTGATACCGACCCTGCGGAAAATCATTTCCGCTTCAGCCCGGCGTGCCTGCATGGACTGGGCACTCTGGCGGGACAGCCAGCGCTGGTAACCCTCGTAATGCGGTCGTACGCTGTCAGCGCTTGCATTCATTTCATCAAACATCACTCGGCTCATGTGTTTTATCTCCAGCTGCTGCAAAAGCATTGTTGTGATGCTAGCTTAGCAAGTTATAAGCCAAAGGTTTTTCGTTTGCAGACTTTTTTATCATAGGGTGCAATCGAAAAAACAGCGTCAAGGCGTGGAGGGTGGGTGGTGGTGCCAGTAACGCGCACTCAGTTGCCGCTGGCACAGCACCTCGCCGGGCTTTGCGCTGCGCCAGAAGGCCGCGCCACACACGGGCGACTTCACAACCTGGATGCCGCGCTCGCTGTAACGCGCCAGCACCGACTCGACCGGGTGCCCAAAGCGGTTGCGGTAGCCTGCCTGTGCCAGCGCAAATTGCGGCCTGACTTCGTCCAGAAACACTGCGCTCGATGAGGTCTTGCTGCCGTGGTGCGGCACCAGCAGAAAATCAGCCTTGAGTTTTTGTTTTGAAACCGGGTCGTTCACCAGTCTGGCCTCTTGCGCGGCTTCGAGGTCACCTGCCAGCAACGCGGTTTGCAAACCGTTGGAAATACGCAGCACACAGCTCATGGCGTTGGATTTGTTCACAGCGTCGTAATCAGCCGCGCTGGGGTGCAGCACTTCAAAATCAACCCCATCCCAGTGCCATTTTTGCCCTGCCACGCAGCGGGTAGAAGCACGCACATTTTGCAGCTCATGGCTGTCTTCAATCGAGCTGAGCAGCTGGGCCTGGGGCTGCATCGCCAGCACAGCGACTGCGCCGCCAATATGGTCCAGGTCGCGGTGGCTGAGCATGAGCGTGTCAATGCGCTCTCCAAAAGCACGCAGCAGCGGCACCAGCACGCGGTGACCGGCATCGCTTTCGCGTGAAAACCGGGGACCGGTGTCATACACCAGGCTGTGGCTGGCCGTACGCACCAGCAGCGCGTTGCCCTGGCCGATGTCGGCACCCAGCACCTCAAACTGCCCGTTGGCCGGTCGCACAGGTTGCCACAGCAACACCGGCAAGATCAGTGGCACACCCAGCATGCGCAGATGCCAGGGCAGGCGCATGGCCAGCAGCACGCCACCCAGAACGCCCGCCATGGCGTACCCCACCGGGGCAGCTGCCACGCTGATGGAGGCCAGCGGCCAGGATGCCAAGGCCTGCAAAAACCAGGTCAGCAGCTGCACAGACCAGGCCGCAGCGTCCCAGACCGGCGACCAGAGCGTGCCCAGCATGGCCAGCGGCGTGACCAGCAGCGTCACCCACGGAATCGCCACCGCATTGGCCAGCAGGCCCACCAGTGAGACCTGGTTAAACAGCAGTAGGGACAAAGGGGTGAGCGCCAGCGTGACGATCCATTGCTCCCGGGCCGACTGCAAAAAGCCGCGACCCAGACCTGCGGCGGGCCGCCTGAGCCGGGTCCATATAGGCCGCAGACGCCGTAGAGGCCGCAGCCATGCCCAACGCTGCACAGGGGCTGAATATTCAGCACCAAATAGCCCACTGGCGTAGGTATTACCTGGGCCAGCAGCTATCGAATTTGTAGCGTCATTGAATTTTTCTGCGTCTTGTTCGTCTTGGGGCGGCCCGGCAGTGGCCCTGGTGCCCCCACGCCAGCCCACTTCGTGTGGCTCGCTGCCCCCCGAGGGGGCTTGTTCGTCTTGGGGCGGCCCGGCGGCGAACAGCACGCCCACCGCCACAAAAGACAGCCAGAACCCGGCCTGCATCAAAGCCCAGGGGTCAAAGGTGACGACCACGGCCATTGCCAGCAGCCAGACCATCGGCCACGGCCACTGCTTGCCACTCTGGCGCAGCAGCACGACGGTGGCCAGCATGGCTATGGTTCGCTGGGCGGGCACGCCCCAGCCTGAAAACAGCGCGTACAAAGCGGCCAGCAACAAGCCGCCCAACGCACCCACGCTGCTGGCGGGCAAAGACAGGCAAAGCGCGGGGCTGAGCCTGGCCGAGCGACGCCACAGCCAGGCCAGCAAACGCGATGCCACCCAGGCAAACATCGTGATGTGCAGGCCTGAAATACTCATCAAATGCGCCACGCCGGTGGCCCGAAACACATCCCAGTCCGAGCGCTCAATCGCGTTTTGGTCACCGACGACCAGCGCGGCCAGCACACCAGCCAGTTGCCGGTTATCAACGCGCTCAAAAATCGCCTCGCGCACGCTTTGCCGGGCGCGTTCAATCGGGTGTGCCCAAGTGGAGCCGAGCTTTTTTGGGGGCACGTCACGCGGCCCTGCGCGCACGTAACCTGTGGCCTGCACACCCTGCTCCCATAGCCACAGCTCGTAGTCAAAACCATAGGGGTTGCTGTTGCCGTGCGGGGCTTTGAGCCGTACCGTCATTTGCCAGCGCTCGCCAGCCCGCAGATTTTGTGGCTGGCGTTGCAGCTCCAGCGAGAACTCGGGGATTTCACCACTGTCCGGCTCTGCAGGGCGGCTCAGCGCAGACGCGGAGGGGGTTTTGGCAGCACTTGCCGGTCTGGTGCCAAAACCAGCGTACCAGCCGAGGTAAATCAGAGGCGGTAACGACACGACCTGATCATTCAAACGCGCAGACTCGACCACCAGTCGAAACCGCACCCCGTCGTCGCCAAATTGCGGCATGGCCTGGACCTCGCCAGTCACCAGAATGTCTTTGCCCTCCAGCGCCAGGTTCAGGGCGGTTTTCTCAAAAACCCCTGCACGCAGACCTGTCAGGCCAAAGCCCAGCACGGCAGACAGCAGGGCCACCATCACAAAAACCAGACGGAATGACCGGATGCGACTTTCAAAAATCATCAGACACACCAACAGCCCCGAAGCCACTGCCACCACAGCGGCATAACTTGCCAGCGAAAAAAGTCTGGCTTGCCCCAGTTGCAGCGCTACACCGGCGACAAATCCCATGAGCAGGCTCACCACAAGCCGGGCAACTCGCGGCGGATTGATGGGCATCGGTCTTGTTGTGAGGGGCATGTCATCTCTTGCAAAGCGCTCTCGTGGTCGGCGGGCCGGCCTATCGGCAGGGCTGGTTGTTCAACGGGCAAACCCCTTAAATCGCTGACAGCAGCCCGCGTGGCGCAGCTCTTGCTAGGATTGGGGGGTTGGCACAGGATAAGCTAGCGGGTGTTGATTGTTTACCTGCCTTTGCCGCCGCCGCCAAAACCGTCAAAATTCCCAAGACCACAAAGAAGCGAGACCGCCTTGTCCATCCACGTTGCCCTTAGCCACATTACCCATTACAAATATGACCGCCTGGTCACGCTGGGGCCGCAAATTGTGCGGCTGCGCCCTGCCCCGCACAGCCGGACGCAGATTCTGTCGTATTCGCTGAAGGTCGAGCCTAGTGATCACTTCATCAACTGGCAGCAAGACCCGTTTGCCAACTACCAGGCCCGGCTGGTGTTTCCGCACCCCACGCGTGAATTCAAGGTCACAGTCGATATGGTGGTGGACATGGTCACGCTCAACCCGTTTGACTTTTTTCTGGAGCCGGAGGCGGAAGAGTTTCCGTTCAAGTACAACGCGTTGATGGCACGCGAGCTGGCACCCTATCTGGTGGCCTAGCCTGCCACGCCGCTGGTGCAGGCGTACCTTGACAGCATCGACAAAACCCCACGGCGCACGAACGACTTTCTGGTCAGCGTTAACCAGCAGTTGCAGCAAGCCATCAAATACGCGATCCGCATGGAGCCGGGCGTACAAACGCCTGAAGAAACCCTGAAGCTGGCTGTTGGTTCCTGCCGTGACACCGGCTGGCTGCTGGTGCAACTGCTGCGGCACATGGGGCTGGCGGCGCGTTTTGTATCGGGCTACCTGATTCAACTCAAGGCTGACGTGAAATCGTTAGACGGCCCGAGCGGTGCAGAGGCCGACTTCACCGATCTGCACGCCTGGTGCGAGGTTTTTTTGCCCGGTGCAGGCTGGGTCGGGCTGGACCCAACGTCCGGCCTGATGGCGGGCGAAGGTCATATTCCGCTGGCCTGCACGCCGGAACCGTCAAGTGCCGCGCCGATTGAAGGCGGGGTGGATGAATGCGAAGTCGAGTTTGCCCACCACATGGGCGTGCAACGCATCTACGAAACGCCGCGCGTGACCAAACCTTATACCGAAGAGCAGTGGGCCAAAGTTTTGGCCCTTGGCGAAGCGGTGGACCAGGATCTGCTCAAGGGTGATGTGCGTTTGACCATGGGCGGCGAGCCCACCTTTGTAGCCACCAACGACCGCGACGCCGCCGAATGGAACATTGACGCACTGGGCCCGACCAAACGCGGCTACGCCACCGAGCTGGTGCAAAAACTGCGCGCCGAATACGGCCAGGGCGGCTTTCTGCACTTTGGCCAGGGCAAGTGGTATCCGGGGGAACAACTGCCACGCTGGGCGCTGAGCATTTTCTGGCGCAAGGACGGCCAGCCGGTCTGGAACAACCCGGCCCTGTTCGCCAACGAGAGCGAGCCCTGCAACTACACAGCTGTTGATGCGGCGCGCTTTACCGCCACGCTGGCGGACAAACTGGGCCTGGCACCTGACTTCATCACCCCTGGCTTTGAAGACGTCTGGTACTACCTGTGGCGTGAGCGTCGTCTGCCCGTGAATGTGGACCCGTTTGACTCCAAACTCGATGACGTCATGGAGCGTGAACGCCTGCGGCGCGTGTTCATGCAGGGGCTTGATTCGGTCGTTGGTTACGTGTTGCCCCTGAAGTCACGCGAGAGCGTTCCTGGCTCCACCACCCCGCTGGCTGGCCCGGCCTGGACCACCGGTCCGTGGTTTTTCCGCGATGAGCGCATGTACCTGATGCCCGGCGATTCACCGATGGGTTACCGCCTGCCGCTCGATTCGGTACCCTGGGTGTCCAAAACCGATTATCCGTACATGATCGAGGCCGACCCGTTCGCGCCGCGCGATGCCTTGCAAGACGCAAACGCCTTCGCCGGACGCTACAACGCCAGCCTGCAAGTCAACCAGCGCCTGCACACCACTGCACAACGGGTCGAACAGTATTTATCCGGTTTCAAGCACGGCATTCCGCCGCGTTATGAAGCCAGACGCGTTCTGCAAGATGCCGCGTCGTCGCAACCGATGCTCTCGCAAACGGTTGACCCCACTAACCGCGCGCCGACGGCATTTGAGTCTGCGGCCTGGCTCTCACGCACCGCGCTGTGCGTCGAGGTGCGCGACCCGCAGCGCGCCAACGGCCCCCAAGACCAAAAAGACCAGAAAGTCCCGAAGGCCAAAAAAGAGGCCGATGCCAAAGCCGCTGGCAAAACCAGCATGGGCCACGCCGAAAAAGGCGCGATCTACGTCTTCATGCCGCCCATGGAGCGGCTCGAAGACTACCTGGATTTACTGGCTGCCGTAGAGGCCACCGCAGAAAGCTTGAAACTGAAAATCGTGCTCGAAGGCTACCCGCCATCACGTGATCCACGCCTGAAAATGCTGGCCGTCACGCCGGACCCGGGCGTGATTGAAGTCAATATTCACCCCGCTTACAACTGGGGCGAGCTGGTGGCGCATACCGAGTTTTTGTATGACATCGCGCACAAAACGCGTTTGTCTGCTGAAAAGTTCATGACCGATGGACGCCACACCGGCACCGGGGGTGGCAACCACTTTGTGCTGGGCGGTGCCACACCGGCAGACAGTCCGTTTTTGCGCAAACCTGAAGTGCTGATCAGCCTGATTGCGTACTGGCACAACCACCCGTCGCTGAGCTATCTGTTTTCGGGCATGTTCATTGGGCCCACCAGCCAGGCACCGCGGGTTGACGAAGCGCGCAATGACCAGCTCTATGAGCTTGAAATCGCCATGCGCGAGATCGCCGCCAACCGCGAAAAGTACGGCCAGGACATGCCGCCGTGGATTGTTGACCGCACCCTGCGCAATATTCTGGTCGATGTGACGGGCAATACCCACCGCAGTGAGTTTTGCATTGACAAACTGTATTCGCCTGATTCCTCCACCGGCAGGCTTGGCTTGCTGGAACTGCGCGCTTTCGAGATGCCGCCGCACGCCCGCATGAGCATTGCCCAGCAACTGCTGCTGCGTGCGCTGGTGGCGCGGTTCTGGAACAAGCCTTACCACGGCCGCATGACGCGCTGGGGCACCGAGCTGCACGACCGCTTTTTGCTGCCCAGCTTTGTACGCGCAGACTTCAAGGATGTGCTGACCGAGCTGAACGAGGCGGGTTACGGCTTTGACATGGCCTGGTTTGAACCGCACTTTGAGTTTCGCTTCCCCATCATTGGCCAAGTCAAAGCCAACAGTATTGAACTCACTCTGCGCAGTGCGCTGGAGCCGTGGCATGTGATGGGCGAGGAAGGCTCATCAAGCGGCACGGCGCGCTATGTTGACTCATCGCTGGAGCGGGTAGAAGTCCACGTCACCGGCCTGAATGACAACCGTTATGTGGTCACCGTCAATGGCCGCGCCCTGCCGCTGCAAAGCACGGGCACCGTTGGCGAGTACGTGGCAGGCGTGCGCTACAAGGCCTGGAACCCGCCATCGTCATTGCACCCGTCAATTGGCGTGCATGCACCACTGACGTTCGACATTGTGGACACCTGGATGGAGCGCTCTCTGGGCGGCTGCCAGTACCACGTTGCGCACCCCGGCGGTTTGAGCTATGCCAGTCTGCCCGTGAATTCGTACGAAGCCGAAAGCCGCCGCCTGACGCGCTTTTTGCAGATGGGGCACACGCCCGGAAAGATGCAGGTTCTGCCTGCCCAGCCCAGCCGTGAGTTCCCGTTCACGCTGGATTTGCGCTGATGACGGTCGCCATTCGGCTGTGCACCTGGTCAGTGGCCTGCATGACTTGTCAATAGCGTGACTGCAGGCAACGTGGACATCAACGCATCACTGTTTGCACCGCTGGCGCTGGAGACCGCCAGCCATCTAGCGTCGTCACTGGCACCACCTGCGTTGAGCGGGCATTTTGACGAGTTGCGCGGGTGCATGCGCAGCAACGTGCCTGTCATGCCGCTCATGCCAGTGATGCCGTCGCTGCCAGCCCTGACGCCGGTTCCGGTGCAAAGCCAGTCACAGTCATCGTCATCACAAAGCCAAACCCAAGGCCAACTGCAGAGCCCGTCCCAGAACCCGCTGTCCAGCCAGCCTGCAGACCCGCTGGCCAAGCCCTGGACCGCGTTCTTCAATTGTCTGGGCGCGGAAGGTTTTCATGACCTGAACCGGCGCACTGCCAACCTGCGCCGCCAGATTCGCGACAACGGCGTGACCTACAACGTCTATGCCGATGCCAATGGGCCGCAGCGCCCATGGTCGCTTGACTTGTTCCCCATGATTTTGTCGCCCGAGGACTGGGTTGAAATCGAAGTCGGCATCAAGCAGCGAACCCGCCTGCTTAACCATGTCATGGCCGACGTGTACGGGCCGCAAACGCTGCTGTCCCAGGGCCTGTTGCCTGCAGCGCTGGTGCAGGGCCACCCGGGTTATCTGCGCGCCATGCAGGGCGTGCAGCCCGCCGGGGGCATGTTTTTGCACATTGCGGCGTTTGACCTTGCGCGCGGGCCAGACAGCCGCTGGTGGGTGGTCTCGCAGCGCACACAGGCCCCGTCCGGGCTGGGCTATCTGCTTGAAAACCGCTTGAGCATTGCGCGGCTTTTCCCGGATGCTTTCCGGGAGATGAAGGTCCAGCGCCTGGCAGCGTCCTACAAGGCGCTGGTCGATGGCATGCGGGCACTCAGCCCGGTGGCAGATTGCCGCATTGTGCTGCTGACGCCAGGGCCATACAACGAAACCTATTTTGAACACGCCTATCTGGCCCGTTACCTGGGGCTGAGTCTGGTCGAGGGCAGTGATCTGCTGGTGCGCCGCGAGCACCTGTTCCTCAAAACCCTCAAAGGGCTGGAGCCAGTGCACGGTGTGCTCAAGCGGCTTGATGACGAATACCTGGACCCGCTGGAGTTGCGCGCTGACTCCAGGCTGGGTGTGCCCGGCTTGCTGCAGGTCATTCGTGCGGGCAATGTGCAGGTTGCCAATGCGCCGGGTTCGGCTTTTCTGGAGTCCAGTGCACTGCTTGGGTTCTTGCCTGCGCTGTCACGGCATCTGCTTGGTGAAACGCTCAGCCTGCCGTCCCTCGCGACCTGGTGGTGCGGCGAGCAGGCGGTGATGCAGGACATGCTGCCGCTGCTGAAAAACTGCGTGATCAAGCCCACCTACCCCGGCTCGGGCATGGACTCGGTGATCGGCCACACGCTGAGTCAGCGCGCGCTCGATGAATGGGCCGGGCGCATCGTCAGGCAAGGCGAGGACTACACCGTGCAAGCCTATTTGCCACTGTCCCAGACGCCGACCTGGCAAGGTGAAAAAATCGCGCCACGTTCAGCCATGTTGCGGGTATTTGCGGTGCCCGATGGTGCAGGTGCGTGGCAGGTACTGCCGGGCGGACTGGCGCGCCTGGCAGGTAAAAATGAAAATATAGCCTCCATGCAGCATGGCGGCAGCAGTGCCGATGTCTGGGCACTGGGCGGGTGGGCTGGTTCAGGTAAAGCAGCTCAGGCAAAGCACCAGGAAGTGCCAGCGCGGCAAGCCGAAACCGTCTCAAGCCAGCCTGACGCATTGCCGGGAACCAGGGCAGCGGCATCACATCTCTCGACCTCTGTCAACCGCAAGCAACCGGTGACCAGCCGCGCCGCTGAAAACCTTTTCTGGCTGGGCCGCTATACCGAGCGTGCCGAGAACTCGCTGCGGCTGGCACAGCTGAGCCTGCAATGTCTGGGCGGTGAAGACCAGTCATCACCCCTGCTGCTGGCCTGGCTGACCGACATGGCTGTGGCCAATTCACTGGTGCTCGACACCGTGCCTTCAGCGACCCATTCGCGCCGGGTGTTTGAGCGTTCCCTGATTGCAGGCCTGGCCAGCACCGGGCAACCAGCCAGCGTTGGCTTTAACCTGACGGCGCTTAAAAGTGCAGCCTCTGCGGTACGAGAGCGGCTGTCGCAAGAGCAATGGCACGTGATCGAGCGCACGGATACTGATTTTTTGAACCGCTGCGCAGCTTTCAAGGCTGAAGGGCAACTGGCTGCACACGCCATGGAATACTCACCCATAGAGGCGTTGCGGGCGCTGGAGGCGGCCAGCGGTCATCTAGCGGCCATGACCGGTGCCCAGACCGACCGCATGATGCGAGACGACGGCTGGCGTCTGCTCAGTATTGGCCGCAATATTGAACGGCTCAGCATGCTGTCTGCCGCACTGGCCAGAGGGTTTGAGACCGGTGCCGTTCTGGAGGACGGTGGCTTTCGCGCCCTGGTTGCGCTGTTTGACAGCACCATCACCTTTCGTGCCCAGTACCAGCAACGACGCGATATCCCGGCGCTGCTGGACCTGCTGGTGCTGGACCGTGACAACCCGCGCTCCCTGAGCTGGGTGGTGCACACCCTGAAAAACCGGCTTGCACAGCTGGCTGCCAGCACACCGGGTGAGGTGAATGACCTGGCATCAAGCCTGCCCGACCCGCGTTGCTGGGCCTTGACCGGGGCTGAAGCTGCATTGACCTCGCCCGATAACCATGGGGGCTACGCCAGCCTGATCAAGCAGCTGAAGAACTGCCAGTCTTCAGCGTTTGAGCTATCTGACCACATCGGCCAGCGTTATTTCAGCCATGCCACGTCAGCGAGCCTCAGCCTTGGTGCCTGACATCCGAAAACATCCTCAAAAGTTCCCATGCTGCTCCATGTTATTCACGTGACCCGCTACCGGTACGCCCCATGGGTTGACAACGCCAACCATGTGGTTCACCTCAAGCCTGCCAGCACACTCTGCCAGACCCTGCTGCGCCACCGCCTGCAGATCAGCCCGACACCAGCCCAGCAACGTGAAGTCATCGATACGTACGGCAACAGCCGCAGTTTTTTTTCGTTGCAAACCAGCCATGACGTTCTGCGCGTGGTGGCCGATAGCGTGGTGTCCACGACCGCTCCCACCGGGCAGAAAACGACTGTGCTCGATTTGCCCTGGGAGCGCGTGCGGGAGAAGTTTCGCTACAAGGCGGGCGCTGCCCACAGCGCGGCCTGGGAGTTTGTATTTGCCTCGCCTTATGTCCCGCGCGATGATGCCTTCACGCAGTTTGCACGCCCCAGCTTCCCCCCTGGCCGACCCTTGCCAGACGCTGCCCATGATTTGATGGCGCGCATCCACAGCACCATGGTGTATGAGAGCAACAGCACCGAAGTCAATACACCGGCGCTGGCAGCACTCCAGCAGGGCAAAGGTGTCTGCCAGGATTTTGCGCACATCATGGTGGCCTGCTGCCGCGCCATGGGCCTGCCGGCACGCTACGTCAGCGGCTACATGCTGACCCAGCCACCGCCGGGGCAGCCGCGCCTGATTGGCTGCGATGCCTCGCACGCCTGGGCCTCGGTTTACTGCCCGGCAGGGGACGGCAGAGACAGTGTCGGCACGGGCCAATGGCTTGACTTTGACCCGACCAATAACCGCGCCCCTGGCGACGACTACGTCACACTGGCCACAGGTCGCGACTTTCTGGATGTTTCACCGTTGCGCGGCGTCATTCGTGGTGGCTCAAGGCATATTCTGGAGGTTGCAGTGACCGTGGCACCGATTGAGTCACTTGAATCCTTTGAATCCCTTGAATCGCCCATAGCTGCCGAATCACTGGAGTGAGTTGAACCGAACCCCAGAATTTGTCTTGCTTTCAGCCTTCCATTTTTTTAAACCCACCAGGAGCACACCATGACTACCCTGAACGCCAGTATTTACCAAAAACTCGACACCCTGGGCATCACCTTGCCACCGGTTTCCGCACCTGCCGCTGCTTATGTGCCTTACGTACAAACCGGTCACCTGATTTTTTTAAGTGGCCACATTGCCAGGAGAGATGGCAAAGTCATCGTGGGCCAACTGGGCAAAAACGTCACCACTGAAGAGGGCAAGGCTGCTGCACGCCTGATTGCGATTGACCTGATGGGAACGCTGCACGCCGCGCTGGCCGCAACCGGCAAAGACTTGAGTCATGTCAGCCGCATTGTCAAGCTCATGAGCCTGGTCAACTCGACCGCAGATTTTACCGACCAGCATCTGGTCACCAACGGTGCAAGCGAGCTGTTTGCCGAAGTGTTTGGCCCCGCCATAGGCGCACACGCCAGGTCTGCTTTTGGGGTGGCTCAAATCCCGCTGGGCGCTTGTGTCGAGATTGAGCTGATTGCTGAAGTGGGGTAAGGCAAAGTACGAAACCAGCAATAACCAGATTCAGTTGTCAGGTCAGTCCATCAAGGGAATACATTTCACCCCGGCAAGCCAGCTGGTCGCAGCCAGACGCTGGGTCTTGTCAAGACTGGCGAAGTGCGTCACGCCAACCCTTGCAGCAACTGCCAGATGAAGTGCGTCGGCACCCCGCACAAGGCTTGGAGTTTGCGGGGCTTTGCGCTGCACAAAGACATAGTCGTCACGGACAACCGCAGTTTTTTGCAAAGCGTTTTTAGTGATCAGGTCATCGAGTGTCTGGCGGACTGTTTGAGCAACTTGCGCCGTGACCTGTCCACGCAATTCCTTGGCATGGACGGCACAGGAAAATTCAGCAAGTGTCCAGTCGCTTGCCAGCACTTGAGGCCATTGCGGACTGCGAAGCACAGCCATCGCAACCGCCTGCTGGGGTTCATTGAAAAAAGCAGCGACCAAAACACTGGTGTCCACGTACAGAGTCAGACTCGTCACGTTTAAAAACGCTCGTTTTCGACGCGCCAGTCAGCCACAAAACTGTCTCCCGCATAGGGCTTGGACTGGAGCGCCAGTGCGGTGATGTCGGGGAACGGCGCGCGCAGTGGCGTCTTCGCAATGGGCAGCAAGCGGTAAGCCGGCTTGCCACGGTTGGTGATGATGACTTCTTCACCTGCGTCAGCCTGCTGCGCTATGGAAGTGAATCGGGCTTTTATTTCGGCAACGCTAACGTGCATGATGACCATCCCCGTATGACTATCTGGATGGTCAAGTGTAGTCTTTTAAAGGCCTTTTTAAGCATTTCAAACGCCATGCCAGTTGCCAACCCAGCACTTTCTACCACATCAGCATTGGAAAAAAGCCATACTTCACCCGTTCCGAACGAACAAAAAAACCAGACCTTTCAACATGGTTCACTACAAAAATAATAGCGCATTGCCCTTGTATTTGCTGCCCCAAAGGCTTTTTTGACTACTCAATCCGCGTCACGCCAGACGGTTTGAAGCCCAGGTCCGCCGCCTTGCCCTTGCGCCCTCGGACAGCCCGGGCGTTGTTCAGGCTGCGGATTTCCAGCGTTTCCTCACGTGCTTTACCGCCCCTGCCCAGGCCTGCAATCTGCACACGACGGGTGTAGGCGGCGGCACCGGCCAGGGTGTCTTTTTCTTCCAGGTCGATCAGCATCAGGCCGCGCCCACCGCCCGCCATAAGCTTGAGCTCGGTCATTTCAAACGTCAGAATGCGGCCACCCGTGGATGCACAGGCGACATGCGTGGCAGTCGTCAAGGGCGTTGAGCCAGAACTGCCAGAGACATGCGAGGGCTCGCAGACCGATTCGCCCTCGGCGCAACTGATAAAGGCCTTGCCCGCCTTGAGCCGGGACACCATGTTTTCAACATTGGCGAGAAAACCGTAGCCACCGCTGCTGCTGAGCAACAAGGTCGCACCCGCAGGCCCGGCAAAGTAATGGGCCGGCTGTGTGCCTGCCTCCAGCTCGATCAGGGTCGTCACGGGCTGGCCGTCACCGCGCGCGCCGGGCAGCAGCGACACGGCGATGGAATACACGCGGCCTGTGCCTTTGGCTGCCGTGCCAAACACCAGCAGGGTATCGACCGTGCGGCACTCAAAGGTACCGTACAGACCGTCACCCGCCTTGAAGGCAAAGCTGGCCGCGTCGTGGCCGTGGCCGCCGCGTGCGCGAATCCAGCCTTTGCTTGAAACTACCACTGTCACGGGCTCGTCCAGCACCTTGATTTCGAGCACGGCTTTTTTCTCGGCCTGAATCAGGGTGCGGCGCGGGTCGGCAAACTGTTTGGCATCCGCCTCGATTTCCTTGACCATGAGGCGCTTCAGGGCCGCCGGGTTGGCCAGAATGTCTTCCAGCCTGCCCTGCTCTTCGCGCAGGTTTTTAAGCTCCTGCTCAATTTTGATGGCTTCCAGCCGGGCCAGCTGGCGCAGGCGGATTTCAAGAATGTCTTCGGCCTGCCGGTCGCTCAGGTCAAAGCGCGCTAGCAGCGCGGCCTTGGGCTCGTCAGACTGGCGGATGATGGCAATCACCTCGTCAATGTTGAGCAGCACCAGCTGCCGGCCTTCCAGGATATGGATGCGGGCCAGCACCTTGTCCAGCCGGAACTGTGAGCGCCGCTGCAGGGTGGTTTGCCGGAACGCAATCCATTCACACAGCATCTGCCGCAGTGACTTTTGTGCAGGCTTGCCGTCCAGGCCGACCAGGGTCAGGTTAATCGGTGATGAGCTTTCAAGGCTGGTGTGGGCCAGCAAGGTGGTGATCAGTTCAGTCTGCTCGATGCGGCTGGTTTTAGGCTCGAACACCAGGCGCACGGCGGCCTCTTTGCCTGACTCATCGCGCACCACGTCCAGCACCGACAGCAGGGTCTGCTTGAGCTGGACCTGCTCTGGACTCAGTGCTTTTTTACCGGTTTTGATTTTCGGGTTGGTCAGCTCGTCGATTTCTTCCAGCACTTTCTGGGTACTGACACCGGGCGGCAATTCTTGCACCACCAGCTGCCACTGGCCACGCGCCAGCTCTTCAATTTTCCAGCGCGCGCGCACCTTCAGTGAGCCACGCCCGGTGCTGTAAGCTGCTGCAATGTCGGCGGACGATGAGATGATTTGCGCACCGCCCGGGTAGTCTGGCCCGGCGACCAGCGTATACAGCGCCGGGTCATCGAGGCTCGGGTTTTTGACCAGCGCAATGCAGGCGTCGGCAATCTCGCGCAGGTTATGGCTCGGGATTTCAGTGGCCAGGCCGACTGCAATGCCACTGGCACCGTTAAGCAGCGAAAACGGCAGACGAGCAGGCAGCTGGCGCGGCTCTTCAAAGGAGCCGTCGTAATTCGGCACAAAGTCAACCGTGCCTTCGTCCAGCTCGTCGAGCAGCAGCGTCGTGATGCGCGACAGACGTGCCTCGGTGTAACGCATGGCGGCTGCACCATCACCGTCGCGTGAGCCGAAATTGCCCTGACCATCGACCAGCGGATAGCGCTGGCTGAAGTCCTGTGCCATACGTACCATCGCGTCATAAGCCGCCTGGTCGCCATGCGGGTGGTATTTGCCCAGCACATCGCCCACCACACGCGCACTTTTGACCGGCTTGGCCCCGCTGTTGCCATTGGCTCCGCCAAAGCCCAGGCCCATGCGCGCCATGCTGTACAAAATGCGCCGCTGCACTGGTTTTTGCCCGTCACAGGCGTCGGGCAGGGCACGGCCCTTGACAACGCTGAGCGCGTATTCAAGATAGGCGCGTTGGGCATAGGCGGCCAGGCAGTCCTGGTCGGCTGGCTCCGGTGGCGCTGGGGCGGGGACGGGTTCTGCGGTGAAAAGTTCTGTCATGTCAGGCGTAGCGAAATAGCGGGGATAGCTGATGCGGTGGCTGGGGTAGCGAGGGTAGCGGGCGTCTTAATTTTGTCCGGTCTTGAATTCGGGCGGCAGCGCAGCGGTTGCAGGCGGCTCCATCAAGGGCAGCACCATGTTGCCCCGTCCGGTGGCTCCGCCCATCATTTCCATGCGGACGCGGCCCGCAGACCGGCGGGCATCAAGCACCACCACGGGGGGCTTGAGGTGGTTGTAAAGCTGCATCACGGTTTTCACGTAATTTTTGGTCTCGGGGTAGTTCGGGATTTTGTTGCCAGCGCGTTGTACAGCACCTTCGCCCGCGTTGTAGGCTGCCAAAGCCAACTCCAGCTGACCGGGGAACAGTTTGATCAGGTCGCGCAGGTAACTGGTGCCGGCCTGGATATTGGTTTTGGGGTCAGTCAGCTTTTTTTCGATGGATACATCTTTGCCAGGCTTGACGCCATAGCGCTGGGCAGTAGGGGGTATCAATTGCATCAGGCCCACCGCGCCTTTGGGTGAGACCGCATGGGTGTCAAACCCGGACTCGGTGGCAATCAGCGCCTGCAGCAGCTCATAGTCCACACCGTGCGCCAGTGCAGCGTCTTTAAGCAGGTGTTTAACGGCCTTGTAATTGGGCGACACGTCAAAAAACGCCAACAACCTGGGCGGGGCAGACAGACCCCGGGCAAAGGTTTCAGCACTTGCTGAGGCGGTTACCGCAGGTTTTTCGTTCAACCCGGCAGGTAATTTTTCACCCTGACCAACGGAAAAACTGTCTCCACCCCAAAAAAACAGCTCATAGCGCTCGTCAAGACGGGTGGATGCAAAGTGCGCCACGTCTTTGGCATCGATATAGCCCCAGACATCGGCATGGGCTGGCGTGGCGCACAAGCCCAACACCAACGCTGCACCAGCTGCCAGTCCAGACCCGCCCAAAACCTGGAAGCAGCGCCGTAAGTTGTGCCCTGAAAAGCGATAAAAATGCATCAGATATCAATCTCCACAGCGTCACCGTGCAATTCCATCAGTTCACGGCGTGCTGCGGCCTCGCCCTTGCCCATCAGTTTGGTGATCAGACTCTCGGTTTGCATGAAGCTCTGGTTGCCCAACTGCACAGGCAGCAGGCGGCGGGTGTCGGGGTTGAGAGTGGTCTCCCACAGCTGTTCCGCATTCATCTCGCCCAGGCCCTTGAAGCGGCTGATGCTCCAGGAGCCATCACGCACGCCTTCCTTGCGTAATTTGTCCAGAATGGCGGTCAACTCGCCTTCATCGAGCGCATAGGCTTTTGAAGCGGGCTTTTTACCGCGTGCTGGCGCATCGACCCGAAACAGCGGGGGCCGGGCCACATACACATGGCCGGTTTCAATCAGCTTGGGGAAATGCCTGAAAAACAGCGTCAACAACAACACCTGGATGTGTGAGCCATCGACATCGGCGTCGCTCAAAATGCACACCTTGCCATAGCGCAGGCCGCTCATGTCTGGCGAGTCGCCCGGGCCGTGCGGGTCCACGCCAATGGCGACGGCAATATCGTGAATTTCGGTATTGGCAAACAGCCGGTCGCGCTCGACCTCCCAGGTGTTCAGCACCTTGCCGCGCAGGGGCAGGATGGCCTGGCTTTCTTTGTCCCGGCCCATTTTGGCGCTGCCGCCAGCGGAGTCACCCTCGACCAGAAACACCTCGTTGTGGGCTAAATCTTTGCTTTCGCAATCGGTCAGCTTGCCGGGCAACACGGCCACGCCTGAGCCCTTGCGCTTTTCAACCTTCTGGCCCGCTTTCTGGCGGGTCTGAGCTGCGCGAATCGCCAGCTCAGCGAGTTTTTTGCCGTAATCGACATGCTGGTGCAACCACAGCTCAAGGGCTGGCCGCACGTAGCTTGAGACCAGGCGCACTGCATCACGCGAATTGAGCCGCTCCTTGATCTGGCCCTGAAACTGCGGGTCCAGCACCTTGGCTGACAGCACGTAGCTAACCCGCGCAAACACGTCTTCAGGCAACAGCTTGACCCCTTTGGGCAACAGCGAATGCAGTTCGATAAACCCCTTGACCGCTGTGAACAGCCCGTCGCGCAAGCCGCTTTCGTGCGTGCCGCCCGCGCTGGTCGGTATCAGATTGACATAACTTTCACGCACCGGATGGCCGTCTTCGGTAAACGCCACGCACCAGCCGGCCCCCTCGCCCTCGGCAAAACTGTCATGCGCCGCATCGGCAAAACCGTCGCCTTCAAACATCGGGATGACCAGCTCGCCATTCAGGGTCTGCATCAGATAGTCGCGCAGCCCGCCCTTGTAAAGCCAGGTCTGGACATCTCTGGTTTTTTCGTTCGTCAGAGTCACCGTCACGCCGGGCATCAGCACGGCCTTGCTGCGCAGCAAATGGGTCAGCTCGGCCATCGGCAGCGCAGACGACTCAAAATATTTGGGATCAGGCCAGGCCCTGACGGAGGTACCTGATTTGCGGTCACCTGCTGCCGTATCGGCCTTGCGCACCACCAGCGCCTCCACCACGTCACCGCCTGAAAACACCAGCCGCGCCGCCATGCCTTCGCGGTAGGAGGTCACCTCAAGACGTGTGGACAAGGCGTTGGTCACACTGACACCCACGCCATGCAGGCCGCCCGAAAAGCTGTAGGCGCCACCTTTGCCCTTGTCAAACTTGCCGCCAGCATGCAGACGGGTGAACACCAGTTCGACTACCGGCGCTTTTTCTTCAGGGTGCATGCCAAACGGAATGCCCCGGCCATCGTCATCCACGCTGACCGACCCATCGATATGCAGGGTCACCTTGAGTTTTTTACCGTGCCCGGCCAGCGCCTCGTCTGCCGAGTTGTCGAGCACTTCCTGAATGATGTGCAGCGGGTTGTCGGTACGGGTGTACATGCCAGGGCGCTGTTTGACAGGCTCCAGCCCCTTGAGCACGCGGATGGAACTCTCTGAATACTCGGGGCTGTTGCCAGTCAGGGAAGATGTCGGGGGGAGTGATTTGGTAGCCATGGCGGATCGGAAAGTTGTGGTGATTGTAGTCCGGGCTTCCAAAGAAGCTGGATAAAACAACAGTTGTTTGTCGTTCATGGTGATCTACCCGACCACGCAGCAGGTGCAGAGCCGTTAAAGTAACGGGATGTCTGCAAATGCTGCTCCCGCCAACAAAACCCTCTCCATGCGCCAGCTTCTGGTGTGTGGCGCCGCCATCGTGACGCTGTCCATGGGCATACGCCACGGCTTTGGGCTGTGGCTGCAGCCCATCACGCAGGCGCAGGGCTGGACCCGCGAGACTTTTGCGTTTGCAATTGCCATACAGAACCTGTCCTGGGGTGTTTTCGGTATTTTTGCGGGCATGGTGGCCGACCGCTTTGGAGCGTCACGGGTCATCATGGGCGGGGCCGTGCTGTATGCGCTGGGGCTGGCTGGCATGGCGCTGTCGCCCACCGGCTTTTTATTCACACTGACGGCGGGCGTGCTGATTGGTGCAGCGCAGGCGGGCACGACCTATGCCGTGATTTACGGCGTGATCGGGCGCAACATTTCAGCCGACAAGCGCTCCTGGGCCATGGGTGTTGCAGCCGCCGCCGGATCATTCGGCCAGTTTCTGATGGTGCCGACCGAGGGTTTTTTGATCAGCAGCCTGGGCTGGCAACAGGCCCTGCTGGTGCTGGCAGGTGCGGTGTTGCTGATCATCCCGCTGGCACGGGGCCTGCGTGAAAGCAGCTTTAACGGTGGCACACCTGCCAGACGCGAACAAACCATCCTCGAAGCGCTTCGGGAGGCCTTCAAATACCCGAGCTTTCAATTGCTGATGGCGGGCTATTTCGTGTGTGGCTTTCAGGTTGTTTTTATCGGCGTACACATGCCCAGCTACCTGAAAGACAAAGGGCTGTCGCCACAAGTGGCGGGCTATGCGCTGGCACTGATTGGGCTGTTCAATGTGTTTGGCACCTACATCGCCGGCTCGCTGGGGCAAAAAATACCCAAAAAGAACATTCTGGCGACGATTTACTTCTCGCGTGCCGTCGTCATCACGGTGTTTCTGGCAGCGCCCCTGAGCCCGATGAGTGTTTATATTTTTGCCAGCGTGATGGGCTTGCTGTGGTTATCTACCGTGCCGCCTACCAACGCCGTGGTGGCGCAGATTTTTGGTATTCAGCATTTGTCGATGCTCAGCGGGTTTATTTTCTTCAGCCACCAGATCGGCTCGTTTCTGGGGGTCTGGCTGGGTGGTTTCATGTATGACCGCACCGGCAGCTACGACATCGTCTGGTACATCGCCATCGCACTGGGTGTATTTGCCGGGCTGGTCAACCTGCCGGTCCGGGAGGCGCCGATTCAACGCGCCGCTCCCGGCCAACGCCCCGTGGGGGTTTGACATGCAGCGCCCTCTGGTCATCAAAGCGGCTGTCTGGACGGTTGTGACCGCCGCTTTGCTGGGCGTGTTTGCGCTGTACACCCGCCCGGACTTTCTGGTCACACTCGCGAATCAGGTCTGGGCCTGTTTCTAGTGGGCCCCGCTTTTCCCAAAGCCAATTTAACCCACCTTTTAGACCTCCAGGGCAGGATAGACGTGCACTACATGCTATGAAAATAATAGTTATTACTGGCGCATCGGACGGTATCGGTGCGGAGATGTCGAGGCAATTGGCAAGCCGCCATGGCGCTGGGTTAGGCCTGGTGCTGGCTGCCAGAGACACGCATCGTCTGGGCAAGGTTTCGGACCAGTGCCGCGCTTTGAACGCTCAGGTAATGGTGGTCCGCACGGATGTGTCCATTGAGGCTGAATGCCGCCAGCTTGTTGATGCAACCATCGCCCGCTTTGGCCGACTCGACGCGCTTATCAACAATGCAGGCGTGTCGGCGCAGGCGCTGTTTGAGGACGTCAAGGCCGGCGACCTGGCCTGGTACGAGCAATTGATGCGGGTTAACCTGTGGGGCAGCGTCTGGTGTACCCACGCCGCGCTTCCCTTTTTAAAGCAAAGCCGGGGCAGTATTGTGGCGGTGTCCAGTCTGGCCGGCCTGATTGGCGTGCCGGGGCGCACCGCCTACAGCGCTACCAAGTTTGCGATGACAGGTTTTTTTGAGGCACTGCGCGCCGAACTCAAAAATTCGGGCGTCAGCGTCACCACCGCTTACCCAGGGGTTGTGGCCACCAGCATCAGGCACCACGGTTTGAACGCAGCAGGCGTGGCAGCCGGCAGCAGTGGCCTGAAGGAGGACGATGCCATGTCCGTTGAAGTTTGTGCCAAGCTGATTTTGCAAGGCATGGACAGGCGTGAACGCGAGGTGGTGATGACGGCAAAAGACAAACTGGGCCGCTGGCTCAAGCTGTTGTCGCCATCGACCGTCGAAGCGATGGCACTGGCAGCTCTCAAAGACGAGGTCAAACCGCATTGAAAACCGATACCTTTCATGGCCTGGAGCCTGCATCTGGCTGGGTTCAACGCTGGTCACATCTCGTCAAACCGCAAGGTGTGGTGCTCGATGTTGCCTGTGGGCGGGGTCGCCATGCAAGCTGGTTTTATGAACGAAATCATGCGCTGGCGCTAGTCGATATTAGCCAGGATGCTATTGATTCCATAGCAAAAATCATTCCCATGCCCAGCGACAGGTGCGAAGCTGTCGTCGCTGACATTGAAAACGGACCGTGGCCGTTTGCCGCCCGGCAATTTGATGCCGTGGTGGTCACCCATTACCTCTGGCGCGCCCTGATGCCGACTTTACTCGCCAGCCTGGCACCGGGTGGCGTGCTGATTTACGAAACCTTTACCCAAGGCAATGAGACCGTCGGCAAACCTTCGCGCCCGGATTTCCTGCTGCGCACCGGGGAGTTGTTGCACCTGTGCAGCAGCTTGCGCATCGTGGCTTTTGAAGAGGGTTTTCAGGCCGGGCCAGACGGCCAGTCACCCCGTTTTGTGCAGCGCATCGCTGCCGTACGCGAGACAGCCGCCACTTCGGGCTTATCCGGACGACACAACACCGGAACGGCCCCTGTACCGCGTTACAGCCTGCCGTAGGCTCTGGGTAGAATGCAGGGTTGATCTCTGGGCCAGGCTGGGTCATTCCGTCCTCAAACCAGGCTCTCTTTTGCAGGTCACACAAGCAAACCACAAGACATGAAAACCATCACTGGCAGCATCGTTGCACTGGCAACGCCCCTACACACCGACGGAAGTGTTGACTACCCCACACTGCGCAAGCTGGTGGACTGGCACATCGCTGAAGGCACGGACTGCATTGGCGTGGTGGGCACCACCGGCGAGTCACCAACTGTCAACGTTGAAGAACATTGCGAGATCATCCGGGTATCGGTCGAGCAGGCCGCCAAACGCGTGCCCATCATGGCCGGTTGTGGTGCCAACTCCACTGCCGAGGCCATTGAGCTGGCCAGGTTTGCCAAACAGGTCGGCGCAGACTGCCAGTTGCAGGTGGTGCCCTACTACAACAAGCCGACGCAAGAAGGCCAGTACCAGCATTTCAAGGCGATTGCCGAAGCTGTGGGTGACCTGCCCTGCATCTTGTACAACGTGCCTGGCCGAACCGTGGCGGATATGGCGCACAGCACGGTTTTGCGCTTGGCGCAGGTGCCGGGCATTGTGGGTATCAAGGAAGCCACCGGCAACATTGACCGCGCGCAGTGGCTGATCAAGGAAGTGCCCGCAGGCTTTGCGGTGTATTCGGGTGATGACCCGACCGCTGTGGCATTGATGCTCTGTGGTGGTCAGGGCAATGTCAGCGTGACGGCCAACGTGGCGCCCCGGTTGATGCACGAGATGTGTGTGGCAGCGGTTGCAGGCGACGCCAGGCGCGCCATGGAACTGCAGATGAAAATGCTGCCATTGCACAGGCACCTGTTTGTAGAAGCCAACCCCATTCCCGTCAAATGGGCCATGGCCCGGATGGGTTTGTGTGGCCCCACGCTGCGCTTGCCCATGACACCGCTGGAAGCATCGAATGAAGCCGTCGTCGAAGGCGCACTGCGCCGGTGCGGCCTGGTCTGATTTTTAAGGAATTTCCCATGAAGCCATTTCACAAGCGCTGCGGCGCATCACAAGTCAAAACGGTTGCCACGGTCACCACGCTGGCAGCCGCCATGGTGCTGTCCGGTTGTTCCAGTCTGGGGGAGATGTTTCAGGGCGAAAAAATTGACTACAAGACCTCTGGCAAATCAGGCCCGTCGCTGGATATTCCGCCTGACCTGACGCAGCTGTCCAAAGACACGCGCTATGTGGTGCCCGGCGCACCTGTGACTGCCAGCAGTTACCAGGTGGGCCAAGTCACGACATCCGTGTCCACGGCGGCTGTGGTAGTCGGTGATGTGCGCATTGAACGCAGCGGCAACCAGCGCTGGCTGGTGGTGAACCGCCCGGCAGACAAGCTCTGGGGGCCGGTGCGCGACTTCTGGCTGGAAAGCGGCTTTTTGCTGTCACTGGACCAGGAAAACCTTGGCATCATGGAAACCGACTTTGCCGAGAACCGGGCCAAACTCCCCCAGGACTTCATTCGCCAGTCCATCGGCAAAGTTTTTGACAGCCTGTACTCCACCGGTGAGCGCGACAAATTCCGCACGCGCCTGGAGCGCAATGCCAGCGGTGGCACCGAAATTTATGTCAGCCACCGGGGGATGGAGGAGGTTTTGACCGGTGGGTCTGGCAGCACCAAGGGCGACAGCACCGTCTGGCAAAACCGTCCCTCAGACCCTGAACTTGAAGCTGAATTTTTGCGCCGCATGATGGTCAAGCTGGGCGTGAACCAGGAGCAGTCCAAAATTGTGATCGCCACGAGTGCCAACAAATCGACATCGCGTGTGGCCAGCGTCAACGGCGCACCTGCGGTGCAAATCGACGAAGGTTTTGACCGCGCCTGGCGCAGGGTGGGGCTGGCACTTGACCGCACAGGCTTCACGGTAGAAGACCGGGACCGCACAAAAGGCACCTACTTTGTGCGTTATGTGGACCCGACTACGGACAAAAAGGAGCCGGGCTTTCTGAGCAAGATTTTCAGCTCAACACCGGTGACCCCACCGCTCAAATACCGTGTGTCCGTCAGAAGCCAGGGCGAAGCTACGACGGTTTTGGTACTCAATGACCAGGGTGCAGTCGATACAACGGCCAATGCGCAGCGTATTGTTCAGGTTATCGCCGACGATTTGAAGTAAAACACGGGCCAGGGGGCTGCGGGCTGCATTCTTGAGACCTTTCCCATCGTACCTGATCACGACATCAAGGCTTTGGCAGCTACCGCACCGAAGACGCGGTGTTGCATGTGCTTGCGATTCTGAACGTTTCTGAACCAGTAACGCTATTGAATAAATAGCGCATAGCCCACGTATTTGCTGCCCTGGAAGCTCTTTTGGCTATAAACCTAGATGCCTGCCGGTTTTTTGAGTGTCAGCATGCGGTCGCGGGGTTTGAGCTCGATCGTCATGATGTCTTCGTCACGCCGTATGGTCAGCTTGACGGGCTCGTCGGGTGCGGCTCTGGCCCAGAGCTTTTTGTAAAAACTCTCCAGCGTGGTGACTTCACTGCCATCGACTGCCAGCACCACAGCGCCGGGCTCCAGTCCGGCGTCGTCTGCCGGGCTGTCGGCGCTGACGCGCATGATCTGAATCCGTCCGCCCTGGTCGCTTGACGTCAGGCCCAGCCACGGGCGGTGGCTTTGGCTGCTGCTGCCAGACTGCCGCAACTCTGCAAGGATGGGTTTGAGCAGGTCAATCGGTACAAACATGTTGCCGGGTGTGCGGCGATTTTCACCCGTGGCGTCCGACACCAGCAGGGAGCCAATGCCGACCAGCTCGCCTCTCTGGTTAAACAGCGGCGCACCGCTGTGGTTGCCACGGCCTGCTGTGAGGGGCGGGCTGGTGAACAGCGCTGTGTCGAGGTGGTATTCCCAGGTGCCTGAAAAAGCGCGCTTGCTGACCAGCTGGGTGAAGCTGACATCGCTTTCCTGGCCGCTGGCCGTGGCCCCGGTGGCAGCCATGAGGGGCTGGCCGGGTTGCAGGTCGTGCAGGCTGCCCAGCGGCACCGGGGCCACATCGCGCAGGGGCAACAAGGGCCGCAACAGCCCGAAACCGGTGGCAATGTCGTAGGCCACTGCGGTGGCGGGCACGACTTTGTTGTCTTGCGTGATGATCTCAATGGTCTGCGCTTCAAGCATCAGGTAGCCAATGGTCAGCACCAGGCTGTCCGGCCCGATGACCACGCCCGAGCCGGTGCGCCGCAGGCCCAGTGTTTCGGCAGAACGCGCATCTTCGACAGCTGTGACCCTGACACCCACTACTGCAGCTTGTGCGGTAGCCATCGCCTCCATCAGGCTGCCAACACTGGGCGGCGCTGGCAACGCTGGCGTGGTGGCCTGCGATGCGGCAGGCACGAGCCATAAACAAAGGCATGACAGCACGGGTGCTGCAAAGTATCGAAAGCCTGAGGACCGCATGATGAACTCCCTGAACTTGGTAAAGCGCTGGTCAGAAAAGGCGTGGCGCAAGCAGAGAATGCGCCAGTTTCAAGACCCGCGCAAGCAGGGGGTCATGAAGGCGCTTGAACCCGCTCCGCCGCTGTCAGTCTGGCTGCGTCCAGACAGGACTGCAGCAGGGCGCTGTCTCCCAGCTGGTTGGCCATGACCAGCACCAGGCGGGCATTGAACAGGGCCGACTGCGCCGGGCTCAGGCCCTGGTGGGCGTCCAGCAGGCGCTCGTAAAACGCATCTGCATCCTGAAAGTTAAGTTCGAGATTGATCGGGCGCGTCATGCAGGCACTCCCAAAGCGGCGGCGACGGCTTGCATCATCGCAGGGTCGATTTGCTGGCCCGTGGCAGCGAGGTAGCTGTCTGGCCGCAGCAGCGCCCATGCCGCATCCATGGTCTGGCAGGTCGCCCGGACATGGCCGTGTGCGTCACAGATGTGTTCAACGGCGCTGGGCTGCTCGCCCGTGGCCAGCACCTGAACGCAGCGCAGGCCGGGTGTGGTGGCTGCCAGCGCTTGCAGCCGGGCCGCTGTTGCGGGTGAAAAAGCGCCAAACACCAGCAGCAACAAGCGCCCTTGCGCCCAGCCGAGCAGGTCGGCCAGTGAGCCTGGGCTGCCATCAGCCCAGGCAAAAGCGGTGTTTTGCGTGGCCAGGCCGCTGCCCGTGCTGCCTGCAACGCAGGCGGCAGAGCGGGTGTAGGTGTTGGGCGCGGACATACGCCCGGTGTTGACCAGCTGCCGTGCAAAGGCGTGGCGTTTTGCCAGGCCGATGGCGGCGGTGCGAAACAGCCGCTCAGCCCCGTCAGCCGGGCGCAAAAAGCGCGCCGTGCGGTTGGTCACCATGACGTTGTGCTGGGCCGCCTCGTGCCGCTCGGCGTGGTAGCTGTCGAGCAAAGGCGCGGCAGCGTGACCGCCCACCACAGCGGCGAGTTTCCAGGCCAGGTTGTCGGCATCCTGCACACCCGAGTTGCCGCCGCGTGCGCCAAACGGGCTGACCACATGCGCCGAGTCACCGGCAAAAAACACCCGCCCATGGCGCAGGGTATCGACACATTCACTGCGGTAGGCGTAGGGGCCGACCCAGACAATCTCGCACTCATCGGCCTCTAGAATCCGGCCAAACTGGGCATTCAGGCGTTCGCGCACCACGTCTTCGCGGCTGACCAGTTCGGGGTCGGCGTTCGGTGCCATCTGGTAGTCAATGCGCCAGACGCCATCGGCCATCAGGTGTTGCCAGACCGCGCGACCCTCGTTAAACGGCGCTTCAATCCAGGTGTGGCGCTCGACCGGCGGTGGATTTTTAAAGCGCACATCGGCAATGCACCAGCGGTCGTCGCCTTTTTTGGCGGTGACCGGGGCTGCTACCCAAGCGCGAAAAGGGCTACGCGAGCCGGTGCAGTCCACCACATGCTCGGCTTCCAGTGTGTAATTGCCTGCGGGCGTGGCCAGTGTCAAGGTGGCAACATCTTCGTTTTGCGTGAATGCCGTGACGCGGTGGCTCCAGCGCACTTCGACCGGGCATTCTGGAGCCGGGGCTTCATGCAGCTTTTCCACCAGAAATCCTTCGATGTAAAACTGCTGGATATTGATGAACGGCGGCTGCTGGCTCAGGCGATGCGTGGCTTGCTGGCGCAGGTCAAACGCATAGACCTCATCGTTGCCGGCAAAAGTGCGGCCCACACTCCACTGCACGCCCTTGGCTGCAATGCGCTCGTAAATGCCCAGGCGCTTGAAGATCTCCAGCGTTTTTTGCGCGTAACAAATGCCGCGTGACGACGCCCCCTTGACGCCCACTGTGTTGTCTTCATCCAGCAGCAGCGCCCGCACCCCGTATTGCGCCAGCGCACAGGCCAGGCTCAAACCCGTGATGCCGCCACCCACAATCACGATCGGGTGGCGCTTGCATTCGCCGGTGGCTATTTCCGGGGGTTCCACAAACGGGTACTCGGGCAGCTGGTAACCGCTGCCCTCGGTGAATTCATAGCCGTTGGTAAACGCGGCTGCGGCGTAAGCTGGTGCTGAAGTGTTTTTTTGCATTTTTTAAGCAAATTAGTGGGTTTGACTATATACGGCGTGCACAGGCAGCTATGCAATCAATAGCAAATAAAACGTCTGAATCGAGATTCATATTTACCAATGCGTAATGAATTTACCATAGCGTAATTATTTGATCTGATGTTACACAGCTTCCTCTGATGGGCTCCATGAATGAATAAGCCCGATCTTGACTTGTACACAGACTGCTTGATGAGCACATTCGGTGCGGCAACGGCCGCAGGCTTGTCAGCAATGGCCGAAGGCAAGGTGAACCACGACCAGGTCACGCGGTTTCTGTCAGCTCAGCAATACACCTGCAAAGACCTGTGGCACCAGGTCAAACGCACCGTGCGCCCAGTCGAGCCAGAACAAGGCCACTCCAGGCGAAAAAATAACCGCCAGACTGTGGAAAGAGCGCGCTCTCGGGCCCGGTATACGTCTTGCCGGGCCCAGGTATCGCTAGACGACCACGGGCTCGTGCTCCAGCACAATGCCAAAGCGCTCATACACGCTGGTCTGGATGGACTTGGCCAGCGTCATGACTTCGCCGCCTGTGACCGGGCTGGATTTGCCGCCCCGGTTGACCAGTACCAGTGCCTGGCGCTCATACACACCCGCGTTACCGATGGATTTTCCCTTCCAGCCACAGGCATCGATCAGCCAGCCCGCTGCCAGCTTGATGGAGCCATCGGCCAGCGGGTAGTGCACGATTTTTGGCTCACGCGCAATGATGTCGGCGCATTGCTCGGCAGTCACCGTGGGGTTTTTAAAGAAGCTGCCTGCATTGCCAATGACTTGTGGGTCGGGCAGCTTGGCACGGCGAATCTCGCATACCCACTCATAAATTTGTAGCGCTGTCGGTATATTTGATGCGGACCGAGCGGTGTTTTGAGCCATTTTCTTGTCAATGTCGGCATAGCCCAGCACAGGCTTCCAGTTTTTCGGCAAGGCAAAGCGCACCCGCGTGATCAGCGCTTTGCCCGCCAGACCAAAGCCGGGCAGACCGCCTGCTGCACCGCTGGTGTGCTTGAACACCGAGTCGCGGTAACCGAACGCACATTGCGCGGCATTCAGGGTAAAGCGCTGGCCAGTGGTCAGATCAATGGCGTCCAGCGATTCAAAACGGTCTTGCAGTTCAACCCCGTAAGCACCGATGTTCTGCACCGGCGATGCGCCCACGCTACCGGGTATCAAGGCCAGGTTTTCCAGCCCGGGGTAGCCTGCGTGCAGCGTCCAGGCCACCAGCTCGGGCCAGCTTTCGCCCGCACCGGCCTCCACAATCCAGGCCCTGTCAGTCTCGCCCACCAGGCGCTTGCCCATGATCTCGACTTTGAGCACCAGCGGTTTGACATCGCCCGTCAGCACAATGTTGCTGCCGCCGCCCAATACAAATTTGGGCACTGCACTGAGCACCGGGTCAGCCAGCAGGGCATCGATGTCTGCCTCGCCTTGAATGCGGACGAGCTGGAGCGCCTTGGCCACAATGCCAAAGGTGTTGAAGGGCTGGAGCGGGACGTTTTTCTCGACTAACATCACCAGATTGTCTCACCGGCCCGCATGGGCTCCCCACCTGAAATACTTGAAATACCGAAAATCATGCCCTCATTTGATACCGTGCTGGAAGCCGACCTGGTCAAGGTCAAAAATGCTGTTGAAAACACTGCCAAAGAAATCGGTACACGCTTTGACTTCAAGGGCACGCCGGCCTCGGTAGAACTCAAAGAGAAAGAAAAGGAAATCATCCTGATCGGCAACAGCGACTTTCAGCTGGACCAGATCATGGAAGTGTTGCGCAACAAGCTGACCAAGGCCAAAAGCTCAGACCAGAAATCAACCGGCGTTGATCCAGGATTTCTGGACATTGGCAAGCCCGAGAAAATCGGCGGTGACAAGGTCAAGAAAGTCATCAAGATTCGTGACGGCATCGAAACCGACGTGGCCAAGAAACTCCAGGTGCTCATCAAGGGCAGCAAAATCAAGGTGCAGGCGGCGATTCAGGACGGAAAAGTCCGCATCACCGGCGGCAAGCGTGACGATTTGCAAAGCGCAATTGCATTGATCCGGGCTGAAATGCCCGAACTCCCCTTCGGGTTTGATAATTTCAGAGACTAGACGTGGCCCCCACGCTTGTCGCTTCAGGTACTGTGCTGCCTCCCAAAGGGGCCGCTGCGCCTGCGGACCGGCAAAGCCAGGTCCGTGGCCCTGGCTGGTCTGGATCAATCCCGGTCTTCGTTGCCTTGTTGACGCTGATGTGCAGCATGGTGCATGCCGAGTCAGTCGCGTTAGCAGGCATGCTGGGCAGCAAGGCGCTGTTGGTGGTGGACGGGACGGCACCTAAAAGTGTGGCTGCCGGTGAAATGCATCGGGGTGTCAAGGTGATTTCAACCCGTGCTGATGAGGCAGTCATCGAACAATCAGGCAAACGCCGCACCCTGCGGGTGGGTGAAGCGCCGATCAGCATGGACAGCAGTGGAGGTGCTGGCGGCAAAGGCAACCGGATTGTGCTGATGGCTGGCAATGGCGGGCATTTCATGACGGCAGGCCAGATCAATGGCCGGGCCGTGCAATTCATGGTCGATACCGGTGCAACGGCCATAGCCATGGGCGCACAGGATGCCGAGCGCGCTGGCATCAATTACAAAAGCGGCCAGCCTGTCAACGTATCGACAGCCAACGGCAGTGCCCAGGGTTACCGCGTCAAACTGGCGTCAGTGCGCGTGGGCGATGTGGAAGTGTTTGATGTCGATGCTGTGGTCACGCCGCAGGCGATGCCCTTCATGTTGCTGGGCAACAGCTTTTTGACGCGTTTTGCCATGACCCGTGAGAACGACCAGATGACGCTGGTCAAGCGTTATTGACTGCAGGTCATTTTTATCGGGTTTTGTTGATTCTGCTTGGGCCCTGTTCAGCCAGCTGCCGTGTTTGGGCGTGTGGGTCAGCTCGAAGTGATCCCTTAGCGCCTTGGCCTGCTCCAATCGCTACCTGTTGCCGGGACGGTGTGTGTGCACAGCTCCTTTCGCTATAAATTCAATAGCAGCTGGTGCAGTCAGATACTGCGCCAGCGGGCTATTTGATCTAAAAACTGATTTTCAGGCAGTTTTGAGTTCAAGCTGGCATGCTGGCAGGTCTGCCATCTGTTAAAACACTGGGTTCCGCCCTTTTTGTCTGCCCCCATGTCACTTTCAACTGTTTCTTCAGATCAATCCCTGGCTACCAGCCCAGTCCTGCTTGTCCACTGGACCGAGGACGGCATGGCGCGTTCGGCGCTGTGGCGCTCCGAACGCGGCGCTCCGCCGCCCAAACGCGTGGTGCTGGCTGACGATACGCTGAGTGCCGACAGTGCTTACCGGCTGGTGTGCGAGGGCACCGGGCTGCTCTGGCGCGGTGACTTTCAAAACGCCAGGCAGATGGTTCAGGCGCTGGCCCGGCGGGTTGACAAGCCGCCCAAGGCATCCAAACAGGCCAAAGTCGAACGTAAAAAGGCAGCCCATGCCGAGGCTGTGGGTGTGCCCGCCGGGCAAGCGTTTCACTTGCACCGCCAGGCCCAGTCGCAGCGTGCGAGGGTGCTGGGCATGGTGCTGATCGAGTTTGGCGCAGATTACGGTATTGCCTTGCGCCGCGCACCGGATGCAAAACAGGCTTGTAGCGAGGCTTGGGGAGTGGCAACCGGCACATCAGGGCCCAGCGTCGCCTCGCTTCGCGAACTGCTGGGCGTGGTCAGCGCCTATGAGTGGCGCAAAAAAGGCGTTGAAATTCCTGCACTCGGCAAGGCACCCAACAACCGTATTCACCCGCATTACGGCGTGTTTTCCCCTGTGCGGGGCGAGTATGTTGACCTGGTCGCTACGGCACCATTGCCTGCAAGGCCCTCGTCAAAGTTCGTCGCCTTTGACATTGGCACCGGCACCGGCGTACTGGCCGCTGTGCTGGCGCTGCGCGACATTGACCAGATCGTCGCCACTGACCAGGACCCGCGTGCGCTGGCTTGTGCCAAAGAAAACCTGCAGCGCCTGCACTTGCCCAACCCGGTCAAGGTCATGCAGGCCGACCTGTTCCCTGAAGGCCTGGCCTCGGTCATCGTCTGCAACCCGCCGTGGTTGCCAGCGCGCCCCGGCTCCCCGCTGGAAGGTGCTGTGTATGACGAGAGCAGCCGCATGCTGCTGGGCTTTATCAAAGGCCTGGCGGCGCATCTGGCACCGGGCGGCGAGGGCTGGCTGATTTTGTCGGACTTTGCCGAGCACCTGGGCCTGCGTTCCCGCGCCGACCTGCTCGAAGCCATCAAGGCGGGTGGTTTGAAGGTCGTGGGCCGCATGGACGTGAAGCCCGAGCACCCGAAAGCGCTTGAGACCACAGATCCGCTGCATGCCGCACGGACGCTTGAGGTCACTTCGCTCTGGCGGCTGGGTGCCCTGTAAAAATGATTCTGCTGGCGCCCATGGAAGGCCTGCTTGATTTTGTCTTGCGGGATATTTTGACCCGTGTAGGTGGTGTTGACCGCTGTGTGTCCGAGTTCATTCGCATCACTGACCAGTTGTTGCCCGAGCGCGTTTTTACCCGCATCGTGCCCGAGCTGCACAACGGTGGCCGAACCTTTTCCGGCGTGCCGGTGCGGGCGCAGCTGCTGGGCTCAGACCCGGTGTGCCTGGCTGAAAACGCCGCCCGCCTGGCCAGTCTGGGGCCAGAGGGCATCGACCTGAACTTTGGCTGCCCGGCCAATGTGGTTAACCGGCATGGCGGCGGTGCATCGTTGCTCAAAGAGCCGGAAACCATTCATGCCATCGTCGCGGCCGTGCGCCGCGCTGTGCCTGCACACATGCCGGTATCAGCCAAGATGCGGCTGGGTTACCTCGACGACTCACTGGCTGTTGAGTGCGCGCTGGCCATTGCCAGTGGCGGTGCCAGCGAGGTGGTGGTGCACGCACGCACCAAAGCCCAGGCCTACCGGCCACCGGCGTACTGGGAACGCATTGCCGACATACGCGCCGCAGTACACATCCCGGTGGTGGCCAACGGTGAAATCTGGACCGTGGAAGACGCGCGCCGCTGCCGCGAAGCTTCTGGCTGCGACATGCTGATGATTGGCCGGGGTGCCGTGGTGGACCCCGGCCTGGGTCTGGCCATCAAGGCTGATATGACAGGCTTGGCCGCAGCCGCTGTGAACTGGCCAGGCTTGATACCGCTGATTGCCGACTTCTGGCATATCGTGTGTACCCGCCTTGACAGCAAATCCCGCGCCGGGCGGCTCAAGCAGTGGCTGAATTTTCTAAGGCGGCGCTTTCCAGAGGCTGAGGTGGCCTATCAGACGCTCAAACGGGTCAATGACCCGGCTGTGATTGATGCGTGGCTGATGCAGTTAACAGCACCTGCGCCGTCATTCCGAACGCTCAGACAGGCCGATTTTTCGCCTGCCTGAGCCTGCCTGTGGTTGCCGCACCTGACTGATCGCCCTGCAGGTTAATCGCTGACAGTGCAAAACGGTCGTCCGTTGCCTGCAGCGCCGCCATCACCCGCAGCACGGTCAACTCGTCACACGGCTTGCCAATGATTTGCAGACCTATCGGCAGGCCAGCGGCGCTCAGGCCTGCAGGCACCGAGGCGGCAGGGTTGCCAGTGAGGTTGATCGCATAAGTGAAGTGGGACCAGGCCACTGGCCCGCAATGCGCCCACGCAGCGGGCGCATCGTGACCCGCCAAAATACCGGCTACCGGCAGCGTGGGGCTCAGCAAGACATCAACATGCTCGAATACGGCCCCTAACTGCTGCCGGATGTTTGTCCGGTCAGCGGCCAGTTGCGCCATGTCTGCAGGCGCGCGCTGCAAGGCCTCGACCTGCTTGCGCAGTGCTGGATCAATCTGCGCCAGTGCATCGGGCAGCCCGGCAATGCGGCGCGCAATGCCCGAGTAGAACTCGGCCTCGAAAGCGGCAACTGCGCTGGTTTTCAGCCAGGGGCCTACGGGTACAACGGTGCAGCCGAGTGCGCGCAGCCGGTCAAGG
>JBBRMH010000011.1:0-41084 GCA_038230935.1 Burkholderiales bacterium | reverse complement strand
TTACTTTGAAGACCGGCGTATTATCCCTGCGCCTTCAAAGCCCAAGCGTGGCCAGCACGTGGTGGAACTGGCTGCCAGTTTGTCGGCCAAGGTGTTGCTGCTCAATGAGATGGTGACGCAAAACGTGCGGCCTGCAGAACTGGCGCGCCGCCTGAATACCAGCCCGCAGGAAGTCAACCGCTTGACCGACATCAGGCACACCACCCGCATCGACGGTATTGCGGCTGCGTTGCAGGCTTTGGGCAAACATCTGGACATGCGGGTGGTTTGAGAGTGGTTTCAGATCGCTCCTGATTAGATAGCGCAGAGCCCTCGCATTTTCTGCCACAGCGCCTGTTTTCTCATGAAGGTTCGGCTCGAAAATCGCATTTGGACGGCTCTTGCTGCCTAGAGCAGGCTGAAGACGCCTCTACAGGAACACCCTAGGTCCTTTGGGTGAATTCGCTGCTTACCATCAGAGGGTACATATAAGAACCAACCAACCGAAAGTTACAACATGCGTTTTCGTTTATCCATCATTGCAGTCGTCGGCGCACTTGTGCTGGCGGGTTGCGCTGGCGTGTCCTCCACATCGCCGTCCGCATCTGCAGGCAAGCGCGAGTTGATGATTGTGGCCAACGACGAGAAGCAGGCCTGGGACGCTGACGGCAAGGCCGTGCTCAGTGCGGCGGGCCTTGACAGTCTGTCGATCATTGACATTGGCACCGACCCGCTGGCGCCCAGAATCATCACCACGCTGCCCCTGCCCAACACGATTGCCGGCCCACCCGTGAACCTGGCCATCACGCCGGACGAGACGATCGCCATTGTGGCCAACTCGCTCAATATGATCACTGAAAACGGCGCGCTCAAGGCGGTGCCGGACAACCGCCTGTTTGTGATTGACCTGACCACCACACCACCCATGCTGATTGACACCGTGGCAGTCGGCAAGCAACCCTCGGGCCTGTCCATCAACCGGGCAGGCAACCTGGCGCTGGTGGCCAACCGGGCTGACAACTCTGTCAGCGTGCTGCGCATCACGGGTAAAAAAGTCGAGCTGATTGACACGGTGGCCATGGGCGAGTCAGTAGCGCATGTGCGCTTCACACCGGATGGCAAGCGCGCTGTGGCGGCCAAGTTTCCGAACCACAAAATAGCGTTTTTAGAGGTCAATGGTGAAAAGGTCACCTACAACAAACTTGACGTGCCCGCCGGGCTGTGGCCTTACAACGTGGACGTGACACCCGACGGCAAGCTGGCACTGACAGCCGACAACGGCAACGCAGGCGCGGCTGACGGCCACGTTGACACGGTGAGTGTGATCGACATTGAAGCCAGTCCGCCGCGTGTGATTGACAAGATCGTCGTCGGTGATGCGCCTGAAGGTCTGGCCATCAGCCCGACTGGCAAGATGGCGGTGGCAGTGCTGCTCAAAGGCAGTAACTCCGCGACCACCGCGCCGTTTTACAACCGCAATGCGTCCGTGGTGGCGCTGAAGATTGACGGCAAAAAAGTTATCCGCAGCAACGAGGTTGATGTGCGCGGCCTGCCTGAAGGTGTGGTGTTTAGCGCGGACGGGCGTTACGTGTATGTGGGTAACTTTATCGACCAGGACATCACGATTTTGCGGGTTGATGGCGACCAGCTGGTGAACACCGGCAAATCACTGAAGCTGCCCGGCCACCCGGCGGCGATGCGGGGCAAGTGGACGCATTGAAGTATCTGCGCATTGTGAGGGCTTGAAAGTTTGAGAGGCTTGACGGTGTAAGATGTTTTTTTTAGTATTACGTTTGTAATAACTGGAGTAACCTCATGCACATGCTCAAACTGACTCAAATTGGCAACTCTGTGGGAGCGATCTTCCCCAAGGAATTGCTGGCGCAGATGCGGCTTGAAAAAGGCGATGAATTTTTTGTCACTGACACGCCTGATGGTCTGCGCATCACCAAGCACAACCCTGAGTTTGAAGAGCAGATGCGTATAGGCCGCGAGATCATGAGGGAGCGGCATGATGTGTTGCGCGAGCTGGCCAAGTGAGCGCGCAGGTCGCTCAATGGCGCTGGATTGACCGTGCGGTGCTGATAGCGGTCCACGAGATGCAGCTGGCCGAGCACGGCGGTGGCGCTAGTTTGCGAGATGCGAATTTGCTGGAGTCAGCATTGTCCAGGCCTCTGAATCTGGCGGCTTATGGCGAGCCTGACGTTTGTGCGCTTGCTGCTGCTTACGGTCATGGTATGTCGCGAAACCACGCTTTTATTGAGGGCAACAAGCGCACCGCATTGGTGGCGACCGAGCTTTTTTTAAGGCGCAACGGCTGGCGGTTGATTGTCTCTGATGCCGACTGCGTGTTCACCATGCTCAATGTAGCCGCAGGCGATATATCTGAGGGCGACTTCGCCGCCTGGCTACGCGCCCATGTTGTGCCACGTGCATCTGTTGCCTGACCAGGTTACCTCTTGAGGGCAGGTAATTTTATCGACAAATGCTATTTAAAAAATAGCATTCAGCGTCCGCAGTTGCTAGCGTAGAAAGTTTTTTAGTCAGATTTTTTCAGAACCTCAAAAAGCTTCAGAACATCATTCATCTGACCAAAGGCTCCACGCTGGCCAAAGGCAAAAACAGGGTGAGCACAGCATCTGGCAAGCTTGTGAAGCCGTGATGCGTATAAAACCTGGCAGCTTGGTCATCTTTGGCATCTACTACCAGCGCGTAAGCTGCAATATCGGCACCAGCAGCGCGTTGCAGCGCATTGGCCAGCAGTGCTGCACCCAGGCCCAGTCCCTGATGGGCGCTGCTGACCGCAAGGCGGCCCATGCGCACGGCGGGCACCAGCGGGTAGCGGGGCAGTTTTTTGGCACTGGATGCAGGCAGGTCCGTCAGGACGACGCTGGTGGCTGCCAGTGTGTAAAACCCGGCAATGGCTGCGTCAGGGGCCAGTGCAATAAAGCATGTTGCAACGCACCGCTTGACGTCTTGCGACACCTGACTTTCAAAATAGCGGTCCAGCGCGGGGTTACCACATGAAAACGCCGTCCGGTTGTGCTGTGCATCAAGTGACACCACCCGAAAAGGCGCTTGGATGGCCGTCACCTGGTCAGTCAGCAATCAGCTGGTGCTGCCGTGCAAAAGCACGCTTTAAAGCCGCATTGGGTTTGGCGGGGTTGATCAGCGCTTGTGCAAACGCTGCCTGGTCAGTGCTGGATAGGCGCAGCAACTCGGCGCTTTCAATCGACCGGACGGCGGCGGCATGGGCGGCGCTGACCACGAAGTCCGTCAGGCTGCGGCCTTCAAGATCAGCTGCCCGCCTGAGCAGGCTGTGAACATGGGCAGGCAGACGGGCTTCAAGACGAGCGGAGTTTGGGACAGCGGATACGGTTGATTGCTTTGTCATGCTGAAAGTCAAAACCTGATTGTACGGCAGCTTGCCGGACGTTGTTGATTCACCCAAACCATGGCTATTTAAAACCAGCCCAATCACTTCTCCGCAAAAGCCCGTTCAATTACAAAGTCACCGGGTTTGGAGGTGGTGCCTTCCTTGAAGCCCTTGCCTTCGAGCATGACCTTGAGGTCTTTGAGCATGTCCGGACTGCCGCAAATCATCACGCGGTCTTCTGCAGCATCGAGTGGCGGCAGTTTCAGGTCGTCAAACAGCTTGCCTGATGCCATCAGGTCGGTCACCCGGCCCATGGTGTGGTAGGCCTCGCGTGTGACGGTGGGGTAGTACAGCAGCTGTTTGGCGATCATCTCGCCTAAAAACTCATGCCTGGGCAAATCGGCTGTCACCAGTTCATGGTAGGCCAGCTCGTCTTTTTGACGCACGCCATGGACCAGAATGACCTGCTCAAACGCCTCATACGTGGCCGGGTCGCGGATGATGCTCATGAACGGTGCAAGGCCAGTGCCGGTGGACAGCAAATACAAGCGCTTGCCGGGCAGTAGGTAGTCAATCAGCAGCGTACCCGTGGGTTTTTTGCCGATGATGACGGTGTCGCCCACCTTGATGTGCTGCAGGCGCGAGGTCAGCGGGCCGTCCTGCACCTTGATGCTCAAAAATTCCAGGTGGTCTTCGTAGTTGGCGCTGACGATGCTGTAAGCCCGCAGCAACGGTTTGTCGTTCACGCGCAGGCCAATCATGGTGAAGTGCCCGTTGCTGAACCGCATGGACTCGTCGCGTGTGGTGGTGAAGCTGAAAAGTTTGTCGGTCCAGTGGTGGACGGACAACACACGTTCTTCGTTGAAGGCGCTCATGGGGGCTTAAAAATGATGGAGAAAAGAGATGCGCGAGGCTAAAAAGCCGCAGGGCAATAGGGAATACCAGTAGTCGATTTTAACGGGATGCTGAAATACAAAGCAGCAAGAGCTGGTAAAGGGTACATCGAAGTCAATCGGATTTCCCCCTTCTCGTAAAACCTGCTCGTGCTGTATGCGCGCCCAGAAATCCATGTCTTTGCAGGTTAGAACATGGACGCAAGTCTTCTGTGGCGGCTATGGCCCGTGAAGCTGGAAGCTCCGCCTTTCAGGGCGGGGTCATTCACAGCACCAGCGCAGCACCTGAGGTTTTGTGCGATGCGGTATCGACCAGCACCAGAGAGCCCAGACTGCGCGAGCGTTTGTAGGGCAACGCGGCAATCGGCTCTAACAGCGCCAGCTCGACCACGCCGATGGCATTGACATCGAGCTGGGTAGCTTCTGTGCTTTGCAGCGTGTTGATATTGATATGGCTCACGATGCGCCTGACTTTGGCCTTGACCCAGCGGTGGCCGTGCAGCGCCCAATACGTGCGGCCAGGCACCAGCGGCTCTTCGTCCATCCAGGCGACGGTCGCTACGATGTCGCGCGTGCCAGGGTTCGGGGTGCCCTTGTTACTGGCCAGAAGCCAGTCGCCGCGTGAGATGTCCAGTTCACGGTCCAGAATAATGCCGGCGCTGTGGTTTGCCGCCACGGTTTTTGGCTGGCGTGCATGGCTTAAAACCTGCGCGATGGTGGCGGTTTTGCCGCTGGGCATCACGGTAATTTGAGCGCCGGGCTGCGCCATACCGCTGGCAATACGGCCCCAGAAGATGCGGCGGCCTTTGGAGGTGTCAGCACTTGAAGAAAACTTCTCTACCCATTGCACCGGGAAAGCAAACGGCTGAGTCGTATCGGCTGGCGTGGCGGGCAGCTGCTCCAGAATTTGTAGCAGGCCAGGTCCGCTGTAGTTGCACCAGCCGGGGTTTGGGTCCACCACGTTGTAGCCGATCAGCGCAGACACCGGGACAATCGCCTTGAACGAAATTTCAGCGTGTTCGGCAAACTGCGTCAAGGCCGCGCTGATATTGGCAAAAGCAAGCGCCGGGTCAGCCACCGCGTCAAGCTTGTTGATGGCAAACACCATCGACGGCACGCGCAGCAGGTTGACCAGCAGCGAATGGCGGCGTGTTTGTGCCAGAAGCTCGGGCAGCGGCGCGTTCCAGTCCAGCTTGGTCGCATCGACCAGCACCACGGCAGCGTCGGCGCTTGATGCGGCGGTGACCATATTGCGGGTGTACTGCTCATGGCCGGGCGCATCGGCAATGATGAACTTGCGCGCAGCGGTGTTGAAGTAGCGGTAGGCCACATCAATCGTGATGCCCTGTTCGCGCTCGGCCTGCAGGCCGTCGGTCAGCAGCGCCAGATCGGTTTGCCCACCGCGCTGCACACCAGCCAGCTGGTCTTGCAGCACGGCTTTGCTATCGACCAGCAGGCGGCCAATCAGGGTGCTCTTGCCGTCGTCCACGCTGCCGCAGGTGACAAAGCGCAGGGCGGCGCGAGTGTCTTGCGCGTCTGTGACGTTTTGAGATGAGAGAGTCGAAATGTTCATGGTGACCTAAAAAGCGTGAATGTCTGTGCCAGCAGGGGCCGCAGGTCCGGCTTTGCCGACCTCAGGCGCCGCCCTCTGGGGGGAAGCGGGCAAAGCCCGCTCCGGAGGGTGCTAAAAATAGCCTTCTTTTTTACGTTTTTCCATCGACGCATCTGACGTTTTGTCGTCCATGCGGGTCGCACCGCGCTCGCTCACGTCGGCTGCCAGGGTTTCCAGCACCACATCCGCCGCGTTCAGGGCCGGGCTGCTGACGGGGCAGGTGCAGGTGATGTCACCTACGGTGCGAAAGCGCACGGTTTTTTCAACCGCTACTTCGCCCTCTTTGAGCGGGGTGAGTGGGGTGACCGGTACCAGGAGACCCTTGCGCTCGACCACCTGGCGCTGGTGCGCGTAGTACAGCGATGGCAGCTCAATGTTTTCACGCGCGATGTATTGCCACACGTCCAGTTCGCACCAGTTGCTGATCGGGAACACGCGAAAGTGCTCGCCCGGCTGCAGGCGGGTGTTGAACAGGCTCCACAGCTCGGGCCGCTGGGCCTTGGGTTGCCACTGGCCGTGTGCATCGCGGTGCGAAAAGATGCGTTCTTTGGCGCGGGCTTTTTCTTCATCGCGCCGGGCACCGCCAATCAGCGCGTCGAAGCGAAATTCGTCAATCGCCTCTAACAGCGTCACCGACTGGTGTACGTTGCGTGACTCGCCGGGGTGGGCCAAGCGCACCGTGCCGCGCGCCATGGAGTCTTCAACGCTGCGCACGATCAGATTGGCACCGAGTTGCTGGGCACGGTAGTCGCGGAAATCGGTGACTTCCGTAAAGTTGTGGCCGGTATCAATCATCAAGAGCGGGTAAGGCAGGTTGCCTGCGCCAAAGGCTTTCTCGGCGCATTTGAGCAGCACCAGCGAGTCTTTGCCGCCTGAAAACAGCAGCGTGGGGCGCTCAAAAACGGCGGCCACCTCACGCAGGATGAAGATGGCTTCTTCTTCCAGCGCGTCGAGGTGCGCGTTGCTCAGTTTTTCAAGAAATTGGGGTTCGGTACGGGCGTTCATGCGGCGATTTCCTTGATGTTGATTCGGGACAGCGGTGCAACGGTGGCCGATGGGCCGGCGACATGCAGGCCGCACTCTTTGGCGCCTTGCTGCTCCCACCACCAGCGGCCAGAGCGCGGGTCTTCACCCAGCGTCACTGCGCGGGTGCAGGGCGCGCAGCCAATGCTGGGGAAAAAAGCGTCATGCAGCGGGTTGTACGGAATGTTGTTGAGCGCCACAAAATGCCAGACGTCGCCCTGCGTCCAGTCGGCCAGCGGGTTGATTTTGGTACGCTCTGCACCCGGCTCGATGGCATGCACTTCAGCGCGCGCGCTGGATTGCTCGCGCCGCAAGCCGGTAATCCAGGCTTTTTTGCCGCTCAGGGCGCGCGCCAGGGGCACCATCTTGCGCAAGTCGCAGCAGGCTTTGCGCAGCGCCAGGCTGGTGTACATCGCGTCTAGGCCGTTGGCGGTGACAAATTGCGCAGCTGCCACAGCATCAGGCCGGTACACATCGACCTTGACGCTGTAGCGCGCTTCAAGTCTGCCGATCAGCGCCAGCGTTTCGTCATGCAGCATGCCGGTGTCGAGCACAAAAATGCTGGACGCGATGCCGGTCTCGGCGATCAGGTGCGTGACCACCATGTCTTCGACACCCAGGCTGGATGCCTGGGTGATTGGCGAGTGGTGCTCGGCGGCGGACAAAAGCAGCGTCCGGCTGGCTTCTAGTTTGTGGGTAAACGTGGCCGATGGTCTGGCGTAGAGCGAAATCGCTGACATCGTCAAGCCTCCACAAAGTGGGGTGAAGGGTGAACCGCATCGCCCTGGTACGCCCCCACGTCATAACCAGGGTAGCTGGCCAGCACACGCTGGGCCACGTCGAGCGGCTGGTCGGCGCGCAACTCGGCGCTGGTAAAGCCGCTGCGCTGCATCTGCGCCAGTTGATCGACCAGCACGTCGCCGGTGGCCCGGATATCACCTTTGAAGCCGAGGCGGCGGCTCAGCAAGAACGCCTGGCTGAAGGCGCGGCCATCGGTGAATTTGGGGAAGTGCAGGTCGATTCGGGTGACGCCCGCCAGCGATTGCTCGCGCGGGTCCGCATCATTGGTCAAAACGATGGTTTTTAAGTCATTCAGGCCGTCAGCCCACGCATTATCTGTGCTGGATGCTATTAATTTCATAGTATTGCCTTTCAGGCGGCTTGCGCTGCAGAAAACCGTGCGCCCTGGGCAGCGGCTTTAAATGGCTCGATGCCCACCCTGCGCAGGGTGGCAATGAAGGTCTCGTGTTTGTCATGCAAGGCCAGACGCAGGTCGCGGTAGGTGGCCAGCACGGCCTCGATCACATCCGGCACTTCAGCCGCTGAAAACGACGGCCCAACCACCTTGCCCAGTGCAGGCGCGCCCGACAGCGCAGAGCCGTCCGAGCCGCCCAGCGTGATCTGGTACCACTCCTTGCCGTCTTTATCGACACCCAAGATACCGATGTGCCCACTGTGGTGATGCCCGCACGAGTTGATGCAGCCGCTGATGTGCAGGTCAATCTCGCCCAGGTCATGCAGCTCGTCGAGGTCCTGGTAGCGGCGTGTGATGGCTTCTGCCAGCGGCAGGGAGCGCGCATTGGCGAGGCTGCAAAAGTCCCCGCCGGGGCAGGCAATCATGTCGGTCAGCAGGCGGATGTTCGGGCTTGCAAAACCCGCTTGGCGCGCGGCTTTCCACAACTCGGCCAGCTGGTCACAGCGCACCCAGGGTAACACCAGGTTCTGGTCGTGCGTGACACGCGCTTCACCGGCTGAGAACTGGTCGGACAGATCAGCGGCTGCGTCCAGCTGGCTGGCCGTGGCGTCGCCGGGGGCTTGGCCCAGGCGCTTGAAGGACAGCGTGACAATGCGCAGATCGGGGTTTTTGTGCGGTGCCACGTTTTGCTGCAACCAGCGAGAAAACTCGACGTCGTCCTCGGCGGCTGCGCGCAGGATATTGGCTATTTTGGCCTCGGCACTGCTCCGGTTGCAGCTCAGGTCGGGCGCTGCGAAAGAACTTGACACGCGGTCCAGTTCGGCTTGCGTGATGGTGTGCGGCGCGCCGTCGATCTCGACGATGTCTTTGTACTCGGCTTCAACCTGGTCCACAAACGACTGGCCTTCGGCTTTGACCAGTATCTTGATGCGTGCTTTGTAGATATTATCGCGGCGGCCAAAGCGGTTGTAGGCGCGAACGATGGCTTCGATGTAGTTGAGAATCTGGTGCCACGGCAAAAATTCGCGAATCGTCGTGGCCAGAATCGGCGTGCGGCCCATGCCGCCACCGACCAGCACTTTGAAACCGAGCAGGCCATCGTTGCTTTTGACCATGTGCAGGCCAACGTCATGCCAGGCCGTGGCGGCCCGGTCTTCCAGCGCACCGGTAATCGCTATCTTGAACTTGCGCGGCAAAAATGCGAATTCAGGGTGCAGCGTGCTCCACTGGCGCATGATTTCGGCAAACGGGCGCGGGTCTGCCAGCTCGTCAGCTGCGATGCCGGCGCGCTCATCGCTGGTAATGTTGCGAATGCAGTTGCCGCTGGTCTGGATGCCATGCATGTTGACGCTGGCCAGCAGGTCCATCACATCGGCTGATTTATCGAGCGTGATCCAGTTGAACTGCACGTTCTGGCGCGTGGTGAAGTGGGCATAACCCTTGGTCAGCTTGGTTTTGACGGTATTTCCGTCTGGCAAGGGAATCTCGCCCAGCTTGTCTTGCGCCGCCTGTGCGTCGTTGAACAGCGCCGCGTTGGGCTGGTCGTAGTCTCTGGCGATTTTGGCCAGCACACGCAGTTGTGCGGCATTCAGCTCGCCATAGGGCACAGCCACCCGCAGCATGGGGGCGTAGCGTTGCACATACCAGCCGTTTTGCAGGCGCAGGGGCTTGAACTCGGCTTCAGGCAGGGTGCCGGCCTGCCAGCGCGTGAGCTGGTCACGGTACTGGCTGGCGCGGGCCTGGACAAACTGGCGGTCAAATGCGGTGTATTGGTACATGGCGGTCGATGAGTCAGGTGGGTCTAAATTGAAATGAGTTTCACGCCGGCATAAGCCAGCAGCAGCGAGAGCAAAGAACGAATCACCCGGTCAGGTGTTTTTTTCATCAGCACGGTACCCAGCCAGATGCCGGGCAGCGAGCCAGCCAGCAGCTTGGCCAGCAGCAGCCAGTCCACCGACCCAATCGAGGCATGGCCCAGACCGGCCACCAGCGTCAAGGGCACTGCGTGAGCAATGTCTGCCGCCACAATGCGCGGCAACGGCAGGGCCGGGTAGAGCAGCATCAAGACAATCACGCCAATGGCCCCAGCGCCCACCGACGTGAGGGTCACGAGCGTGCCAATCACGGCACCAAACAGCACAGGCAGCGCCCAGTGCCGGGCTTTGGTGGCCTGGCTCAACAGCTCAGGCGCAATGTGGGTGGGCACAGCCTTGCCGCGAACGGCTTTGTACAGCGTGGCAGCGGCTGTCAGCAACAGCGCCACGCCCAGAGTGGTCGTCATCAGGGCTTGGGTGGCGGGGTTGGCAGGCCCGAGCTGCTTCAACCCATACAGCGTGACCAGGCAGGCCGGCACACTGCCCAAGGCCATTTGCCCCACCATGGGCCAGTCAATCAGGCGATGCCGCGCCAGGCTGACAGTGCCGCCCAGCTTGGTGAACGCGGCAAACAGCAAATCCGTACCAATGGCCAGATGCGGCTTGATGCCAAAACCGAAGATCAACAGCGGCGTCATGAGCGAGCCACCGCCCACGCCCGTCAGACCCACCACAAGGCCCACGGCAAACCCGGCAAAGACAAAGGCGAATTCATTCATAAGCCGCAGAATGTAAGCGCGGTGCTTATGAAAGCAAACTACATATTTATGCTTGCTTTATGCGCATAAGCTTATTTTTTAGCCTGCCTGCGGGTCTGCAGCGCTTTTAGCCGACACACGGCCTGTCCCGGTCAGGGTGGCAGCAAGGTTTACCTGCAAACATCAGCGCTGTGACTCGTGGCGCTGGTACAGTTTCGCCATCCGGAGTTTGGCCTGCCCGTTGGCCGATCTCCCCGCTTTTTTTGTACTCTGGAGAAAATCATGACGTTAACGAAACAAGCCCTGCTCGGTGGTGTGCTTCTGGCCTGTGCTGCCCTGGCGCACAGTGCTGACAAGCCGCCGATCAAAATTGGCGAAATCAACAGTTACTCCACCATTCCCCAGTTCACGCTGCCGTACCGGCAAGGCTGGGAGCTGGCGGTGGAAGAGATCAATGTGGCAGGCGGTTTGCTGGGCCGCAAGGTCGAAGTGATTGCGCGCGACGATGCTGGCAAGCCTGAAGAAGCCTTGCGCCACGCCATTGAGCTGACATCCAAAGAGCGGGTCGATGTGCTGGCAGGCGGCTTTTTGTCAAACGTCGGCCTGGCGCTGGCTGACCACGCGCAGAAAAACAAGCGTGTTTTCATCGCCAGTGAGCCGCTGGCCGATGCCATCGTGTGGGAAAAAGGCAACCGCTACACCTTCCGCCTGCGTCCGAGCACCTATATGCAAGCCGCCATGCTGGTCGAAGAAGCTGTCAAGATGCCCGCCAAACGCTGGGCCACGATTGCGCCCAATTACGAGTACGGCCAGAGCGCCGTGACCATCTTTAAAGAACTGCTGAAAGCCAAACGCCCGGACGTGGAGTTTGTCGGTGAACAATGGCCTGCCCTGGGCAAGCTGGAGGCGGGCACCACGCTGCAGGCCACCATGCAAACCAAGCCAGATGCGATTTTCAATGTGACATTTGGCGCAGACCTGGCCAAACTGGTGCGCGAAGGCAACCAGCGCGGGATTTTCCCGAAAACACCGGTGGTCTCGCTGTTGTCGGGTGAGCCGGAATACCTGGATGTGCTGAAAGACGAGACGCCCAAGGGCTGGATTGTCACGGGCTACCCCTGGGACCAGATTGACTCCAAAGAGCACGCCAGTTTTGCAGCCAACTACTACCGCCGGTTCAAGGAATACCCGAAAGTCGGCTCTGTAGTGGGTTACGCCACCATGCAGGCGATTTTTGCAGGCATCAAAAAAGCCAACTCCACGGACAATGAAAAACTGGTGACCGCATTGCGTGGCATGAAGTTTTCCACGCCATTTGGCCCGGCTGAATTCCGCGCGATTGACCAGCAGTCCACTATGGGCGCTTATGTCGGCAAGCTGGACTTGCGTGGCAACAAAGGCACCATGGTGCAGTGGCGATATGCAGACGGCAAGAACTACCTGCCATCAGACGCCTACGTGAAAGCGCGCCGTCCGGCTGACGCCATGAAATAAACGGGTGGGGGCACGGGCATCCTAAAGGTGCTCTGTCACCGGCACAGCCGTCATCAATGCCTGTGCCAGCCGCTTTTCCAGCGGCAGCGGCTCCCCGTGCAATTGCGCCGCCAGCAGTTCTGCACACAAGGCAGAAAAAGTCAGCCCGCGCGAGCCCATGCCCGTACACATCCAGACCTCGGCCCCCGAGCTGTGGCGGGCAATGCAGTCCAGGGTAGGCAGTCTGCCGGGCGTGGCGCATCGAATCCCGGCCCAGCCCTGGACAGTACCCGTGTTGAATTGATCGGTCAGCAGGTCTGCTGTTTGCGGCAGCAAGTGCTGCAAACGCGCCAGGTTCTGGTCGTGATCCTGCGGTTTGACAGTGGGCGTGTCGCAACCGCGCTCATAGCTGGCTCCCATGAGCCACGCCAGCCCCTGCGTGTCGGGTATGGCGGGTATCAGGCCCCCGTGACCGTTGACAGGAAAGCGCGACCAGCCCTTCGCTGGATGCTCAGCTTGAGCCTGACCTGAATGCTGCGCGGGATGCACGCCCCATGAGACCTGTCCACGAACCGCCTGCAAAGCCAGGGGTGACGGATTAACACTCGCCGCCAGTGCTTCGCTGCCATACGCTGCTGCGATCACCACCAGGTCGGCTTGTGCCAGCACCGCACCGGCCGCGTCCAGGGCCTGCCAGCCTGCCGCATGGGGCTGCAACGTCGCCACCCGTGAGTTGCCGCGCCACGCAATGCCGGGCGCTGCCAGCCAGGCATTGACGAGGCGCGCAGGCTTGATCCAGCCAGCGGGTGCATGCCACAGCGCATGACTGGTGTCTGCAAGGCCAGCGCCAGCAAGCTGCGCCGGGGTGGCGGTGCGGCTCCAGTCAGCGGCAGCGCCTGCCAATGGTTGTGCTGCCGTGGCAATAACGTTGGTCCCGTCCACATCGTGCGCCAGCACACCGGTGTGGCTCCAGTCCGTGCCATGCACCAGCAGTCTATGGGCTTGCTGCAATGTCATCCGGACGCCACAGCGCGAGAGGCGCGACAGCAGGCTGTCATCGGGCGATACATGCGGCACCAGCAGCCCGGCGGGCAGGCTTGAAGCGCCACTGGCCGGGGTGTTGGCGGCATCCAGCACCACCACTTGCCAGCCGCGTCTGGCCAGGCTGTTGGCTATGGCTGCACCGGCCAGGCCAGCACCCACCACCACTGCTGTTGACGGCTGCCTGGGGCTGGATGGCAGGTTAGGCAAGCGCTGTGGATGTGCCGGTTTTCTGGGCTCCCAGCAAGGGTTGTATTGCCCCTGAAAGTTCTCGTCTGTCAGCGGCACATCGGGCGTTTTCTGGACCGTAAAACCGCATTGGCGTAATGTGTCCAGAGCCTTGTGCGCGATGCGCCAGGAGGCGATGCGGGTGCCGCGCCTGCAGCAGCGCGCGACAGCTTTGAGTGTGTGAATATCCCAGACATCGGGGTTTTCGGGCGCGCTGAAGCCATCCAGGTAAACCGAATCAGCTTCAAACTGTTGCTGGCGCAGCATGGTTTTCAAGTCACCCATACACAGCGTCAGCAGCACATTTCCACCTTCAAACACCAGGCGGTGAAAGCCGGGCAACAAGCCCCAAAGCTGCGCTTGCAGTTGCAGCGCCAAAAGGTGTAATTCGGGTTGGTCTGCAGTGCTGCCAAGCGCATCTACAGCATGTCCAGGAAAGGCTTCAATCGAGACAAAATGCAGCAGCTTCGGGCGCAGGGGATCCGCTTTCCAGGCGGCCCATGTCACCAGAAAGTTCAGGCCCAGACCGAAGCTGGGTTCCAGAATGCGCCACTGGGCTTGACCGCGCCAGGCTGCGGGCAGACCGCACCCCGCCAGAAAGACCGTCCGCGCATGCTCGGGGGGGTACCGGGCACTGCCGGGCAGACCATCGGAGCAGAGGCTCAAAGGGGTCTCCTCAGGCGGTGTCGTCGTCTCGCCACTCTACAGGGCCGACATCCCCGGCGCTCAGGCCGCAGGCGGCGTGTAGCCCTGCACCACGTCTGCACCATCGCCGAAGAAATGCTTTTCCATCTGCCGGGCCAAATACTGGCGGGCGCGCTGGTCAGCAAGGTTCAGGCGGTTTTCATTGACCAGCATGGTTTGCTGCTTCATCCAGTCTGCCCAGGCCTGCTTGGAGACTTCTTCCCACAAGCGTTTGCCCAGAGGACCCGGGTAGGGAGGAAAGTCCAGGCCTTCCGCTTCCTTGCCGAGTTTGATGCAGTTAACGAGTCGTGCCATGGGGAAATGCTTTCATGTTTTTGAGGTTGTTTTGGAGGTCAGGAACCCGGTGGTTATGAGGCCCTGTTTTCAAGCTGTGCTTTGCGTTTTGATTGTCCGCATTTAAACGCACTTTTGGCGATCGGGCAGCGTCAAAACTCCAGCCCTGAACTTTATCAATGTTTCTATTCGCCGGGCGTTAGCGCAGAGTCCGGACAGGTCGATGACAGCACCTGTCAATAGCTGACACACGAAAAGCAGGCTTTGGCCACTGCTGTCGAGCGCTATCAGCTATCAATTGAGGAGCGAGACACGCCAGCAGCGTATTGCTAAAAGCGGGTAAAATACAGGTCGAAGCTTGAACTTTCCTGCATTTCCCCAAGCTCTTGGCAACATCGGCACCCATTTGATGGTCGCCTCGCCCAAATCAACCATGAGACAACGGCCTGCGGGAGTTTTGCAGATTTTTGTTTGTGCGTGCTCTGCCAGCCATGGCACCGCCAAGCACCAGTGTCATCCATCAGGCAATGAAGCACTCAACCACCCAACCCAAGGAAGATATCAAACATGGCAAGAGCTGACGCTAAAACCGCCGTCCTCGCTGACGGCCTGCGCTACAAGTCAAAAGTGTCGGGCTCACCGTTTGCAGCCACCACATCGTTTGGTGCCGCCACCATGTCGTGCTTCATGTGCGGCAAGCATCGGGCCAGGTCACTGATGGGCACGCGCAAAGTGCTGGGCAAGTCCCAGGCCGTATGTGCACCGTCGTGCAAGGCGCTGGACGAAGCCCTTGAAAACGCTGCAGCAGCCGCAGCGGCAGACAAGCCGTGAAAAAAACCTACACACTTCAGATTGAAGGCAAAAACCGCGACCGCTTGCTGGATGCCGCCAAACACGATATCCGTAAATACGTCAAGCGCGAGCGCGCCAAACCGCTGGCTGCAGGCGCTGATTTCTGGGACTTTGACTGCAAGCTGGGTGCAACCGCTGCGGCGGCCCAGCCTGTGCATTTCGCTGCGTTGATGGCAGCAGTTGATGCACTGGTGGAAGAAGGCACTGATGCGTTTTACGTAGAAGTCATTGCCAAGGCTGGGCACCGCACTGCAAGGGTGCAAACCGAAGACAGCGCAGTTTGACGCATCAAGCTTCAGGCGGGAGACTTCGACAAGTGCCAGCTTGCCAGTTTTTTAACTTGTCTTCAGCAGGCTTGCGCGCCTGGCCAGCAATGCCATTGCCGCATTGCTCAACGCCTTGAGCTCTTCAATTTGCATGTATGACACCTGCTTGACGCAGGTGTCATAAGCACACAGGGTTCCCACTGTCTGCCCGCTGACCTGCAAACGCGCTGCCGCATAAAACCGGATGTGAGGCGGGCCAATCACCATGGGGTGCGAAGCAAACCGTGCATCCAGCAGCGTGTCTGGGGCCACCACCATCTCGTGATCCGTGTTTAAAAACACCTCGCAAAATGAAGTTGAAGCTGGCGACTCGCTCAAGGGCAACCCAATACAGGCTTTGAACCAGTCACGGTCAGCATCCAGCAAGTTGACCATGGCCATTGGCACACCGAAGGTCTGAGCCATCGTACGCGTCAAGTTTTCAAAGACCAGTTCGGGTGCAGTGTCCAAAATGGCAAGATTTTCAAGAACTCTCAAGCGATCTTCGTTTTTACGCATGGACAGATCTTAATCGGCTTCAATGACGGCTCAAATGGTCAGTATGTGGCGGTTGTGGGCCATTGGAGAGTATTTGTGTCAGCTTTTTTCGCATCCAGGTGTCCAATATTTGCTTTTTCTGCACCAATTGCAGAGAAACATCTATTTTTAAACCCAATATCGTGCTGTTCGAGGCGATAATTCAGCCGTGCAGTATTTACTGTGCAAGCTGGTGATCGGTCAGTTTCGCGCGCTACGGCGGTACTTTTTGGATTTGTTGTGCTTCGGGACCCCATCGCTATTTGTTTTTATGTGTTTTTGAGGAGTCCGTAATGGGCAACAAACTTTATGTCGGCAATCTGCCGTACACCGTTCGCGACGAAGACTTGCAACAGTCTTTTGGCGCTTTTGGCTCTATCACCAGCGCCAAGGTCATGATGGAACGTGACACTGGCCGCTCTAAAGGCTTCGGCTTTGTGGAAATGGGCAACGACGCCGAAGCGCAAGCTGCAATCGCCGGCATGAATGGTCAGTCACTTGGTGGCCGTTCCATCACTGTGAATGAAGCCCGTCCGATGGAAGCTCGTCCTCCACGTACCGGCGGCTTCGGCGGTGGTGGTGGTGGTTACGGCGGTGGCGGCGGCGGCGGTGACCGCTCCGGTGGCGGCGGCTACGGCGGCGGCGGCGGTGGTGGTCGCTCCGGTGGTGGCGGCTACGGTGGTGGCGGTGGTGGCGGACGCGGCGGCTACTAAGCCCTCGTCAACCCTTTCTTCAGCTTTGCGCTGAAGATGCTTTAAAAGGCTTCATGACTCAGGTTTTGAAGCCTTTTTGCATTTCTGCATTTGGGATATCCGTACGAATGAGTCATGCATTCAATACACACCACAGACGCACAAGAAAACCAGTGGCTTATTTGCGGGTCATCCAGCCTGGCGACAGGCGGCTCAAGCGTTCGCTGCTCCAGTCGCCGCCCGCAACTTGTCCTTTTTGCTGGGCCGTTTGCCCTTGACTCCCCCCGTCCCGGACGGGTCAGCTGCATTGACGGGCGCAAGTTCCACCGGCTCAAACCCCGCCACCTGCTCACGCGGCACGCTGATATGCTGGCGTTTTTCGATCAGACGCCAATGGGCTTCGGTGGCGGCACTGACAAAGCTGATCGCCATGCCAGCCTCGCCTGCGCGCCCGGTGCGACCAATCCGGTGGGTGTAGTCCACGGCAGAGCGCGGCAAGTCGTAATTGACCATGACGGGCAACTGCGTGATGTCCAGTCCACGCGCTGCAACATCGGTTGCAACCACCACCTGAACGGCTTTGGCCTTGAAGTCCATCAGCACCTGCTGGCGCTTGCCCTGGCTGAGTTCCCCGTGAAAGGGCTCGGCCTCAATATCGGCCTTGCGCAACTTGTCGGCCACGATTTCAGCGGCGTGTTTGGTCGCTACGAACACCAGTACACGGCTCCATTTCTCGGTCTGCACCAGGTGTCTCAGCAGCTGCGTGCGCCGGCTGGCATCGACCTCGATGGCGCGTTGCTGGATATCCGGTATACCCTCAGGTTCTGACTTCACTTCAACGCGCAGCGGGTTGTGCAGCAGACTGGCCGCAAGCGCCTCAATGGCTGGCGGAAACGTTGCCGAGAAAAACAGGTTTTGCCTGCGCGCGGGCAGTAGCGCCAGAATGCGCCCCAGCTCCTCGCCAAAACCCAGGTCCAGCAGTCGGTCAGCCTCGTCGAGTACCAGTGTTTTAACAGTCGCCAGGCTCAGGGCGTTGTGATTGAGCAGGTCAAGCAGACGTCCGGGCGTTGCCACCACGATATTCGCCCCACTGCGCAGGTTCATCATTTGCGGGTTGATGGAGACACCACCGAACACCACTGCGACCTTGACCCGCTGCGGCAGGTATTTTGCAAAGCTGACAATCGCCTCGCCCACTTGTACGGCCAGCTCGCGGGTCGGCACCAGAATCAGACCATGAATGCGTCGTGGCGAGCTGGCGCTGCTGGCTGCAACCTGCTCCAGCATCGGCAGCGCGAAGGCGGCTGTCTTGCCCGAACCGGTTTGCGCTGAGCCGACCACATCGCGGCCTTGCAAAATCCCCGGAATGGCAGCGGCCTGAATGGCGGTCGGTGCGGTGTAACCCTGCTCGGTGATGGCGCGCACTAAAAAAGGCAGGGCAGCGGGCGAAAAGCCCAGGGCGTTAAATGGCATGAATGGGGCTCTGGAAAGGTGGAGTGCAGAACGCCAGGGCGCAGTAGCCGTAGCAGTGGCGTGGCGCACGGGAACGATCAAGCACTTGAGTTTAAGCGCCAGTCATGTTGCCTGGTGTCAAGTGATGCCGCGCAGTTTGAGCCATGAGCGTGATTCAAGACAAAGCGCGCATGAAAGATGACATCTGATTTTGAACCAGACAACGCTGACGATGCATACACCAGTAAGCGTACACACCGTCAGAGCAAAAGAGTTTTTATTTATTAAAAGAGGCTCTACTGCAGCAAGTACGTGGGCTATGCGCTATCAAATAAATAGCATATTCATCGGGATTGACTCGCTCGCTGCAAACCGTCAGCTTGCCGAAAGCCCATTATCCATAATTATGAATTCAGTTCCTGCTGTTCCAGATGGCTACTTCTTACCTGCCTGGACGATTTTTGCCTGATTATTTTGGAGACATGACATGACAAGCTATGCAGAGTTTTACCGCCAGTCGATTGACCGGCCCGACGCCTTCTGGACTGGGCAGGCTGAGCTGATCGACTGGTTCGCACCCTTCACGCGGGTCTGCAACTACGACAACCCACCGTTTGCACACTGGTTTGAGGGCGGCAAGACCAATTTGTGCCACAACGCGGTGGACCGGCACCTGTCCAGCCGTAGCGAGCAGGCCGCGCTGATTTATGTTTCAAGCGAAACAGGGCAGGAAAAAACTTACACCTTCAAAGAGTTGCATGCTGAGGTGCAGCGTATGGCGGCCAGCCTGAAGGCCATGGGCGTGGTCAAGGGTGACCGCGTGCTGATTTACATGCCCATGATTGCCGAGGCCGCGTTTGCCATGCTGGCCTGCGCCCGCATTGGTGCGATTCACTGCGTGGTGTTCGGCGGTTTTGCCAGTGGCTCGCTCGCCTCGCGGATTGAAGATGCGTCGCCAAAGGTCATCGTCAGCGCAGATGCAGGCTCGCGCGGCGGCAAGGCGCTGGCGTACAAGCCACTGCTTGATGAAGCCATCCGGCTGTCAAGCCACAAACCCGAGCTGGTGCTGCTGGTGGACCGCGGCCTGGCCCCGATGGCGCTGGAAGCTGGCCGTGACCTGCTGTGGAGCGACCTGCGTGCCAGGCATCTGGACGCTCAAGTGCCCTGTGAATGGCTGGATTCGACCGACATCAGCTACACCATCTACACCAGCGGCACCACCGGCAAGCCCAAGGGCGTGCAGCGCGATGTCGGCGGCTACACGGTGGCGCTGGCTGCCAGCATGAAGCATATTTTTGACGGCAAAGCGGGTGAAACCTTTTTCTCGACCAGCGACATTGGCTGGGTCGTGGGCCACAGCTACATCATTTATGGGCCGCTGATTGCCGGCATGGCGACCATCATGTACGAGGGCCTGCCAACCCAGGGCATGGATGGCCAGAGCGATGGCGGCGTCTGGTGGAGCCTGGTCGAGAAGTACAAGGTCACCGCCATGTTCAGCGCGCCGACAGCGGTGCGTGTGCTGAAAAAGCAGGACCCGGCACTGCTTAAAAAATACGATCTCAGCAGCCTGCGTGCGCTGTTTCTGGCCGGTGAGCCGCTGGACGAGCCGACGGCCCGCTGGATCAGTGAAGGGCTCAATGTGCCGATCATCGACAACTACTGGCAGACCGAGACCGGCTGGCCCTTGATCACGATTGCCAACGGCGTTGAGAAAAAGCCCAGCAAGTTTGGCAGCCCCGGTATTGCGATGTACGGCTACCGCGTGAAGATACTCAATGAGTCAACGGGCGAAGAGTTGCTGCTGCCGAATGGAAAAGGCGTGGTTGTGATTGAAGGCCCGACGCCCCCCGGCTTCATGCAAACCATCTGGAGAGATGATGCGCGCTTTGTCAAGACCTACTGGCAGAGCGTTCCCGGCAAGATGGTGTATTCCACCTTCGACTGGGGCATTCGCGACGAAGACGGGTACTACTTCATTCTGGGCCGCACCGACGATGTGATCAATGTGGCGGGTCACCGGCTGGGCCCGCGCGAGATTGAAGAAAGTATTTCTGGCCATGCGTCTGTTGCCGAAGTGGCCGTGGTCGGCGTGGCTGACGCCTTGAAGGGTCAGGTCGCCATGGCCTTTGTGGTGCCCAGAGATTCAAGCGTGCTCAATGACGCGATGGCGTGCCTCAAGCTTGAAGGCGAGATCATGAAGCGTGTGGATGGCGATCTGGGTGCAGTCGCCCGACCCGCCCGCGTGCGCTTTGTCTCACTGCTTCCCAAAACCCGCAGCGGCAAGCTGTTGCGCCGCGCCATTCAGGCGGTGTGTGAAGGGCGCGATGTGGGCGATTTGACCACCATGGACGACCCTGCTGCGCTTGAGCAGATTCGGGATCGGGTGGGTGCCACCTGAGCGTCACGCCAAGCGGTTTGTGCGCCTCCAGAAATGAACGACGACTGATTTCTGGCCTATTTTCCTGCTTCTCAAGCCTGCAGGCTCAACAGCTCAAGCTCTTGAGCATCAAACCCGGCGTGGCTGCGGGCTTCCAGGTTGAGTGGCCCCTTGATGCGCGGCGCGCCGTATTGCGCAGCCAGCAGCGCGTAGGTGGCAACTGGCTCCAGAGCGCGCTGGGCGCACAGCGTGCGGTACCAGTGGTTGCCGATGGCAACATGGCCAATTTCGTCGCGCAAAATGACCTCCAGAATCTCCACGGCCCGTAGCGCATGGGGTGTGGCAACCTTGCGCAGCTTGGCCTGCATGGGCGGCGTCGCGTCCAGGCCTCGGGCCTCCAGTGTGCGTGGTACCAGGGCCATGCGGGCCAGCACGTCATCGCTGGTTTTGGCCGTCATGTCCCACAAGCCAGTATGGGCCGGGAAATCGCCATAGTCATAGCCCATGGTTTGCAGGTGCGCACGCAGCAGGCTGAAGTGCTGGGCTTCTTCAACGGCTACCTGCAGCCAGTCGCGGTAATAGGCGTCGGGCAGGCCGTCAAAGCGCCAGATCGCATCGAGCGCCAGGTTGATGGCGTTGAACTCAATATGAGTCACGGCGTGCAGCAGGGCGGCCAGGCCTTCGGTGGTGAACGGCGAGCGCTTGGGTACATCCAGGTGCGAACGCAGTTCAGGCCTGGCGGGGCAACCGGGCAGGCCAACAGGTGCGTCAAGGTGTTGATCAGATGCTATTGAAAAGATAGCTGCCAGCGCAGGTATTTCCTGCACCAGAGCCACTTTTCGTGTTGAATCCGGCTGCATCAATGCCTGCAGGGCCAACTGGCGAAGCTCGGGGGGTGGCGGCGGGGCGGTCATGGCCGGATTGTCGGTGATGCCGGGGCTGCCCGCTCCGTACAATCAGCCGAGGCACAGTGCACCCGTCAAGCCGCCCTTGAGCTGCAGAACATCATCAACTTCAGGAAAACCATGGCCCTCTACCAGATTGACGAATTCAAACCGGCTGTAGCCGCCTCTGCCTGGGTGGCAGACAGCGCCGAAGTCATTGGCAAGGTGACACTGGGTGAAAACAGCAGTGTCTGGTTTGGGGTCGTGGTTCGGGGCGACAACGCGCCGATTTCCATTGGTGCAGGCTCCAACATTCAGGACCAGAGCGTTTTGCACACCGACCATGACAAGCCGCTGGTGATTGGCGAGAACGTGACCATCGGCCACCAGGTCATGCTGCACGGCTGCACCATTGGCGATGGCTCGCTGATTGGCATTCAGGCGGTGGTACTCAACGGGGCAAAAATCGGCAAAAATTGCCTGGTCGGTGCAGGCTCATTGGTGACCGAGGGCAAAGAGTTCCCGGACGGCTCCATGATCTTCGGCAGCCCCGCCAAGGCGGTCAGGCAACTGTCACCCGAACAGATAGAGGGTTTAAAAATGAGCGCGGAGTCTTATATAGCCAATGCGCGCCGTTACAAGGCCGGGCTTAAACAACTGTAGCCACCCAGGCATCAGGAGAAAAGTTTCCAATGCAAAGACGCAAAAGCGCAAAGGCCGCGAAGTAATAGGTTCAAAGGAATGGCTTGGCGAACTTTGCATCTTTGCGCCTTTGCGTTGGAAGCTCTGCCCGAACAGTTTTGGGTATAAACAATTTTTATTTAGAACCGTTTTATGTCTGAACTCCACAAATTCATTTTCGATGGCTTGCCTGTGCGCGGCATGCTGGTCCGCCTGACAGATGCCTGGCAGGAAATCCTCAAGCGCCGACAGGACGCGGGCGGCTATCCCATAGAAGTCATGCACCTGTTGGGTGAAATGACCGCTGCGGGGGCATTGATGCAGGGCAACATCAAATTCAACGGTGCGCTGATTTTGCAGATTTTTGGTGACGGGCCAGTCAAGCTGGCCGTGGCAGAAATCCAGTCCGACCTGAGTTTGCGTGCGACTGCAACAGTGACTGCGCCGATTGATGCAGGCAGCACCCTGAGCCAGCTGGTCAACGTCAACAATCAGGGCCGCTGTGCCATCACGCTGGATCCGAAAGACAAGTTTCCGGGGCAACAGGCTTATCAGGGCGTTGTGCCGCTGTTCGGCGACCAGCATGAAAAAATTGAAAAACTGAGCGAAGTGCTGGAGCACTACATGCTTCAAAGCGAGCAGCTTGACACGAAACTGATTCTGGCTGCCGACGGTAACGTGGCCGCTGGCCTCTTGATCCAGCGTTTGCCCGTGAAAGGGCAGGGCAACCTCGAAGGCCAGGGGGGCAACGACGCGAATGAGGACGAAATTGGCAGGAACGAAGATTACAAGCGAATTTCCATCCTGGCCTCTACCCTCAAACGTGAAGAGCTGTTGACGCTGGATGTCGATACGATTTTGCACCGCCTGTTCTGGGAAGAACCCATGACGCGGTTTGAGCCTTTGACACCGAAATTTGCTTGCAGCTGCTCACGTGAGCGTGTCAGCAACATGCTCCGCAGCCTGGGTGTGGAAGAAATTGAAAGCATCATTGCCGAGCGCGGCAGTGTCAGCGTGACCTGTGAGTTTTGTGGCTCGCAAAATGAATTTGACCCGGTGGACGCAGCGCAGCTGTTCACCCACCCGGACCGCCAGCAACCGCCAACGCCTACGGTGCAGTAGCGCGTTGCGCCAGCAGCTGTGTGAGCAGCTGGTGCTCGCACTGCGGGTCACTGCACGTGTCGCAAAGCCAGGCCCACGGCTTTTGTTTTGGCTCGACTTGAAGTTCTTGGTGCAAGTGTGCGGTCGATGGCTTACCGAGCTTTTTTTCAAGCAAACCAAGAGCCTGGACAAGCTGCTCCTGCTGGTTGCCGTAAAGCACGTCGTAAGCGGTTCCTGTGCGTGCAAGCGCCAGCCGAATCAGCTGGTCTGACGCGGCCATCGCTGGCGACTGGGGATGGAGCAGGCCCATCAGCAGGACCAGATCGCAGTAGGTGGACGTAGCAGGATTGGCCAGGACCACTGAAACCGGCCGGGTTGCGAGCTTGAGCGCGTTGGCAAGCGCTTCACGCAGCAGTCCTTGCCCGGAATCAGGTGCGCCAAGCACAGCTATCGTGAAAGCGCGCATGTGGTTTTTACTGGGTGATCTGCACGAAAATTTCGTTGGGTTTGACCATGCCCAACTCGCTGCGTGCTTTTTCTTCAACCATTTCAAGCCCTTCCTTCAAGTCCCGGACTTCAGCGGCCAGCTGGTCGTTGGCGGTTTGGGCCTTGACGTTTTTGGCCAGCTGCTCGTCCAGCCGGTACTGCATGTCGCGCACGCTGGGAATACTGCCCCGGCCCACCCAGAGTTGCGCATGGAAAGCCCCCAGCAGCGCGACCAGGATGACAAGGATAAAACGGTTTCCCAAGATGGTCGGCGGCGACTAGGCCGCTTCAGCGCAGGTTGTAGAACGCCGCACGGCCTGGGTAAGAGGCAACTTCACCCAAATCCTCTTCGATGCGCAGCAACTGGTTGTATTTGGCCATGCGGTCAGAACGTGAAAGCGAGCCGGTCTTGATCTGGCCTGCATTGGTGCCCACGGCAATGTCTGCAATCGTGGTGTCTTCGGTCTCGCCTGAGCGGTGGGAAATCACGGCGGTGTAGCCTGCGCGCTTGGCCATTTCAATGGCGGCAAAGGTCTCGGTCAGTGTGCCAATCTGGTTGATCTTGATCAGGATCGAGTTGGCAATGTGCTTGTCAATGCCTTCTTTCAAAATTTTGGTGTTGGTCACAAACAGGTCGTCACCGACCAGCTGGACCTTTTTACCGAGGCGCTCGGTCAGGATTTTCCAGCCGTCCCAGTCGCCTTCGGCCATGCCGTCTTCAATGCTGATGATGGGATACTTGTCAACCCAGGTGGCCATGATGTTAGTCCACTCTGTGGCGTCCAGGCTCAGGCCTTCAGCGCCCAACACGTACTTGCCGTCTTTGTAAAACTCGGAGGCTGCGCAGTCCAAGCCCAAAGCGATTTGCTCACCCGCTACAAAACCGGCTTGATCAATGGCTTCCAGAATCATCTGGATGGCCGCTTCGTGGTTGGCAACGTTCGGCGCAAAACCGCCTTCGTCACCGACTGCCACACTCATGCCCTTGTCGTTCAAAATGCCCTTGAGTGCATGAAACACCTCGGCGCCATACCGCACAGCTTCACGAAAACTCGGTGCGCCGATGGGAATGATCATCAGCTCTTGCAAGTCCAGATTATTGTTGGCATGCGCGCCGCCGTTGATGATGTTCATCATCGGCACGGGCATCTGCATGGCGCCGCTGCCGCCAAAGTAGCGGTACAGCGGCAGGCCGGCTTCTTCAGCAGCGGCACGGGCCACGGCCATGCTGACGGCCAGCATGGCGTTCGCTCCCAGGCGTGACTTGTTCTCGGTGCCGTCCAGGTCAATCAGGGTGCGGTCCAGAAAAGCCTGCTCGCTCGCATCCAGCCCCAGAACGGCCTCAGAGATTTCGGTGTTGATATGCCCGACGGCCTTGAGTACGCCTTTGCCCCCATAACGCGACTTGTCGCCGTCGCGCAGTTCAATGGCCTCGCGCGAACCAGTGGATGCGCCTGATGGCACAGCCGCCCGGCCCATGACGCCGGACTCCAGCAACACATCGCATTCGACGGTGGGGTTGCCCCGGCTGTCCAGAATTTCACGGCCGACGATATCAACAATTGCGCTCATTTAGTAGCTTTCAAAAATATGCAGAAACAAAAGGGTAAAAAAACTAAACGCCTTCAACCACCACCATGCGCATCACCGATGCGCCCTGTCGCGCCGCAATCGCTGCGGTGTACTCGACCGAATGGTAGTAAGCCCTGGCCTGGGCCATCGACGGGAATTTCAAAACCACAACCCGGTCGGGCGTCCAGTCGCCCTCAAGCACTTCAACCGCACCACCCCGCACGCAAAACTCTGCGCCGTAGGCCTGCACGGCAATGCTTGAGAGTTTTCGGTACTCGGCGTATTGGTCCGGGTTTGTCACGGTGACGTTGGCGATGATGTATGCACTGGTCATGAATTCAAGCTCCAAAGTTATTTTCAAGAAAACCGTTTTTCTTGGTCACATGGTCCAGCTCAAGCAAGGTCTCCAGCAGCGCTTTCATGTGCTTGAGCGGCACAGCATTTGGCCCGTCGCTCATGGCTTTTGCAGGGTCTGGGTGCGTCTCCATGAACAAGCCCGCTACACCGACCGCAACGGCGGCGCGTGCCAGCACTGGCACCATCTCACGCTGGCCACCACTGCTGGTGCCCTGCGCGTTCCCAGCGCCAGGCAGCTGCACCGAGTGAGTCGCATCAAACACCACCGGGGCACGGGTTTCACGCATGATGGCGAGGCTGCGCATATCCGACACCAGGTTGTTGTAGCCAAAACTGGCACCGCGCTCGCAGGCCATGAAACGGTCTTCGCTCAAGCCTTTTTCGCGTGCAGCGGCGCGTGCTTTGTCGATGACGTTTTTCATGTCACCGGGGGCCAGAAACTGACCTTTCTTGATGTTGACCGGCCTGCCCGATTGCGCAACAGCCGTGATGAAATCGGTCTGGCGGCACAAAAATGCAGGTGTCTGTAGCACGTCAACAACTGCAGCGACTGCGGCGATGTCGGTTTCTGAATGCACGTCCGTCAGAATGGCTACATCCAGATCCCGTTTGACCTTGGCCAGTATTTCAAGACCTTTGTGCATGCCGGGTCCGCGAAAAGTCGTGCCACTGGAGCGGTTGGCCTTGTCGTAGCTGGACTTGAAGATAAACGGGATGCCGAGGCTGGACGTGATTTCCTTGAGCGTGCCAGCGGTGTCCATCTGCAACTGTTCAGACTCGATCACGCAAGGCCCGGCAATCAGGAAAAAGGGGTGGTCCAGGCCAATCTCGAATCCGCAAAGCTGCATGCTGTTTTATCCTTGATATTTTTGGTTTGTTTCAGGCCACGGCTTCAAGCGACTGGCCTTGCGCTTGGTGGTCCAGCGCAGCTTTGACGTAAGCATTGAACAGCGGGTGGCCAGCCCACGGGGTCGATTTGAACTCGGGGTGAAACTGTACACCGACAAACCAGGGGTGAACGGTTTGTGGCAACTCAACAATTTCAGTGAGCTGTTCGCGCTGGGTCAGCGCAGAAATCACCAAGCCCGATTTGCGCAAGGTGTCCAGGTAATGAACGTTGGCCTCGTAGCGGTGACGATGCCGTTCGGTCACCACATCACCATAAATTTTGTGCGCCAGCGTGCCTCGGGCCACATCCGAGCTTTGCGCGCCCAGGCGCATGGTGCCGCCCAGGTCTGATTGCGCATCACGTGTCTTGATGGTGCCGTCTTCGTCTTTCCATTCTGTGATGAGGGCAATGACCGGGTGTGGCGTCTGGGGGTCGAACTCGGTACTGTTGGCGTTCGCCAGGCCCGCTACATGGCGCGCGAATTCGATCGTGGCTACCTGCATGCCCAGGCAAATGCCGAGGTAGGGAATTTTATTTTCACGGGCGTAGCGGGCCGCGCAAATTTTGCCTTCCACACCGCGCACGCCGAAGCCGCCTGGCACCAGAATGCCGTCAAATTTGGCCAGCTGGGACACATTGGCATCGGTGATGGTTTCTGAATCGATGTATTTGATCACCACTTTGGCATGGTTTTTCATACCCGCATGGCGCAGTGCTTCGTTCAGTGATTTGTAGCTGTCGCTCAAGTCCACGTATTTGCCCACCATGGCAATATGAACCTCGTTTTTCGGGTGCGCTGTTTCATAAACCAGGTCATCCCAGCGCTTGAGGTTGGCCGGTGGTGTGTTCAGGCGCAGTTTGTCGCAAATCAGGCCGTCCAGCCCCTGCTCGTGCAGCATGCGCGGTACTTTGTAGATCGTATCGACGTCCCACATGGAAATAACGCCCCACTCGGGCACGTTGGAGAACAGCGAAATTTTCTCCCGCTCTTCGTCGGGGATGGGCCGGTCAGCGCGGCACAGCAGCACGTCCGCCTGAATGCCGATTTCACGCAGCTGTTTGGCAGTGTGCTGGGTCGGCTTGGTTTTGAGCTCGCCCGCTGCAGCTATCCACGGGACATAGCTCAGGTGAACAAATGCGCTGTTGTTGGGGCCCAGGCGCAGGCTCATCTGGCGCACGGCCTCCAGAAAAGGCAGGGACTCGATATCGCCCACCGTGCCGCCAATTTCAACAATGGCCACATCCACCGCGTCTGGGGTGCCAAAACCGGCACCGCGTTTGACGAAATCCTGAATCTCATTGGTCACGTGCGGGATGACCTGCACGGTTTTGCCGAGGTAGTCACCCCGACGTTCTTTTTCGAGCACGCTTTTGTAAATCTGGCCGGTGGTGAAGTTGTTGGCCTTTTTCATGCGCGTTTCAATGAAACGCTCGTAATGGCCGAGATCAAGGTCAGTTTCTGCGCCGTCTTCGGTCACAAATACCTCACCATGCTGAAAGGGTGACATCGTGCCCGGATCGACATTGAGGTAGGGGTCCAGCTTGATCAGGGTAACTTTGAGGCCGCGGGATTCAAGGAGTGCTGCCAGAGAGGCTGAGGCGATTCCCTTGCCCAGGGAACTCACCACACCGCCCGTGACGAAGACGAATTTGGTCATGTCAGATACGGACCATGCGTCCGTAGAGGTGGGAAATGTGGATTATAGGTGGTGGCCTCTGGCGCATCGGCTATCCGCTCTCTGACTTCGGTCGCAAGCTGATACATTGCCCAGCATGACAAATCAGGTATCAAAACAGATCACACATCAGCCCCGCAGCGCGAATCCAGTGCAAAGTGAACCAGGCAGCAGTGAACCGCTGGATCTGGCCGGCAAGCACCTCGTGCTGGGCTTGTCGGGCGGTATTGCCTGCTACAAGGCGGCAGAGTTGTGCCGGGCGTTGATCAAGGCCGGTGCCACAGTACAGGTGGTGATGACCGAGGCCGCCGCGCAGTTCATTACCCCGGTGACCCTGCAGGCGCTCAGCGGCAGGCCGGTTTATAGCAGCCAGTGGGACAGCCGCGCAGCCGGAGGTGTTGCCAACAGCATGGCACACATCAATTTGTCGCGAGAGGCCGACGCCATACTCATTGCACCGTGCAGCGCTGACTTCATGGCCAAGTTATTGCACGGACGTGCCGATGATTTGCTGAGTCTGATGTGTCTGGCGCGACCTGTGGACAAGGTGCCGCTGCTGCTGGCCCCAGCCATGAACCGGGAGATGTACGCGCACCCAGCGACCCAGCGCAACCTGGCGCAGCTGCAGTCTGACGGTGCGCTGGTGCTGGGTGTTGGCACCGGTTTTCAGGCCTGCGGCGAAACCGGCGATGGCCGCATGCTGGAGCCTGAGCAACTGCTGGAAGACATCGTTGCTTTTTTTGCGCCAAAAGTGCTGGCTGGGCAGCGTGTACTGGTCACAGCCGGGCCGACGTATGAGGCCATTGACCCGGTGCGCGGCATTACCAACCTGTCGAGCGGCAAGATGGGTTTTGCCATTGCACGCGCGGCCCGTGAGGCGGGTGCCGAGGTCACACTGGTCGCCGGCCCCGTGGCCTTGGCCACGCCACGTGGTGTGACCCGTGTGGACGTGAAATCAGCACAAAATATGCTTCAGGCCGTTGAATTGCTTGTGCTGCGTGCTAGCGTTTTTGTAGCAACGGCTGCAGTTGCCGACTGGCGGCCTGCTGCAGCCTCGACACAAAAAATCAAAAAAGACGGCTCTGGGCAGGCACCCTCTCTGACGTTTACGGAAAACGTGGATATTCTGGCCACTGTGGCGCAGTCGGCACAAGGCCAGTCGGGTGCGCTTTTTTGCGTGGGGTTTGCAGCTGAAAGCCATGACCTGCATGAGAACGCCCAGGCCAAACGTGTCCGCAAGAAGGTTCCTTTGCTGGTCGGCAATATTGGTCCGGACACCTTTGGGCAAGACCACAATGCGCTCTTGTTGGTGGACGCGAAAGGCAGCACTGAATTGCCACGCGCCTCCAAACTGTTCCTGGCCCGGCGCCTGGTGCGGGAAATTGCGGCCCGGATGGATGACGCGGCCCGCAGCCTGCAAGCAGCGCCGTAACGAATCACGAACCCATGAAAATCGACATCAAAATCATTGACCCGCGCCTTCAGGGAAAACTTCCCGAGTACGCCACGCCCGGCAGTGCTGGCCTCGATTTGCGCGCCTGCCTGGACGCGCCTTTGACGCTGGCTGCCAATGCCTGGCAGCTGGTGCCTACGGGCATTGCGATTTATCTGCACAACCCAGGTTACGCGGCACTGATTTTGCCGCGCTCGGGCCTTGGCCACAAACACGGCATTGTTCTGGGCAACCTGGTGGGCTTGATCGACAGCGACTACCAGGGACAGCTGATGGTCAGCGCCTGGAACCGCAGCGACACCCCGTTCACCATGGAGCCCATGGAGCGCATTGCACAGCTGGTGATCGTGCCGGTGGTGCAGGCCGAGTTCAATGTGGTCAGCGAGTTTGTGGCCAGCCAGCGCGGCGAAAGCGGTTACGGCTCGACCGGCAAAGCCTGAGTGACCAGGCTAACAGCGAAACGCGTGGGGTTTTTCCTACGCCACACAGTTGAGACTTCCCACGTCTGAACAGCCTGTAGCCCCATGGCGCTGTAATGGCCATACGCCTGTAATGAAATCTTGAAGACCGTCATTCACCAAGTCAGTCACCAAAACAGCGCAGGAGTGACCCGAAGCTGCGACGCAATACGGTGACGGCGGTCTTTTGACTTGACTTACAGGAGTTTTCCATGAACACCACTTTTCGCCTGTTGACACTGGCCGCTTCGGCCGCTGCACTGACCACCCTGGTGGCCTGCGCGCCGATGAACGGCCCCATGAACGCACCTGTTCAAGGGTCTGCTTACCCCACTTCTTCTTATCCTGCATCAACTTACCCTAACCAGTCGGGTCAGGCCAATTATGTCGAGTATGGACGCGTCAGCAATATTGAAGTGCTGCATTCTCAAGGGCAAAACCAGGGGCCTGGCATCGGTGCGGTGCTCGGCGGCGTGGCTGGAGCGCTGGTGGGAAGCCAGATAGGTGGCGGTAACGGGCGCACTGCTGCCACTGTCGTTGGCGCTGTTGGCGGCGCAGTCGCTGGCAATGCCATTGAAAAAAACCGCAGTACCGGTGGCCCCGAAAGCTATCGGGTGTCAATTCAGCTTGACAACGGCGGCACGCGTGCCTATGAGGTGACATCGCCGGGCGAGTTGCGTCCGGGTGACCGCGTGAGGATAGAGAACAACCAGCTGCTGCGCGTACGGTGATGTCTGCAAGCGCTCAAAAGCGGGCGTAAGCCGACAGATAAAACAGCCAAAGACGCTGTCTGTCGGTGCGTAGGGCTGACTCAGTGCAAGGTGGAGTTACCCGGTGTCGCAGCCTCAAGTTTGAAAAACCCGATGCCCATGGAGCCTTTACCAATTTCCGCCTGAGTCGCTTCACGCACAGATTGAACCTTCAGATTCAGCCGAATCGCGATGCCTGCCAGAGGATGATTGCCGTCGAGCACCACGTGCTCGGGATAAATTTCGGTGACGGTATAAATTTTTTCCTTTGGCATGTCCGACGAAGTGCCTGGCGACAGTGCTGCGCCGTCAAAGGTCATGCCTTCCTCCAGTTCTGCCGGGAATTTCTCGCGCGGTTCCAGGAAAACCAGCTGTTCGTCGTAGTCACCAAAAGCCTGGTCTGGCTCCAGATGCAGATCCAGTGTGTCGCCCTCAGCATGCCCCTGCAGCGAGGTCTCGATGCTTGCCAGCAGGTCGTCTCCACCGAGTAAAAACTCGACCGGCTCGTCAAGCTCATCGAGTACTTCGCCCAAAGTGTCTTTTAACGTCCAGGTCAGGGCAATGACGCATTGGGGAGTGATTTTCATCCGACAATTGTCCCATGGATGTAAATCAACCCTTGTGCCTTCTTGCGGGTTTGACCCCCGCGCAATTCATGCGTCGCCACTGGCAGAAAAAACCTTTGCTGGTCAGGGGTGCCTTGCCTGACTTCAAGCCTTTACTGGGCCGCACCGAGTTATTCAGGCTGGCTGCACGCGAGGGCGTGGAGTCCAGGCTGATTGTGCAAAACGATGCCAGCTGGCATATGACACGAGGCCCGTTCGCACCGCGCAGCCTGCCCGCCTTGAGCAAAGCGGCCTGGACGCTGCTGGTGCAAGGTGTCGATCTGCACGACCATAAAGCGTATGCACTGCTGCAGCAGTTCCGCTTCATCCCCGATGCGCGGCTGGACGACTTGATGATCTCGTTTGCCACGCCGGGCGGCGGTGTGGGGCCACACTTTGACAGCTATGACGTTTTTTTGTTGCAGGCCAGCGGGCAGCGGCGCTGGAAAATAAGCCGGCAAAAAGACCTGACCCTGCAGCCCGACGTGCCGCTCAAAATCCTGCAAAACTTTGTGCCGGAAGAAGAGTTTGTTCTGGAGGCAGGGGACATGCTGTATCTGCCGCCGCGTTATGCCCACGAAGGCATTGCAGAACAGTCTGCTGGCAATGACAGCAAGCCGGCGGACTGCATGACGTACTCGATCGGATTTCGGGCTCCGGCAAAGCGCGAGCTGGCCGCAGAGTTACTGCACCGCCTGGCCGAGTTTTCGGAGGATGAAGACGAGGTGACAGCAAGTATGGCGGGGCAACGCCCGCGCGCTGCCCCGCGCTATCGCGACCCCGACCAGATGGCCACTGCCACGCCGGGTGCCATGCCGCAGGGTTTGGCGGCGTTTGCCACGCAGGCCGTTCTTGAGGCTTTGCAAGACCCTCAGGCAGTCGCTTGTGCGCTGGGCGAGTACATGACCGAGTTGAAGCCTTCGGTATGGTTTGATGAGGTGAGCGTGCCATGGGGGCCACAGGACAGCGTGGGTCTCTGTCTGGCGCCACAAACACGCATGTTGTATGACACCCAGCACGTTTTTATCAATGGTGAAAGCTACCTCGCCAAAGGCGCTGATGCCCGGCTCATGCAGCGTCTGGCCGACCAGCGCAAGCTGTCACCGGGCGAGCTTGGCAAGGCCAGTCCGGCAGCACGCAGCCTGCTGGCTGACTGGCATGATGCAGGCTGGCTGACGGTCTAGCTTTAGCAGCCGAAGGTACGAAACGCCATGAATCCTGATGACAGCACCGCTGCCCCGTACTTGCCCGCACTGCTGGAAGGGCGGTTTAGCGGTCCGGGTGAGTTTTCTGCCTTGATCCGTCTTGCTTTCGCCACTGCGGCGGCCAGGGGCTGGCGTGAAATCATCCTGAGCGACAGCAACTTTGAGGACTGGCCTCTGGGTGAGCGCGCTGTCGCGCAGTCGCTGAACGATTGGTCGCGTTCAGGTCGCAAGCTGACCATGGTGGCCAGAAATTACGACGAGGTAACGCGGCGTCATGCACGGTTTGTAACGTGGCGACGTACCTGGGCACACATTGTGGAATGCCGCAAAAACATACATCTGTCGGCGGACGACTGGCCCAGCGGGCTGTGGAGCCCGGTCTGGGTTCTTCAGCGGCTGGACCTGGCCCGCTCTACGGGCATGGCTGGCTCGGAGCCTGCCCGGCGCGTGATGCTCAAAGAGCGGCTGGACGAATGTTTGCGCAAAAGTTCCCCAGGTTTTCCTGCAACAACACTTGGTATCTGATTTTTTCAAGTTCAGAAATCGGTTTTTAATCAAAAGTGTGGTTTTTCCATGGTTTTCCCCCTTGAGACTTGTTTTATTAAAGCGCGAGCATTTTGTTGATCCTGAAAATCCGCTTACAATTAAAAGTTAGGCAAAAGAGCCCGATTGCTTTTGCCTAACTAAAAACATGGTTTGAATCGTTTGATTCAAATCTCCAGACAGTTTCCGGAAATTGTTTTCTTTAATCATCAAGGATAGTAAAAATGAACAAGTCTCTCGTTTTGGCAGCCGTCGTTGCCGCCGTCGCTCTGGCTGCTTGCGGCAAGAAAGAAGAAGCGCCTGCACCAGCGCCAGCACCTATGGCCGCACCAGCGCCCGCTCCAGCTCCAGCTGCCCCTGCACCGGCTGCAGAAGCCGCTGCTGGTGCCGCTTCCTCAGCTGCTGCTGCTGCTGGCTCTGCCATGCAGGCATCGTCTGCTGCTGAAGCATCCAAAGATGCTGCTGGCGCTGCTGCCGGTGCCGCTGCCGATGCTGCCAAGAAGGCTGCTGATGCCGCCACTGCCGCTGCACCAAAGAAGTAATTTTTTGAACTGCTAGAAACTGCCGCCTCACGGCGGCTTTTTTTTGCCTGTCTAGATCGTGTCCTGAATACACAGCACCACCTCGCGGGCTGCCATGTGTCGTGAACCGAGAGCATGAATAAATGGCGCTGGACAAGCGTTACTGACTGCAGGCTATCTGCTATTTCACAGTTTTTTTAGAGACACCCAAGCGGGACTCCGTGCCCTTGAGCAGCTTGTTGATATTTTCCCGGTGGCGGTATACCAGCATGGCGCTGATGACAAAAATCGCCAGCACGATGTACTTGTCTGCGTACCAGGCCGTGCGGTCACCCAACAGGTAATACAGCGGCGCGAACACCGCAGCGGCCAGCGCCGCCAGAGATGAGTAGCGTGAAAAAAACGCGATGATCACCCAAGTGGCCAGCGTTGCCAGGCCCAGCAACCAGTCCACGCCGAACAGCACGCCAGCCGCCGTAGCCACACCCTTGCCGCCCTTGAATTGAAAAAATACCGGGTACAGATGCCCTGTAAAAGCTGCCAGCCCGACAGCAGCCAACGTGCCCTCATCAAGCCCATAGTCGTGCCCAAACCACTTGACCAGCACCACTGGCAGCCAGCCCTTCAGGCCGTCGAGAAGCAAGGTGGCCACCGCTGCAAGCTTGTTGCCTGAGCGAAGTACGTTGGTAGCACCTGGGTTGCTGCTGCCGTAACTGCGCGGGTCGCTCAAGCCCATACAGCGGCTGACGATCACGGCAAACGACAGCGAGCCCATCAAATAGGCCAGCAGCACGGCTGCGCTTGCGTACAGATAAGTCAAATTTGTCTCCTGAAAAAGCCTGCGCGCAGGTGAATGCGCGCGGTGAAGTATTTTTTAAAGTGCTTTTATTCAGTCAAGGCACACTGCACCGATTTTGCACTGAGCAGCGTGACGCAAACCTGGGGGTCAATACCCACCAGATAACCGCGCCTGCCGCCATTGATGGCGATTTTGGGCAGGTCCAGGATGCTGGACTCGATATAAACGGGCATCACCTTGCGTGTGCCAAACGGCGACGTGCCGCCCACCAGATAACCGCTGTGCCTGTTGGCCACCTCGGGCTTGCAGGACTCTACCGATTTGGCACCGATTTGCCGGGCCAGATTTTTGGTCGAGACTTTGCGGTTGCCGTGCATCAGCACCAGCAGCGGCTTGGCGTCCTGGTCCTGCATCACCAGCGTTTTGACGACGGTGAACGGGTCCAGGCCCAGCACTTCGGCACTGTGCTGGGCACCACCGTGCTCCAGGTACTCATAGGGGTGCTCGGTAAACACGACCTTGTTGGCCTTCAGCAGAGCCGTAGCCGGCGTCTCGCTGACGTGGTCTTTTTTGCTCAATGCAGTGCTCCGTTCAAGTGCCAGCACGGATACGGCTTTGCCGGGCCGCAGCGGACGCCCCCTGGGGGCAGCGCCAAAGGCGCTTCGGGAGAACATCACCATGAGCCCTTTTCTACCCATAGAGAACCTCTGCGCCAGTGTCGGCGCGGAACCGGCTTTGCCGGGCCGCAGCGGACGCCCCCTGGGGGGCAGCGCCGAAGGCGCTTCGGGGGAGAACCATCTCTAGAGCGCGGGGTCCCGCAGCTCCCAGCGGATTTTGTCAATCTCGGCGAGTACTTCTGGGCTCAAGATCGTGCCGTAAGCATCAATGTCTTCGTCGAGCTGCGCGACCGAGGTAACGCCAATGATGGTGCTGGCGACCTGCCATTTGGTGTAGCAAAAAGCCAGTGCAAACTGGGTCGGGCTCATACCATTGGCCCGCGCCAGGGCGTTGTGGCGGCGCGCGGCTGTCAATGACTCCGTACGGCCCCAGCGCTGTTTGCGCATGGATTCGTACTTCGCCATACGGCCCTCTTTGGGGGACTCGGCACTGTCAATACCTGGCTCGTCGTACTTGCCGGTCAGCAAGCCAAAGCCCAGCGGTGAATAACCCAGCAGTGACACGCCCAGGCGGTGCATGGTTTCGTCCAGGCCATTTTCTACCGTGCGGTTGATCAGGCAGTACGGGTTTTGCACGGTGGCCACGCGCGGCAGACTGTACTGCTCGGCCAGCCGCACAAACTCATGCACGCCAAATGGCGTCTCATTGGACAGCCCGATGGCGCGTACTTTTCCCGCTTTGACCAGTGTGGACATGGCCTCCAGCTGCGCGTGGATGGAGGCCAGCGCCGGGTTGTCTTTGGTCGGGTCAAAGTACAGCACGCCAAAAGCGGGCACGTGGCGCACTGGCCAGTGAATCTGGTACAGGTCAATCGTGTCGATCTGCATGCGCTTGAGGCTGTCGTTGCAGGCGCCTTCAATCTCTTTGGCGGTCAGGTCGGTGCTGCCATTGCGGATCCACGGCATGCCGCGCGCCGGGCCGGCGACTTTGGTGGCCACCACCAGTTGCTGGCGTGCAGCAGGGTTTTTGGCAAACCAGTGGCCCAAAATGGTTTCTGTGTCGCCAAAGGTTTCGGCCCGTGCGGGCACTGAATACATCTCTGCTGCGTCAATGAAGTTGATGCCCCGGCTCAGGGATCGGTCCAAAATGGCGTGAGAATCCGCCTCATTGACCTGCTCGCCAAAGGTCATAGTCCCCAGACAGACCGGGGTAACGTGCAAATCGCTGGAGCCTAATTGAACTTTGTTCATGTGTTTCAAGGGTAAAAATGGGAGTCGGGAGTGACGCAGCCATCGTGGAACCGTGAGTTTAAGGGCTGGGCGGTATCTGTGCAGCTGCCAGCACCGCTGAAGTCCTGCTCGAAATGCCCTGCGAATGACAACAAAACGCGTCAATTTCTTACAGCGGACAACCCTTCCATGCGTTAATCTGAATATATGTGACTAACATCATTGGCACTGCGCCATTCCTGGTTGCAAGCGCCACACCATCACTCACAAACAAATACCACAACAATTTTTTCAGGAGTACTTTCATGAAACGAATCCTTTCTTCCCTCACCTGCGTCGCGCTGGCACTGAGCGTTCTGTCGGGCTGCGCCAACATGAATGAAAGCCAGCAAGGCGAAGCCAAAGGCGCTGGTATCGGGGCATTGGCCGGCGCAGTGCTCGGTGCAGCTGTGGGCGGCAGCAGAGGGGCTGTGGTGGGCGGTGCACTGGGTGCCGGTGGCGGTTATTTGTGGTCGAAAAAGATGCAGGACCAAAAAGTGGCGATGGAGCGGGCCACCGTGGGAACCGGCGTTGCCGTGAGCCAGACCGCAGACAACCGCCTAAAGCTCGACATTCCAAGCGATGTGTCTTTTGACACCGGCCGTTCTGCCATCAAATCCAACTTTGTGCCGATTCTTAATCAGTTTGCGACCAGCTTGAATCAGAATTCGGTCACGACCGTAACGATCATTGGTCACACTGACAGCACCGGCTCTGATGCGATTAACAACCCCCTGTCAATTGACCGTGCCGATGCCGCTCGCGACTATCTGGTCAGCCGGGGCGTGGCCCGTACCCGAATCATGACCGACGGACGGGGCTCGCGTGAGCCGGTGGCAGACAACGGCACAGTGCAGGGCCGGGACAAAAATCGTCGGGTTGAGATTTACGTCGCTGAACAAATGGCATCACGTTAATCTGCTCAGCTTTCCAAAAAAGCACCTCCGGGTGCTTTTTTTACGCCCTCTCGCCCGTCGCCTCGCCTGCTGCCCTGAAGCGTTCTTCTTCCTGCAGCCGCAGCACCCGCCGCTGCACCTTGCCAGTGGTGGTCATGGGTAGCGCGTCGATGAACTCGATGTCTTTGGGGTACTCGTACGGGGCCAGCAGGCTTTTGACGTGGGCCTGCAAGCTGGCTGTCAGTTCAGCATCAAATTGGGCGCTACCCCCTGTATTACCTGCGCGGGCAGCTATGAAATCAGGAGCAAGCACCACATAAGCCTTGACCACCGCGCCACGCGCCTTGTCAGGCTTGGGCACGACGGCTGCATTGGCCACTGCCGGGTGTTTGACCAGGCAGTTTTCAATCTCGCCAGGCCCGATCCGGTAGCCTGCGGCTTTGAACACATCATCGGCCCGGCCCTGGTACCAGAGGTAGCCATCGGCGTCAATCCGCGCCAGGTCGCCCGTACGGCACCAGTCGCCCGTGAATTTGGCTTGGGTAGCAGCGTCTTTCTTCCAGTAGCCCAGAAAAAAGATCGGGTCTGGCACGCCATGCACGTCGTAACGGTTCACGGCGACATCGCCCGGCACGCCCACAGCACACTCGTTGCCGTTGTCATCAATCACAGCCACCTTGTGGCCCGGGTAGCCTTTGCCCATGCTGCCCGGCCTGGCTGGCCAAAACCGGTTGCAGTTGCCCACCACATAGTTGATCTCGGTCTGCCCGAACATTTCATTGACCACCACCCCCAGCTGGTCGCGGCAGTAGTCGAAGACGGCGTCACCGACCGCTTCGCCCGCACTCATGAGGCCCTGCAGTTGCAGCTCGAAGTGCTCGCGCGGTCTGGGGTAGGCCTTCATCATGGCTTTGAGCGCTGTCGGGAACAAAAAGGTGTGCGTCACACCCTGCCCAGCCATCAGGTTGAAGGCCAGTTCGGGGCTGAAGCGGCCATCCCTGTGTGTATTCAAGGCGACGATGGGCCGCCCAAAATACAGGGTGGGCAGCAGCGCGTCCATCAGTCCACCCGTCCAGGCCCAGTCAGCGGGGCTCCAGAACACGGCGTCTGATTTTTCACTGGTCAGGCCGTCAAAGCCGAACCAGTTCTGGCTGCAGACAAAGCCCGGCAGGTTGCCTATGAGCGCGCGGTGCGGCAACAGTGCCCCTTTGGGCGGACCAGTGGTGCCGCTGGTGTAGATCAAAATTGCAGCCTCTTCGGCTTTGGTTTTGACGGCCTGGAACGCGCGCTGGTGCTTTGCCACAGAGGTACCGTAATCCAGATCACCACCCGCCACGCCTTCAACCAAATCCACCCCAACAACGCTGCGCAGTGCCGGGCATTCGGCACGGACTGCCCGAATGCTGGCAATGCTGCTGTCATCACAAATCGCTGCCACGGCCTCGCTGTCCTGCAGGCGAAAAGCCAGCGCCTCCGGCCCGAACAGCATCGACAGCGGCATCGCCACCGCCCCCATCTGGAACACCGCCATGTAAGCCACAGCGGTTTCAAAGCGCTGCGGCATCACAATCGCCACCCGGTCGCCACGCTGCACGCCCAAATCTGTCAGTACATGGCTCAGGGCTGCTGCCGCCGCGTCAAGATCAGCATAGGTATGAAAAAGGTCACCACCGCACGTTTTATATGGGCGGATAGCTATACTTTTCATAGCGTCTGGCTTATGGGCATCAGCCCGTGCCCAGCGGCTGCAGCAGACCTCGGCCATGTTGAAATACTCGTCCACCTGCCAGGTAAAGCCCTGGTGCATGGCGGCGTAGTGATCTGGCGAGTCCGACCGGGGTTTGTCGCTGTTTTGACTGCGTTTATCGTGGTCTGTCTTTATCATCTTCCCAATGTACAAAGAAAAACGATCATCGCGCAGCGAGTTTGTCCCAATACGCGGGCTTAGTTACCATGTGCGGATATGGGATGCACCGGTCAATTCAGCTTCTGAACTGCCTCCTTTGGTGTTGGTTCATGGCTGGATGGACGTAGCCGCGTCGTACCAGTTCATGGTCGATGCACTTTCTGACGCCTTTGCTGCAGGTCGCACCATCATTGCGCCTGACTGGCGCGGTTTTGGCCAGACCACTTCTGCCGAAGGTGGCGCGCAGGCGGACAATTACTGGTTTCCCGATTACCTGGCCGACCTCGATTTTTTGCTTGATCACTACGTTAAAGACACGCCCGTTGACCTGGTTGGCCACAGCATGGGCGGCAATGTCGCCATGGTCTATGCCGGAGTCCGGCCCGAGCGCATCCGTAAACTGATCAATCTCGAAGGCTTTGGCCTGCCCGCCACCCAACCTGCGCAGGCACCGGGGCGCTATGTGAAGTGGATGGACGAGCTTAAACGCCTGCACCGGGGCGATCTGGATTTGAAAGCCTATAACGATGTGGCGGGCGTTGCAACGCGGCTGATGAAGACCAACCCCCGGCTTTCGCTGGACAAAGCCAACTGGCTGGCCAGCCACTGGGCGCGCCCTGACGCGGCAGGCCAGTGGCGAATCAGGGGCGAAGTCGGCCACAAAATCACCAGCGCCAACATTTACCGCGCAGAAGAAACCCAGGAGATCTACCAACGCATCAGCGCACCGGTGCTGGCCGTAGAAGCCCTAAGTGACTCCATGCACCAGTGGTACGCTGGCAAATACACACTGGCTGACTACCATGAGCGCCTGAAACACGTCCCCAACGCCGCCGTCGCTGTCATCGAGGACGCAGGCCACATGCTGCACCACGACCAGCCAGAACAGCTCGCCGGACTGATTGAAAACTTCCTGGCCTCGTGACCTGAGGCGTTTGCATACAGGCAAACCAGTGAAATTCCGGCAAAATCACGGGTTTTTGCATCGTTTACAGGTGGAGATCACATGACCGGGCCAGCATCCATAGACCAGGATAATTTTAAAAAGATACTGAGTCGCAATATCAGCCTGCCTCTGAGCATCGGGGCACTCAGTGCCGGGCTTTTTGTCGGGCTCATCCTGTATTTGCTGTCCACACTGAGCTGGGTTGACCACACGCAGCGTGTCATCAGCAATGCCAACGAGATCGCCAAACTGACCTCTGATATGGAGACCGGCATGCGGGGTTTCCTCATCACGGGCGACGAGTCTTTTTTGCAGCCTTACGAGATAGCCAGATCCCGCATCCAGCGGGATATCTCGGCGCTTTCCGAGCTGGTCAATGACAACCGGCCACAGGTCGAGCGCATGAAGCGCATTGGCGGGCTGCAGTTGCAATGGACGAACTTCGCGCAGGAAACCATTCAGGCCAAACGCGACAAGCGAGCTTATGAAGAGGCCATTCGTGATGGTCGCGGCAAATCCGTCACGGATGAGATCCGCCGTGAGACCACAGCTTTCATTGCGGTCGAGCAGGGCCTGCTTGCCGAAAGGACTGCCAATGCACGCAGCACGACGCTCTGGAGCGTAGTGGCTTACCTTGTTTTCACGCTCGCCGTCAGCGGCCTGCTGGCTTTTTTCGGCAGGAGAGAGCTGATGGGGCTGTCTGTGACGTATGCCGGGGTGCTGCAAAAACAGGCCAAAGACGCCATGCTGCTTGAAGAGCTGGACTGGCTGCGCACGGGCCAGACGCAACTTGCCGAGCACATGATTGGCCAGCAGGTACTGGGCACCCTGGGCCGCAGCGTGCTGGGCTTTCTGGCGCAGTACCTCAAGGTGGATGTCGCTG
>JBBRMH010000010.1:0-42136 GCA_038230935.1 Burkholderiales bacterium | reverse complement strand
GAACGATGCCGGGGTGGCCCCGCCCGGCGTGATGCCCATCCAGCAACCGACCAGCGCGCTGCGCACGGAGGTCATCCAGTATTTGGGCAGTTTTTTCCAGGTTTCCAGCACCACCTTGGAATCAATCCGGGCCGACTTGCCCTTGAAAGCCAGACCTTCTTCCATGGTCAGCAATATTTCACCAATGCCGAACAGGCCGATCACGGCAATCAAAAAGTCAAATCCTTTCATCAGCGGTTCAAAGCCAAAGGTCAGGCGCAACTGGCCGGTGACGTTGTCCATGCCAATGGCCGCCAGCGTGAAGCCCAGAAACATGGCAGCCAGTGTTTTCCAGGGCGAGCCTTTGCTCATGCCCACAAAGCTGCAGAAAGTCAGCAACTGCACGGCAAAAAATTCAGGGGGTCCAAACTTCAAGGCAAATTTGGCCACCAGGGGTGCGGTGAAGGTGATCATGATCACGGCTGCCAGCGCACCCAGAAATGACGATGTGAATGCCGCTGTCAATGCTGCGCCGGCTTCCCCGTTTTGCGCCATCGGGTAGCCGTCAAACGTCGTGGCGACTGACCATGGCTCTCCGGGAATATTGAACAAAATTGAGGTGATGGCCCCGCCAAACAGGGCACCCCAGTAAATGCACGACAGCATGATGATGGCCGAGGTCGGGTTCATGCTGAAAGTCAGCGGTAGCAAAATCGCTACACCGTTGGCCCCGCCCAGACCTGGCAGCACGCCAATCAGAACGCCCAGCAAAATACCGAGAAACATCAGCCCGATATTGACCGGGCTGAGCGCAACTGAAAACCCCTGCATCAATGCATTGACTTCATCCATGGTTCAAGCTCCTGAAATTTTTTTGGATTAATAGCCAAGGGCCGCTTCGAGCGGTCCCTTGAGCAGGGGTACTTTGAACCAGACCTCGAACATCAGGAACAGGGAAATCGTCACGCCCAGGCCGCAAATGACTGACTTGGCGATGCTGAATTTTCCTTGCCAGCGCATGAAGACGGCAATGAAAATCGCAGAAGATACGTACATACCGGTGAACTGCATCACTCCCAGGTAAACGATACATGGCAGAAAAATAGCCATCACCAGTTTGAGCCTGGAGCGCGACACAAAAGATTCTGTTTTTCCAGAACGCAGCGCATTGACCAGATTAGCCAGTGTGGCGATGGTCATTAACAGACCGACGTAAAACGGAAAATAGCCGCTTTGCGGGCCGTCACTGCCCCAACCCGCGCCGACTCGCAAGCTGTCATACATCACCACGCCACCTAGAAGCAGAAAAAATATGACTGTTGCAATTTCAAGTGTGCGCGTGGACGCAGCACTGATTTCAGGCGCGTCTTCGCCGCCCATCTCTGGTTTGTTGCTCATGCTTGACACCCTCTTTTGTATTGAATTCTGGGTGACAGTCCTGAGGACTGTCGGGCGGCGAGGGTGCGGTTATTTGGCGATAAAACCGGCTTCCTGCATCAGCAGGCGGTGCCTGACTTCCTCAGTAGCCACCCAGCGCACGTACTCTGCACCGCTCATGAAAGTCTGGTTGAAAGCGCCTTCTTCCATGAACTTTTTCCACTCTGGTGTGGCGCGTACTTTCTGCATCAAGTCAACGTAGAAAGTTGTCTGTTCCGCCGTGACGCCAGGAGCCATGAAAATACCACGCAGCATCAGGTATTCCACATCCAGGCCACCCTCTTTGCAGGTGGGAATGTCACCCCAGGATTTGTCTGCCATTTTTTCTGTGTAAGGCAGGCGTTTGCTGTCAAACACACACAGTGGACGGAGCTTGGCTCCGCGCCACTGCGCTACCGCTTCAATCGGATTGTTGACGGTGGAGTCCACATGCTTGCCCACCAGCTGCACAGCGACTTCACCGCCGCCTTTGTAGGGAACATAGATAAACTTCACGCCGGTGGCTTTTTCAATCAGCGCAGTGATGATCTGGTCTTCCTGTTTGGAGCCGGTGCCGCCCATTTTGAGTTTTCCGCCCGCAGCCTTGGCTGCTGCAAAATATTCCTGGGGCGTTTTGTAGGGTGTCTCAGCGTTCACCCACAGCACGAACTCGTCAAGGGCCAGCATGGCCACTGGGGTGATGTCTTTCCAGCTGAACGGCACGCCGGTAGCCAGCGGTGTGGTGAACAGGTTGGACAGCGTGATCACAATCTTGTGTGCATCACCCTTGCTATTTTTGACATCCAGAAAACCTTCAGCACCTGCGCCGCCGCCTTTGTTGACAACCACCATGGACGCAGAGCCCATGAGTTTGTTCTTGGTCACGATGCCCTGGATAAAGCGCGCCATCTGGTCAGCACCGCCACCTGTGCCTGCAGGAACAATGAACTCCACCGTTTTGGTAGGCTGCCAGGCGGCCCAGCTCAATGCAGGCGTACTCAATAATGCGGCAGCGACCACCGCAAGAGAAAAGCGCTGCAAAGAAAACCGGGGACTGGTGAACATACTGATTTTTCCGTGTGGGCGACCCTGTGGGCCAATCAAAAGCAAAACGATGCTAACCTGTTCACGCTTTGGAAACGATTCGGGTTTTCACCTGTCACAACGCTTTTATGACCGGGAGGGTCGCGTCGGGCAAACCTGGACTTCAGGGCGCAGAGTACGCAAAGGTTTTGCGAAGGCGCACCCACAAATCCACAACGCTTATTTGCTGGCCAGGCTCAGGCCATGCGCCCTTTGTTTTCTATCACGGCACAGCCCGTGATGCGCCAGAGATTTCCCTTTTGCCGCTGCAAGCTGTAAATGGCCAGCCAGGCATTGCCTTCAGCGTCCTGCATCTGTACCCGCTGCACAACGTCGTCGCCATCGCCTTCAGCCTTTAAAAATGCCACCGATGCCGGTCGGTACACCACCGGGTAATCGTTTTGCACCATGCTCAAAAAGCGGCTGGCTGTGCCAATAGCCTTGCGCACGTTCGGCGCTGCATATGAAAACGCCTTGGTGGCATCGTCTCTGGCAAACGCTGCCAGCTGTGCTTCGACCACCGAGCGCACATTTTTCTCGTCGGCGGGCGTGAATGTTGCTGCCTGCGCGTTGGCTTGCCACATGAACAGGCCAGACACACCCACGGCGACCAGCATTGTCAGCACCCTGGCACGCAGCCTCATCAGCCGTTGGACCCATAACCATTGCAAATGCAGACGACGGTTGCCGGTAATGTTCATAAAAATATCTCCTGAGCGTGATTCAATCAGATTCAAAGGCGTTACGCCAGTACCGTGGCGCGCCATAGCGCCATAGCGCCAAGCGCCAAGCGCCAAGCGCCGAGCGCCGAGCGAAGTTGCCTTGTCTGGCAAATACGCGGGTGGTGCTGCGCTGGATGTCTTCTGGCCGAGCGGCTCCACTAAACTCATGCCGAACGGCTTTTCCATTCCTTGATAAGGCCTTGCGGCCTGAAAGTACCTGCTCATGACCCTTCAAGTCCTCGAAGCCCAAACCGGCAAAGCCGGTGATACCCCGGTGGCGACCATCCTCATCATGCACGGCCTGGGCGCTGACGGTAACGATTTCGTGCCGATTGCCCAGCAGCTGGATTTGTCCCCTGTCGGTCCGGTGCGTTTTTTATTTCCTTTTGCCCCTGTTATTCCGGTCACCATCAACGGCGGCATGGCCATGCCCGCCTGGTATGACATCCTGACGTCCGATCTGGTCCGGCGTGAAGATGAGGCCGGGCTGCGAAGTTCGCAGGCATCGATTGAAGCGCTGATTGAACATGAAAAGTCGCGCGGCATGCCCGCCAGCCGCATTGTGGTGGCCGGTTTTTCACAGGGCTGCGCGATGGCACTCATGGTTGGTCTTCGCCACACAGAGACGCTGGCGGGCATTGTGGGCATGTCTGGTTATTTGCCGATCGCTGACAAAACGGCTGCAGAACGCAGCCCGGCCAGCCTGCAAACCCCCATTTTTATGGGCCATGGCACGCGCGACGGCGTGGTGATGCTGCCGCGTGCCACCGCATCGCGTGATGCGCTCAAAGCGATGGGTTACACCGTGGACTGGCACGACTACCCGATGGAGCACTCGGTTTGCCCGCAAGAAATTGCCGATCTGCAGAAGTGGCTGCGGCGCGTACTGGCTTGACCCGCCCAGCAGCAAGAAACGACTAAACCAAAAAAAACAGGAATCTGACGCTATGCGTTATGGAAATTGCAGCATTTCGCCTACGCTGGCTGGGTTGTGTAATCTGCCCTACAAAGGTGAAGGTTGCGTTTTTTCGTAACCTGGAGCACCAAAGGTTGTGTTGGTATGAGAGCTCGCTTGTTGGTCGCCCGCTGCAAACTGGCTTTCCAGTACAGCAAGACTGGCGCGGGTTTCTTGCCGTGCTCCGTTCGGTGCAGGCTGTTGTGGCCCCCGACTTGGATTGGGCTTTTCTGTTGGCTCCAGCCAGAAGTTCCCGCTGGGTAGCGTGGTGTAGGGGCAGTTATCATCAAACTCCAGTTGCCACGAAATTCCGTGCAGCCACTGACCAGCATTCGGTTCAAACTGCTTGATGTCGTTCAACAATGTGGTTTGGAATGCGCTGGTGTGGTTCATCAAGCGTTCATCCCAATGACGCATCACAAGACGCAAATACATTCCCGGGCCTCGGGTACGACTGGAGACAACCATCATTTGGCTGTCTATCCAATGCGGCGGTATGCCATGCCTGCGCAGCAGATCTCGAGTCAACATCTGCAGCAGTTGACGGCGAACGCCATTTTCCGAGCCATCCTGTATCGTGGCTTGATTGTCTTTCGTAGCTGGCGACCCAGTTTTTTGTGCCCCACCAGATTGACCGGCAAAAAGAGTAAAGATTGATTTTTTCATGGTTCCCTCACTTAAGCGCGCCAGACTCGATCGTTCCGATGTCAATATTTAAATAGATTCAATATGTTACTGACTTTATGAACATTCGTTAACGACCCAATGCGAGTCAAGTGCACCAGCATCTTTGGCCGATCCGACGTGGCTCATAGCTGACAGGGCAAGACAAGCGGGCTGGTGCCAGACAGGCGCTCGTCAGCACAAGCACAAGTCCTGTGATACCTTCCAGCCCATTAAAGAACCCGTGAAGCCCATTTATGATTTCATCGAACCCGCCATTAAACGAACACCATCAAGGCTCATCCAATAATGCACTGACTGGTCTGCAACACCGCCTGAAGGCCATTAGCCCAGAACGCTTCAAAGCCATGCGCTGCGGCATTGAAAAAGAAAGTCTGCGCGCTCATCCTGCGGGTGGCCTGGCGCTGACACCGCACCCGGCAGCGCTGGGTTCAGCCCTGACGCATCCCAGCATCACCACCGATTTCAGCGAATCACAGGTCGAACTGGTCACCGGCGCACATGCCAGCGTGCAAGCCGCCATTGATGAGCTCACGCAGATCCACCAGTTCACCTACCGCAGCATGAAAGAGGTCGGCGATGACATGCTGTGGGTCTCCAGCATGCCTTGTGGCCTGCCGACCGATGAAACCATTCCGGTTGCACGCTTTGGCTCGTCCAATGTCGGGCGTGCCAAAAGCGTTTACCGCACGGGTCTGGGCTACCGCTACGGGCGGCGCATGCAGACGATTTCGGGCATTCACTACAACTGGTCGCTCCCGGATGTGACAAGCGAGCAGTACTTTGGCCTGATCCGCAACTTCCGCCGCCAGGCGTTTTTGCTGCTCTACCTGTTTGGCGCATCGCCTGCAGTGTGCTCGACCTTTGTGGCGGGCCGCCAGCACGAGCTGCAAAAGCTCACCGACACCACCATGTACATGCCGCACGGCACCTCGCTGCGCATGGGTCGCCTGGGCTACCAGAGCGATGCACAGGCCTCGCTGGCCGTCAGCTACAACAGCCTGGAAGGCTATGGCGCTTCCCTGCAGGATGCACTCACGCGGGCCTACCCGGCCTATGAATCGGTGGGTATTCGCAACCCAGGCGGTGATTACAACCAGCTGGCCACGACCCTGCTGCAGATTGAAAACGAGTTTTACGGCACCATTCGCCCCAAGCGCGTGATCTTTCCTGGCGAGCGCCCGTTGCACGCCCTGCGCGAGCGCGGGGTGGAATACATCGAGGTGCGCCTGATGGATCTCGACCCCTTCATTCCCGTTGGCATCACGCCCCAGACCATGCGCTTTCTCGATGTGTTTTTGCTGCATTGCCTGCTCAGCGACAGCCCGCCCGATACACCGCAGGAAATCGCTGCCCTCGGGCGCAACCAGCACCGCACAGCCGCCCGTGGGCGCGAGCCCGGCCTGCTGCTCGAACGCGGTGATGAGCAGATGGCCTTGCCCGACTGGGGGCTTGAAATCGTGGCCGGATGCGCGCCAATTGCCGCTGCACTGGACGCAGCGCACGGTGGCGCGCACCACAGCGAAGCGCTGGAGGCAGCCAAAGTCGGACTGCGCGACGCCAGCACACTGCCGTCAGCGCGCGTGCTCGCCGCCATGGCCAAAGACCATGACAACTCATTTGTGAGTTTTGTACGCGACCAGTCTGCCAAAACGCAGGCCACGCTGCAGGATTTGCCCTACACGGATGACCTGCATGACCGGTACACGGCGTTAAGCCAGCAGTCAGTGGCCGCGCAAAAAGAAATTGAAGCGCTCGACAGCATGCCGTTTGAGGTCTATCGGCAGCAGTACGTAGCGGCTGACCGGCTCGAAGTAGCTGCGCACCGGGCTTTGCCTGCATGAGGCCTGGCGAGTAGAAAATTCGCAGGAATGACTTGTGAGGGTGGCAGCGTGGCAATGCGGTGTTGTTGATGGTCAAACAGCCCACTGCGGCACGCAATACGTGGGCAGCACGCTATTGAATAGATAGCATTGCCTGAGCAGCTTCCCCGCACCAGTAGTCCGGCGCACTGAAGTAGCCCTCCCACACACAGCCATTGCAGCCACGCCCACAGCAACTGGTCGGTGGCGCTGGCGGGGTGCGCAAGGTGATGCCTGCCTGGTCTGCACGTTGCCGCAGTGCCTGTACCCGGGCAACCGCAGTTTCACCAGGGCCCGGGTGGTTCAGGTGGTCTGGGCTGTCTGCCATCGCGGCACCGTCACTGGCGATTTTTGGTGGCCATGCGCCGCCGCACAGATAGCCCGGCAAACGCCACGCCCAGCACCAGTGCAAACCAGCCTACCAGCGACGACTGGGCCACGATGCCCTGCATGCCGGGCGAGGTGATGAAGTAGGGCGATAACAGCACGCCCAGGCCAATGAGCATGCACAACACGGCTTTGAACAGCAGCTCGTTGTTGGCCTGCGCCGCTTTGTGGCGGTTCTGGGTGTTAGCAAGCTGGTTTTTTGGGGGTGAGGGCAAGGGCATGAGATGGCGTACGATTTGACAATGTCGTGCTGGCGCAAGAGCGCAAACATCTAAAACTCGATAATACTGCTTGCAATCACAGCCCATGAGCCCGCAGCGCTGTATCAGTTCAGCCGGGCTGCCAGCGCACCCTCCAACAAAAGAAAGAACCAAAGATGGCCATTCAGTGGTTTCCGGGTCATATGTATCTGACCAAAAAAGCCATCAGCGAGCGCATTAAGGAAATTGATGTGGTCATTGAGCTGCTCGATGCCCGGCTACCCGGCTCAAGCGCCAACCCCATGCTGGCTGAGCTGACCGGGGCCAAACCGGCGCTCAAGGTGCTCAACAAGCAGGACCTGGCTGACCCGGCGGTCACCGCGCTGTGGCTGGCGCACTACAACGCCTTGCCAAATACCCGCGCTATTGAGCTGGACGCCTGCGAGACCGCGCCTGCACGCCGCCTGATTGACGCCTGCCACGCCCTGGCACCGCTGCGCGGCAGCATGGTCAAGCCGATGCGCGTGCTGATTTGCGGCATTCCCAACGTCGGCAAATCAACGCTGATTAACACCCTGACGGGCAAGCGTGCCACCAAGACGGGCGATGAGGCCGGTATCACCAAAATCGAGCAGCGCATTGTGCTGGCAGACGGCTTTTACCTGTGGGACACGCCCGGCATGCTCTGGCCGCGCATCATTGCTGCCAAAAGTGGCTATAACCTGGCCGCCAGCGGCGCGATTGGCCGCAATGCCTTCAATGAAGAAGAAGTGGCGCTGGAACTGCTCGACTACCTGATTCCCCACTACCCGGCCCTGCTGCAGGCGCGTTACAAGGTAGAAGTCAAGGCAGACACCACAGACGAGCAACTGCTTGAAGAAATCGGTCGCAAGCGTGGCGCGGTATTGACCAAAGGCCGTGTCAACCTGCAAAAAGCCGCCGAGATCGTGATGTACGAATTTCGCGCTGCCACGCTGGGCCGCGTCTCACTGGAGACACCGCAGGAGTTTGCGCTCTGGATGGCAGCCGGCCAGGTGCTGGATGCCGAGCGTCAGGTCAAAAAAGACCTGATTGAAACCAACCGCCTGATCAAATTCAAAAAGATTCCCCGCCCTGACAAACGCACCGCTGCCAACAAGCCGGGTCATTCGGTGTAATGCAGGGAAGTTCTGATTCAGTCGCCGGGTTGATTTTTTCCCGCCGCGTCAGGTAACTGGTGGCCTGGCAGCAGCTCAATGACCTTGACCACTCAGCAGTTTTTGCACCAGAGGGTGAAGTATTTTCTTTTGTGCGGCGATGGCAAAAAAATGCTCCTCAACCCCTTCACAGGCGCCCACCCGTTCAACGTCATAGCGGGTGCTCAGGTCGTCATGCACCAGCTCTGCTGCCAGAAACACACCCATACCTGCTGCGCCAAAGGTTTTCAGCAAGGCGCTGTCTTCAAACTCGCCCACCACATGCGGTTTGATGCCCATGCGGTCAAACCACTGGTCAATGCGCATGCGAACCGCTGCGTGCGTTGTCGGCAATAAAACGGGGACTGTGGCCAGTGACTGCGGAAAGCCCTGACGGGCTGCAGCAACCAGCGAAGGCGGCGCGTACCAGGCGAGTTGGGACGCGCCCAGTGAGTGGCTGTAGAGCTTGAGGTTGGGGTTGTTGGGCGCGGGCCGGTCTGCCAGCACCACATCCAGCCGGTGCAGTGCCAGGTCGCCCAGCAGGTCGTCAAACTCGTCTTCGTCGCAAATCAGGCGCAGGTTGGGAGCAGTCATCACGGGCTGCATCAAGCGCCTGACCGCCAGCTTTGACAAGCCATCAGAAATGCCGACCGCCAGCCGCACTGCATGCTGGCCCACCGCCTCGCGCAGGATGTCGGGCAGTTGCTCGCCAAGCTGGAATATTTGTTCAGCCTGGCGCATCGCCGCTACGCCAGCTTCCGTTAACGTCACGCCGCGCCCCTCTGGCTTGAGCAACGCGTAGCCCAGTGAGCGTTCAAGCTCGCGCACCTGGGTGCTGACGGTTTGCACCGCCATATTCAGCCGGTCTGCAGCACGCGTCATACCGCCTTCTTTTGCAACGACCCAGAAATAGTACAGATGGCGGTAACTGAAAGAGGTGTTCATGGCGTGCTGAAGATAGATTTGAGTTTGTTCCTATTATTCGGTTTTTCAGAACTCCAAAACTGTTTGATGCATAAAAAAGCAGCCCGAAGGCTGCCTTTTCATTCATCCAGAACTTTAGGAAGATGCCTTTGAAGCACCTCACCGATCAAAGCCAGCCGGCCGCTCTCAAACTGATGGTGACCTGATCCGCCAGCAACTGGTAGCCGTATTGCGTGGGGTGAAAGCCGTCAGAAAACGCATAGGTCCTCCACCAGTTGGCGCCACCTGCAGCACCTGCCGGTGGCGGGGTAGCTGACAAAGAGATCGTCGTGCAAGTTGGTGCGCTGTAAACCGCCAGGCCATCAGCGCCAATGCTTTGTACAGGGCATGCAGGCGTTCTGACATTGGTCAAACCATACTTTGCCGGATTGGCTGCCTGGTCGTTGAAAAAGGTGTAGAAGTCCACCACCGACACATTTGTGTTGCCTGCGAAGCGGGTGCTCAACTGCCTGTTGAAGGCCACGATCCAGCCCTTGATGACTGCATCGGTCTGTGCACGTGCTGTGGCTCCTGCCGTGCCGCCACCATTGGCCCGGGCTACCAGCTCAAGCGTGTCCAGAAAACGCGGTGTGTTGGTGATGCCCGGCATGTTCAGCACCAGCACGCGCGGGGCACCCTTGTCCAGTGCGGAAGTTTTGACGGCATCGGCCATTTTGTCGGCCAACGCTGCCATGTACAACCCGCCCAGATTGACTGCGCCAGCCGTGCCGGTTGCCAGCTGCGCGCTGACGGTTGCAGGTGGCACCAGGGTGGAAACCAGGGCAGCGAAAGCCGCACCTCTGTCTGTGGGTATGCCTAAAAACGCTCCCGTGAGGTCGGCTGCATCGTTGCCACCCCCATCGACCAGCAGCAAGTCACCACCCGCATAGGCTTTGTCAGCAGCCAGGTCTTTGAGTTGCTGCGGGATTGAAAGAGGAGAGTTCGGCGCTGTGGGCAGATTGATGCGTCCGCCGCCCACCGCATAGCTGTTGCAAGTGGCTGTTGCCGGGTTGGGTACGACCGTGGTGGCGCTGGCGGCCACGTAGCGGGGGCACAGTGTGGGCGCGCCGTATGCCGCAGCAATGCGTTCTGTCCAGATCAGCATCGGTTCTGTGGCACTGCCCTGCATGGAAAATTTGAAGCCAAACGTGCCGCTGTCAGCGATGCTGTCGCCCACGACCTTGACATTGTTGACCCGCAGGCTGATGTTGGGCGAGCTGCTGCTGCTATCGCCGCCGCCGCAACCCGCCAGGGCCAAGGCTGCGCCAAGCGCGCAGAGTACTTATTTAATCGACTTCATTGAACAGACTCCTGTTTGGTTGTTGAACCCCGGTCTGATGCCAGGTGATGGTGCCGGATAGCTGCCATCAAAAAAAGAACGACCATTCTTTTTTGTGGCAATATATTACTCCACCGCTGGTGCAGTCTGGAGCGGGTTAACACTGAGCCGGGCCAGTTTCACGGCATCAAAATGTCTGCCCTCTCTGCGCGACCCTGCGTTCTCCACGTTCTCCACGTTCTCCACGTTCTCCACGTTCTCCACGTTCTCTGCGCCTCTGCGTTGAATGACTCGCCCCACATCAGGTTTTACGCAGCAGCCCATCCAGCCGGGTGTCCCACCGGGTGTCTGGCAACACGGTGGCCATGGCCGAATCCGGCAGGCCGAAAGTGCCGCGCAGCACCTGCGCCAGCACGGCCCGGTAGTCGTGGTGCGCAGGCAGATCGCGTGCCTCGTTGAGGTTGCCGCGCGCCAGACCGGTCCACTGGCCATGCCAGCGCCCGCCGTTGACCTGGTTGCCAATGAGCCACAGCGCATTGCCAAAGCCGTGGTCGGTGCCGCGCGTGCCGTTTTCAGCACTGGTGCGGCCAAACTCGCTCATCACAATCACCACGTCGCCAGGCTCTGAAAAATCTTGCCGCAGCTGGGCAATCGCGCGGCCCAGGTTGCCCAGGTTGTTGGCCAGCTGGCCGGTGGCATTGCCCTGGTTGGCGTGGGTATCCCAGCCCCCAGCCGATAAAAAGCCAATGGCCAGGCTGCGGTCACTGCGCATCAGGGTACCCAGGTGCTGTGCGTCGAGCTGCAGGCCGACCGGGTCTGCAGCCCCGTTGCTGGCCGCTAGCATTTGTGCGTTTTGGGCCTGGGTGTTGGCCGGGGTGCCGTCGCGGTCAAGCTGGCGGTCCATGGTTTTTTCTGCGGCGCGGGTGTTTTCACGTTGGGCTGTGCTTCGGCGCTCGTCGGCGCCCATTTTTTCGGTCGTCAGCTCTTGTGCGCTTCGCATGCGGCTGCCCGCGCCCTGCCGAAAGGCTTCGCTGACCTTGTCGTTGCCAGCGTACAGGTCCATCAGGGCCTGCCGGGTTTTGTCGTTGGCTAGCACGCCGGTGCGCTCGGCGGCTTGACCGCGTGGGATCAGTTTGACTACTGAATCGCCCGACAAAATAGCCGGGTTGGCCTCACCCACCCCCATGGCGGCAGGGCTGGCGTCGAGCGCAGCCAGCTTGTTGAGCCAGCCCGATGTGGCGCTGGTTTTGCCGCTTTGCGCGATCTCCATCTGGTACTGCGCGTCAAAGTGAGATCGGTTTGGCGTCGGCAAGCCGACAGCCGGAATAAAGCTCAGTACGCCCTGTTGCCACAGCGGCATCAGCGGTGCCAGCGCCGGGTGCAGGGCAAAGGTGTTGTCAAGCTTGATCGCCGTCTGCGCGCTGCCGTCGGGCGCGGTAACCGCAATGTTGGGCCGCAGGGCGTAATAGTCAGCATCGGCATACGGCACAAAGGCTGACAAACCGTCGTACGCTCCGCGCAAAAAAACCACCACCAGCCGCCCCTGGCCGAGTCGCCTGGCCCCCGGTGGTGCGGCCTGCGCCCAGACACCGGGCATGCAGGAGGCGCTCAGTGCCAGACCGCTGCCCAAGGCTTGCAGCAGCTGGCGGCGTGAAAAACTGTGTGCGTTGTCAATGGTTGGCATGGGTCAGTGCTCCGGTGCGCTATTTGTTCATGAAATCAGGGCTGGCCAGCATCAGGCCCGACCGCACACCAGGGGCTTCGCGGGCAATGCGTTCGCGGCTGGCGGCACTTAAAAAGGGCTGCAGATAGGTCGGCTCCTGCATACGCGTACCCAGTGTGATGGCGTAGTCTGCGCGGCGTGTCAGGGCCTCTGGGGCGAGCCAGGTGGCGGCGTCGGTTTTATAGCCATCGGGTGTTTGCCAGCCGTGCATGGGCTGGCCCGCCTGCGCGAGAAAGCCCAGGCTCAAGGCAATGTCGCGGCGTTCTTTGGCCCCGCCGCCTGCGGTGAGGGCTGAACAGGCAAAGTCCAGCGGGGTTTTGAACAGCGTGTTGTCGGCGCGCCAGAAATCGGGGGAATTCACCAGCGCCTTCATCACTGCGCGAATATCGCCCTGCGTGGCCGTAAACGTTGCGGCCAGCTGGTCAACCAGCGCCTGCGAGGGTTTGTCGGCCACAAAGGTGGTGGCCAGTCGCCGGGCAATGCGCTGAGCGGTGGCGGGCTGGCGGGCCAGCATGCGAATGGCGTCTTCACCTTCCTGAACACCACCTGACTTGAACGTGCGGCCCAGCAGCATTTTGTCGCCGTTGTCATGCAGGCGTGGGGCAAATACAAAGCCTTCACCCCGGGGCAGCGCAACCGTCCAGCCAGTCAGAATGCGCGCCAGCTCATGCACATCGTTCTGGGTGTAGCCAGAGTTGACACCCAGTGTGTGCAACTCCATCAGCTCACGGGCGTAGTTTTCATTGATGCCGCGCACATTGCTTTGTGCCTGGTCAAGGTAAAGCAGCATGGCCGGGTGGCGTGCGCTGGCCAGCAGCAGGTCTTCAAACTTTCCCAACGCATTGGCCCGAATCACATTGACCATGTAGTTGCCCACAAACGGACGTACCGCGCCTTTGCCTGTAAACACGTTGAGGTGGTTAAACCAGAACTCGGTCATGCGCGCCAACAGCGGGTTTTCCATGTCTGGGTCGCTGCAGGCCATCACGCGCCAGGCGGCGGCGGTTTGCTGCATCTCGCGGCTAAAGCCTGCCTCGGCGGGCAATGCGGCTTGGGCTGGTGCCATGGTGGCCATACCCGATGAAGCGGAAATAGCGGGTGCAGCGGTTGCCCGTGCCACGCGCCTGGATTCCCGTTCTGCTTGAAAGTCACGGGCGATGTCGTTGACAGGCTCGTTAAACCGCGCCAAGTCTGCTGGAATAATGGGTGCCTGGCGGCTGGCGGCATAGGCGGCGTCAATTTGCTGCAATGCCCAGCTTTTTGGGTCACCTTGCGCGGCCTGGGCGGTGGCCGGGCTGGGCCCGTAACCCAGACGTGACGTGGCGCGCCAGGCAGTCAACCCCTCGTTGGGTGACTGGGCGCTTGCAGGCACACTGACCATAAGCGCTGCTGCCGCCAATATCGCCATGCAGACGTGAAAAGGAGCTGTCAGGTGTGGGTTATGGGCGGTGTTCAAACGGCAGGCGGGCATCGGGGTCTCCTTGAGCAGCTGACTGACCGGTCTGTCAGTCAGCCAGCGTATCTTGCCCCTGTCCAACGTCCAGCGCATTGTTTGGGTTGGCACCTTTACACAGCTTTACGGCTTGATGCGGACTCGTTTACGCCGCACTCAAGTCTGTTGCTTGCCCTCAGGCAGCAGCCTCCAGACCGTTGGCAAAATGTTCCCGCATGCGCTGCGCTGCCAGAGGGGCATCGCGCTCTGCCAGCGCCTGCATGATGGCGCTGTGCTCGCTTAATGACTCTTCAATGCGGCCCGACTTGAGCAGCGAGTTGTGGCGGTTCAGCTTCATCACCTTGCGCAGGTCAGCCACCATCTGGTCACGCCAGCGGTTGTTGGCAATCTCCAGCAGGCGCATGTGAAAGGCTTCGTTGATTTCAAAAAAGCGCTCGCGGTTTTTAACCGCTTTTTCCAGGCTGTCGTGCAGGGCTTGCAGTTCTTTCAACTGCCCATCGGTGGCCAGCAGGGCGACCACGCTGGCGGCATCTGACTCCAGCAAACTGAGCAGGTGGTATACGTCGGTCAGGTCTTTTTCATTGACTTCAGTGACATACGCACCGCGCCGTACCTTCATCGTCACCAAGCCCTCTGTAGCCAGCACCTTGAGCGCTTCACGCAGCGGCGTGCGGCTGATGCCGTATTCCTCAGCCAGCTTGAGCTCGTCAATCCAGCTGCCCGGCGACAGTTCACGGCTGAAGATGCGTTGGCGCAGCAGCTCGGCCACTTCTTCATACAGGGCGCGCTGCTTGAGGTTTTGGGGCAGGGTGGGTGCATTCATAACTGACCAAAGTTTACATGAAACTGAATTCTAAATTTATAATTACAAATCTTGAAATTTGATAAGATGTGGCTATGAGCACGCCATTCAAACCTTCAAGCCTTGCCGATTGGGAAAAAACCGCCGTCAAATCTGCCCCCGGTGGCGATGTGACTGCACTCAACTGGAAAACGCCAGACGGCATCACCGTCAAGCCGCTGTACACGGCAGAAGACACCAAAGACCTGCCGTACACCAACACCCTGCCTGGTTTTGAGCCGTTTATTCGCGGCCCGCAGGCCACGATGTACGCGGTACGGCCCTGGACGATTCGCCAATATGCCGGGTTTTCAACGGCGGAAGAATCCAATGCGTTCTACCGCAAGGCACTGGCCGCAGGCGGGCAGGGCGTGTCGGTGGCGTTTGACCTGGCCACACACCGGGGCTACGACAGCGACCACCCCCGCGTGACTGGCGACGTGGGCAAAGCTGGTGTGGCAATTGATTCGGTCGAAGACATGAAAATTTTGTTCGACCAGATTCCCTTGGACAAAGTCAGTGTCTCCATGACCATGAACGGCGCAGTGCTGCCGGTGCTGGCCGGTTATGTCGTGGCAGCGGAAGAGCAGGGCGTGCGCCAGGCACAACTCAGCGGCACGATTCAAAACGATGTGCTCAAAGAGTTCATGGTGCGCAACACCTACATCTACCCGCCCACACCCAGCATGCGCATCATTGGCGACATCATTGAATACACGGCCAAAAACATGCCGAAGTTCAATTCCATCTCGATTTCGGGCTACCACATGCAGGAAGCCGGGGCCAACCAGTCGCTGGAGCTGGCCTTCACGCTGGCAGACGGCCAGGAATATGTGCGCACCGCACTGGCCAAGGGACTGGATGTGGATGACTTTGCGCCACGCCTGAGCTTTTTCTGGGCCGTGGGCATGAATTTCTATCTTGAAGTGGCCAAAATGCGAGCGGCCCGCCTGCTGTGGTGCCGCATCATGAAAGGCTTTGACGCCAAGTCCCCAAAAAGCCTGATGCTGCGCACCCACAGCCAGACCAGCGGCTGGAGCCTGACCGAGCAGGACCCCTACAACAACGTGGTGCGCACCACGATTGAAGCGATGGCCGCCATATTTGGCGGCACCCAAAGCCTGCACACCAACAGTTTTGACGAAGCGATTGCCCTGCCCACCGAGTTCTCATCCCGCATTGCCCGCAACACCCAGCTCATCCTTCAGGAAGAAACCCACATCACCAGCGTGATCGACCCCTGGGCGGGCAGCTACATGATGGAAAAACTCACGCAAGACATGGCCGATGCTGCATGGGCGATCATTGAAGAAGTCGAAGGCATGGGCGGCATGGTCAAGGCGGTGGACAGCGGCTGGGCCAAGCTCAAGATTGAAGCCGCAGCGGCTGAAAAGCAGGCACGCATCGACAGCGGTAAAGACGTGATTGTGGGTGTCAACAAATACAAGCTCAAGACTGAAGACGCGATTGACGCTCGTGACATTGACAACGTGGCGGTGCGTGACAGTCAAATTGCCCGGCTCAAGGACATCAGGTCAAAACGTGATGCAGGGCAGGTAAATCAAGCGCTGGCTGCTATTACTTTTGCAGCAGAGAACAATTCCGGCAACCTGCTGGATTTATCCATTCAGGCAGTGCGTTTGCGCGCCACCGTCGGTGAAATCAGCGATGCACTGGAGGCGGTTTATGGCCGCCACCGTGCCGACACGCAAAAAGTAACGGGCGTGTACGCCGCCGCTTACGACTCAGCCGAGGGCTGGGAACAGCTCAAAACCGAGATCAACGCCTTTGCCGAAACCGAAGGCCGCCGTCCCCGCGTGATGATCTCAAAGCTGGGCCAGGACGGCCACGACCGGGGCGCCAAAGTGGTGGCCACCGCGTTTGCTGACCTGGGCTTTGACGTGGACATGGGGCCGCTGTTTCAAACCCCCGAAGAATGTGCCCGCCAGGCGATCGAAAACGACGTGCATGCTGTCGGAGTTTCAACCTTGGCTGCAGGTCACAAAACGCTGGTGCCCGCCATCATTGCGGAACTCAAGAAGCAGGGCGCTGAAGACATCATTGTGTTTGTGGGTGGTGTGATTCCGCGTCAGGACTATGAGATGTTGTATGAGGCGGGTGTCAAAGGGATTTATGGGCCGGGCACGCCGATACCGGCCAGTGCCAAGGATGTGCTGGAGCAGATTAAGAAAGCGATTTCTGAAAAGGCTGATTTGCCAGATTCAGTATAGATATATACCATCGGTATATACCAAATAACTGGAGTTCTCCATGAACACTGTCCCTTCGACTTCCCCTGTACCTGTGTTGGGTACTGCCAAGGTCTTTACCACAGGTCGAAGTCAGGCCGTACGCCTGCCAAAAGAGTTTCGTTTCAGCACCAAAGAAGTCACCATTGAGCGACAGGGTGATGCCGTGGTGTTGCGTCCCAAAATTCAGAGCAAGGACGAGTGGTGGGCGAACATGGAAAAAATCCTGGCTTCATTTGAGGGCATGGAAGAAATTGAGCGAGACAACAGCCTGCCCCGCGAGATTGAGGCCATAAACGTACCGGACCTGGACGCTACAGACGGTAATGCAGATAAATGAAGTACCTTCTGGATTCCAACATCTGCATTTATGCCTTGAACGGCACCCACCGCACTGTTCTTGAAAAATTTCGCGAGCACGGGCCGCAAAACCTGGGTATTTCGGCCGTTGTCGCTGCCGAACTGGCGTTTGGTGCCGAAAACAGTGCTCGCCAGGCCAATCGCACCGCCTTGAAGCAGTTTTTGCAGACGGTGACCGTGTTGCCTTGGGAGCCAAGCGCCATCTGGCACTACGCCCGCATACGTAAACAGCTTAAAGAGGTGGGCAAGTTGATCAGCGCCATGGATTTGTTGATAGCCAGTCACGCGCTTGATCTTGACTTGACGCTGGTCACCAACAACACCCGCGAGTTCGAGCGCGTTCAAGGTTTGAAGCTGGAGAACTGGGTGTGATGGCAAATCCCGCTGTCCGAATGTCGCAGTGGCAAAGATGCGCTGCAACATATTTGCGATACCTGGAATTGATAGAGCGCTCTTTCAGTTTCAATACCACCGTTCAGGCTGAGCTTGTCGAAGCCTTGTCGAGGAATCTTGGTGATAGATAACGTTGCTACCTGGTTTATAAAATCTTTTCAGGATAAATCGCCCGAGTGGATTTCTGCAATTGCGGCAGTCATCAGTGTCTTGGGTTTACTTTTGGTGTGGTGGCAATTAAGCCTCACAAAAAAGATCACTCAATTAACATTTGAAGATGCTTTGGAGAAGGAATATCGTGATCTGGTGGCGAAAATTCCGACCAAAGCATTGCTGGATTCCGACTTGGACGCAGATCAATACCGGGACACATTTGATGATTTTTTCCGTTACTTTGACTTGACCAACACTCAGATAATTTTGCGAAAACGAAATCGAATTGGCTTGATCACCTGGAACAGTTGGCGTCTAGGTATGAAATTTAACTTCTCATTGCCAGCATTTGAACGGGCTTGGGCTGAAGTTGCAATGCGCACTGACGGGCAAGCAACTGAATTTCTTTCTGAGTTGAAGCGGTTGCATCATGAAAAATTCATCACCGATCCGAGGGACTGGAAGCAAGTCAAACGATGAGACCTTTTTACGTTTACCTGCTGGGCTGTGCTGACTCGTCCTATTACTGCGGCCAGACTGACAACATTGAGGCCCGTATGCAGCAACATTTTTCGGGTGAAATTGGCTATACCTCAGCCCGCAAACCTGTAGAGCTTTTATGGCAAGGCGAATTCGAAACCCGCGAAGGTGCCCTTGCGTTTGAGCAGCAAATCAAGGGTTGGTCGCGCGCCAAGAAGGAGGCCTTGATTGCCGGGGACTGGAATCGTATTCAGGAACTGGCCAAGTCAAAAACCGAACCCGTTCGCCCTGAGCTTGTCGAAGGGTCTGGAAACGATGAGCGGCTTCGACAGGCTCAGCCCGAACGGCTGGGAGTAAGGGCAACGAGCGAACTCGACTGGACAGCCAAAATTCTTGAAGGAGAGGGGCATGTCCAGCGCCGCGCCATCGCCAAAGCCATTACCCTGCTCGAATCCACCCGCGCCGACCACCGCGCGCAGGGCGACGAGCTGCTGACCGCTCTGTTGCCCCACACCGGCAAAGCCTTCCGTCTGGGCATCAGCGGCGTACCCGGCGTCGGCAAATCCACCTTTATTGAAGTGCTGGGTCTGTACCTGATCAAGCAAGGGATGCGGGTTGCCGTGCTGACGATTGACCCATCATCGACCGTTTCGGGCGGCTCCATCCTGGGTGACAAAACCCGCATGGAAATGCTTTCGGTCCATGAAAAAGCCTACATTCGCCCCAGCCCCAGCAGCGGCACTCTGGGCGGTGTGGCTGAAAAAACGCGTGAAGCCATGCTGGTCTGTGAAGCCGCTGGCTACGACGTGGTGATTGTTGAAACCGTCGGTGTCGGCCAGTCTGAAACCGCTGTGGCCAACATGACCGACATGTTCGTGCTGATGCAACTGCCCAACGCGGGCGACGACTTGCAGGCGATCAAAAAAGGCGTGATGGAGTTGGCCGACCTGGTGGTCATCAACAAGGCGGACATTGACGCGATGGCTGCCCAGCGCGCGCAACTGCAAATCACTTCGGCGATGCAGTTGCTGGGCATGTTCAGCGGCTATGTGGAAAGCAACTGGCATCCCAAAGCCATTCAGCTCAGCGCCTTGAAGGGCGAGGGCATCGCGCCGTTCTGGGCAGAGGTGCTCGACTTCAGGGCGCGACAAACCGCCAACGGCAAATTTGCCAGCCGCCGCCAGCAGCAATCCCTGGCATGGATGTGGGAGCGCATTGACGCCGGGCTGAAGCAGGCTTTCAGGCAACATCCGGCAGTCAGTGCCTTGCTGCCAGCCCTGACAGCCCAGGTAGCCAGTGGGCAGCTCCCCGCCTCGACTGCAGCACGAAATCTGCTGCTGGCGCAATCAAACAGTGCACCAGCAGCTATCAAATAAATAGCGTATTCAAACGGAACAGCACAGAAAGCCATCCATGCAAGACAACCTTGAAAAACTCGAACAAAAACGCGCAGCTGCCCGACTGGGCGGCGGCCAAAAGCGCATCGACGCGCAGCACGGCAAAGGCAAGCTCACAGCGCGTGAGCGGCTGGAGGTGCTGCTGGACGAAGGCACGTTTGAAGAGTGGGACATGTTTGTCGAGCACCGCTGCAACGACTTTGGCATGGCCGATAACCGCCCGCCCGGTGACGGCGTGGTTACCGGCTACGGCATGATCAATGGCCGTCTGGTGTTTGTCTTCAGTCAGGACTTCACAGTGTTTGGCGGGGCGCTCAGTGAGGCGCATGCCGAGAAAATCTGCAAGGTCATGGACCAGGCCATGAAAGTGGGCGCGCCGGTCATTGGCCTGAACGACTCAGGCGGCGCACGCATCCAGGAAGGTGTGGCTTCACTGGGCGGTTATGCCGACGTGTTCCAGCGCAATGTGATGGCCAGTGGCGTGATTCCGCAAATCAGCATGATCATGGGGCCAAGCGCAGGCGGCGCGGTGTACAGCCCGGCCATGACGGACTTTATCTTCATGGTCAAGGACTCCAGCTACATGTTTGTGACTGGCCCCGAGGTCGTCAAAACCGTAACGCATGAAAGCGTGACGGCTGAGGAGCTGGGCGGGGCCATCACCCACACCACCAAAAGCGGCGTGGCCGACCTGGCGTTTGAAAACGATGTGGAAGCGCTGTTGATGCTGCGCCGCCTGTACAACTACCTGCCGCTGAACAACCGCGAAAAAGCGCCCGTTCGCCCCAGCGCCGACCCCGCCACCCGCATGGACCTGAGCCTGGACACGCTGGTGCCCGAGAATGCCAACAAGCCGTACGACATGAAAGAGTTGATTGTCAAAACGGTCGATGACGGTGACTTTTTTGAGATCCAGCCCGAGTACGCCAAAAATATCATCATCGGTTTTGCCCGCATGGAAGGCCAGACGGTCGGCATCGTGGCCAACCAGCCGCTGGTGCTGGCCGGTTGCCTGGACATCAAAAGCTCCATCAAGGCAGCGCGCGTTGTGCGCTTTTGCGATTGCTTCAACATCCCGGTCATCACCTTTGTCGATGTGCCCGGCTTCATGCCTGGCACATCCCAAGAGTACGGCGGCATCATCAAACACGGTGCCAAGCTGCTTTACGCCTATGCCGAATGCACCGTGCCAAAAATCACTGTGATTACCCGCAAGGCCTACGGCGGCGCGTATGACGTGATGGCCTCCAAACACCTGCGCGGCGATGTCAACTTTGCCTGGCCAAATGCGGAGATTGCGGTGATGGGTGCCAAAGGCGCGGTCGAAATCATCTTCCGCGAAGACAAAGGTGATCCCGTGAAGCTGGCCGCACGCGAGGCGGAATACAAAGAGCGCTTTGCCAACCCGTTTGTGGCGGGAGCAAGGGGTTTTATTGACGACGTCATCTTGCCGCATGAGACGCGCAAGCGGATTTGCCGTTCGCTGGTGATGCTGCGGGACAAGAAGCTGGAGAACCCTTGGCGCAAGCATGGGAATATTCCGCTGTGAGTCAGAAAACCGAGTCCAAGGAAAAAGTAGTGATAAATCGACTTCAAATTGACCTCTTCCTAAGCGATCCAGACTACCTGGCATTAGTAGAACTTCAGCGGGAGCAGCGACTTCTGTTTATCACCGACCTATCTGAAACGAGAGTTTCTGCATTTCTCGCATGGCTATTTAGACCGCACGAGGGGCACGGATTAGGAGATCAAGCGGTAAGGGAACTATTGCTTAATGTCTGGCGCAAAAATCATAGTGAAGAATTACAAATATCTGTACCTACACCTAGAGAGGTATTGCAGTGTTCATTTAGAGACTTATTAGTCGAGACTGAATATGAGATTCAAAGTAATATAGAAGGTCGCGGCAGGCGGTGTATTGATATCGTATTAATCTCACGACCAAACAAGCTGGTAATCGCTATAGAAAATAAATTTGGAAGTTCAGTTCATTCAAGACAACTGGAAGCATATAGAAAAGGAATTCAAAAAAAATTCCCTGACTTCCGGCATGTACTTGTTTATCTTGACTCAAATGAAGAGAATGAGGTAGATGATGACAGCTGGGTGCCATTAAATTACCAGTGGTTAATTACTCTGATATCTGGACAGCAAAAATCTGGCTTATTAAGTGATAGAGCACTCGAGGCTCTTGAACAGGTAAGAGATTATTTGAATCAAAATAGCGCTACTTCAGTTGAACTTGAGGCAGAAAAAGATCGTTTGATGCAGAGTATTATTATTCGACACTCTGAGGTGCTCAACATATTTCGGAAATTTTCAGGAGAATCTTGGAATGCGCGTCTTGAAGAAACGTCAGTCTCTATTACCGAGCCCTTACTGATTGAATATCATCAGCATTGGGTACTATGGAATAACGTCATTGCGCAGTCACATCACTCGGAAATCGTGAAAGTGGCAAAGGATAGGTTTGGGGAACGTTTAGAAATTAGTCTGAGTTCAACTCAGGTGTTTTTCCGCTTGAAAGAATGGGCTCGCTTTGATGCTAGTCCAGAAGAATTCTGGGGTCCACGCATCAGTGCGTGGTGTGGACGTGACTTCAAAGGAGTCTATGTCGTTTCTGCCGGAGCGGTATTGAGCGAAATTCTCCCTGACTACGAACCGCAACTACGTAAAGTCGTTGAAGAATTAAGAGATCCAAATCTAAACGCGGCTCCTAAAACTGCCCAATGGGTGCGTATCAGTCGGATAGAAAAGCTTTCACCTACAGAAGCTTCGGCGCAAGTTGTCTCTGAACTATCTAGAGTTGAATTAATGTTGTCCACCCTTATTTAATCGAAAAATTATGTTTGAAAAAATATTAATCGCCAACCGCGGCGAAATCGCCTGCCGCGTCATCCTGACTGCCCGAAAAATGGGTATCAAAACGGTGGCGGTTTACTCTGACGCTGACAAGGATGCGCGCCATGTAGAACTCGCGGATGAAGCCGTCAACATCGGCCCGGCACCCAGCCGGGACAGTTACCTGCAGGCTGAAAAAATCATCGCAGCCTGCAAGCAGACGGGTGCTGAAGCGGTCCACCCAGGTTACGGGTTTCTCAGCGAGAACGCAGGTTTTGCCAAGCGGGTAGAAGAAGAAGGCATCATTTTTATTGGCCCCAAGCACTACTCCATTGCCGCCATGGGCGACAAAATTGAATCGAAAAAGCTGGCGGGTGCGGCGGGGGTCAACTGCATCCCCGGCGTGAACGACGCGATTGAAACGGCTGAAAAAGCGGTTGAAATTGCCCAGAGCATTGGCTACCCGGTGATGATCAAGGCCAGCGCGGGCGGTGGCGGCAAGGGCTTGCGGGTGGCTTTCAATGACAAGGAAGCGTTTGAAGGCTTCACCAGTTGCCGCAATGAGGCATTGAACAGTTTTGGTGATGACCGCGTGTTCATTGAAAAGTTTGTTGAAGAGCCCCGCCATATTGAAATCCAGCTGATCGGCGACAGTCACGGCCATGTGGTTTACCTCAACGAGCGCGAGTGCTCGATCCAGCGCCGTCACCAGAAGGTGATTGAAGAAGCGCCGTCGCCTTTCATCACCGACGCTACGCGCCAAGCGATGGGCGAGCAGGCGGTACAACTCGCCAAAGCCGTGAATTACCAGAGCGCGGGAACGGTTGAGTTTGTGGTGGGCAAAGACCAGAGCTTTTACTTTCTTGAAATGAACACCCGGCTGCAGGTCGAGCACCCCGTGACCGAATGCATCACCGGGCTGGACCTGGTCGAGCTGATGATTCGTGTGGCTGCAGGTGAAAAGCTGCCGCTCGAACAAAAAGACGTGCAGCGCAATGGCTGGGCGATGGAATGCCGCATCAACGCTGAAGACCCGTTTCGTGGCTTTCTGCCGAGCACGGGCCGCCTTGTGCGCTTTCAGCCACCTAAAGAAACGATGTTCGCAGCAGACCCGGCGCACCTGTACGGCGTGCGGGTCGATACCGGCGTGCAGGACGGTGGCGAGATTCCGATGTTTTATGACTCCATGATTGCCAAGCTCATCGTGCATGGCAAAGACCGGCTCGACGCGATTGCCAAAATGCGCGAGGCGCTCAATGGCTTTGTGATTCGTGGGGTCAGCAGCAACATCCCGTTTCAGGCGGCGCTGCTGGCGCATCTAAAGTTTGTGGCGGGTGACTTCAACACCGGTTTTATTGCTGAAAACTACGCGCAAGGCTTCAAGGCTGAAGACGTGCCGCACGCTGACCCTGACTTTCTGGTCGCTCTCGCGGCTTACGTGAACCGCCGCATGCTGGGCCGCGCGGCGGGCATCAGCGGACAGCTGCCGGGCCACAGCCTGACGGTGGGCGAGGCATTTGTGGTGCTGGGACTGGGGGCAGCAGGTGATAACAGCACCCACCCGGTTGTCGTGAGCAAATATGACATCGAATCAGGCTCCAGCCTAATCAAATCGGGCGCTGGCAGCTATGAAATATGTAGCGGATGGCATTTGGGTGGGGCGCGCATTCGCGGCACGGTCAATGGCCAACCGTTTGCGGCACAGGTCGAGCGTGGTGTGGGTAAAAACCCGCTGGCGATTCGCATCATCCATAACGGTACGCGGCTGGACGCTTTGGTGTTGTCGCCCCGGGCCGCTGCGCTGCACGCGTTGATGCCCTTCAAGGCACCGCCCGACATGAGCCGCTATGTGCTCTCGCCCATGCCCGGCTTGCTGGTGGATGTGGCCGTGCGCGTCGGCCAGAAAGTGCAGGCCGGTGAGCGCATTGCGGTGATTGAAGCCATGAAAATGGAGAACGTGCTGTTTGCGGTGGCTGATGGCGTGGTGGGCAAGGTGCTGGCTGCCAAGGGGGAGTCGCTTACGGTTGACCAGCCGATTGTGGAGTTTGCCTGAACGTCTAAAAAGTTGTACGATTATTAAATTATTTAACTTTTAAGTTTAATATGACATCAGTAGCTCTTTCTCCAAAATTTCAAATAGTTATACCAAAAGACGTTCGTAAGTTGTTTAACTTGTCGCCCGGTCAAAAGATGCAGGTGCGTGCAGTAGGCGGCCGCATTGAGGTGGTTCCAGAGCTGCCAATGAGTGCCGCGTGCGGTATGTTTCCAGGCATGGACACCTCTGTGCCAAACGACCCAGAAGACTTGAATAGCCCGGACTTCACATGAATTTGGTAGATTCATGCGGATGGCTGGAATTTTTTGCAGCGGGCAGCAACAAAGAGTTCTTTCGGAGTCCGTTGCAAGATACTGAAAACCTGATCGTTCCAGATATCGTTGTTTTTGAGGTTTGCAGGCGTATGTTGGTGCTGTTTGACGAGGCCGCTGCCATGCGGGCATTTGATTTCATGCAGCAGGGAAAAGCCGTGTCGCTGGATGCCAACGGGATGTTGTTGGCCAGCATTGCAGCAGCGAAGTACCGCCTTGGCTTGGCCGATGCCATCATCTGGCAAACCGCTCAGGTGCATGAAGCACGGCTTTACACCCAGGACGCTGATCTGGCGGGTAAACCCGGTGTGGTCTATCAGGCCAAACCAGTCTCAAAATAGCACTCTGCCAATCGTAAAAAAGAACGAACAGATCATGACTCCACAAGAATTTGAAGCCAGCGTACTGGCTGAAGGCTACAGCCCCACCGTGCAGCTTGACCGGGTGGCGGATTTCAGCATGGGCGATCACCAGCATCCGTTCGATGCCTGCGCGCTGGTGACTGCAGGTGAATTTTTCATCACGGTGGGTGATGACGTCTGCAGCTACAAGGCGGGTGATATTTTTCAGCTGCCCGCTGGCACCGTTCACCAGGAAAAAGCCGGACCGCTTGGGGCCAGTTACGTCGTGGGCAGGCGCGATCGGGGTACCGCATGACACGGCCCTTCAAAGTGTTGGGCATCCAGCAAATCGCCATTGGTGCGCCCAGCAAAGACCGCCTGCGTACGTTGTGGGTCGATATGCTGGGGCTGGAGGTGACCGGCAACTTCGTGAGTGAGCGTGAAAACGTCGATGAAGACATTTGCGCCATCGGCAGCGGCCCGTTCAAGGTTGAAGTGGACCTGATGCAGCCGCTGGACATGGATAAAAAACCAGCCGTTCACACCACCCCGCTCAACCATGTGGGCTTGTGGATTGATGATTTGCCCAAAGCGGTTGAGTGGCTGACAGCGCAGGGCGTGCGCTTTGCGCCCGGTGGCATCCGCAAAGGCGCTGCCGGATTTGACATCTGCTTCATGCATCCCAAGGCCAATGACGAGTTTCCGATAGCGGGTGAGGGCGTGCTGATCGAGATGGTACAGGCTCCACCCGAGGTGATTGCAGCCGTCAGCGCCATGCTGGCTGCGCATTAGCGGGTCGCGCGTTGCTTGGTTGCGTCTTGGCCGGAATTTCAGAGATAAGCCTGTTTCTGCCGTCTTTTAATGCAATTCCGGCAAGCCATGAAGACTTAAGCTGCACCCTAGGTCTAACCAGGAGCTTGTCATGCAGTCACAGATTCTTCCCGTTAACTTCGGTGTATTTCAACCAGGTGCGCCGGACTCGACGATGCCTTTTGAAGATCATGACATCTGGTCAAAAGATCAGCTGCAGGACTTTGCTGAACGAATGGCAACGCATGGCATGGCGATTAGCTGTGTCAGGTTGCGCAAAGACGCTGGCTACACGCTGCGCCAGCTGGCCAAGGCACATGTTATGAACGATGAAGTCCTGTGTGACATGGTCATGGCATTGTCACACCAGTTTGAGAAAAACAGCCTGGGTATTCCGGCCCGACTCAGCGATTGATCTCATCCATGAAGAACGCACGGCATATCAGACGGCCAGCTTGCAGCCCGTCTGATACGTCTTGCTGTCCTACTGGTAGGCGCGCCAATAGACCGTAGAGCATCTTCGGTAAAAGTGTTCCTATGGGGTTTACCGAGTCAATCACATTTGTGTTGACCGGCCAACCCAAAAGGTACCGACATGAAATTTTTAACCACTTCGCTTTTGCTGACTGCACTTTTGGGTCTAGGTGCCTGCACTGGACCGATGGGGCCGCAAGGCAACACCGGCAACACGGGTTATACCGGTGCCCAGGGTGAGACCGGCAGCACAGGACGTACCGGCTATACGGGCGCTACCGGTGCTACTGGCAATCAAGGCAATACGGGCTACACCGGTGCTACCGGCGCCACCGGAAATCAAGGCAATACTGGCAATACCGGCTATACCGGGGCTACCGGAGACACCGGTATGCAGGGGAACACCGGAAACACGGGCGCCACGGGCAGAACAGGTTCTACCGGCAGTGGTGGCAGTACCATTGTGGTCGTACCCAAGCCATAAATTGAGCACGGGGCAAGTCGCCATAGACTGCACCACGCTGTGCGGGCGAAGTTCACGGCCAGGCTGACTCCGTGGCCTATGGTGCCAGGCGCTCTCGCAGCCAGCCTGAGTCATCCTGCAGGGTGTAGCGCAAACGGTCGTGCAGACGGCTTTTGCGGCCCTGCCAGAATTCCCAATAATCAGGCTTGAGGCGGTAGCCGCCCCAGTGCGGTGGGCGTGGCGGTTGAAGCAAAAATTTGGCCCCGTACTTCGCGGCATTGGCAACCAGTACGCCGCGCCCGCTGATGACCTCGCTTTGCGGGCTGGCCCAGGCACCGATGCGGGAGTCCAACGGCCGGGAGGCAAAGTAGGTGTCGCTTTCTTGTGCAGACACTTTTTCCACCACACCTTCAATGCGCACCGTGCGCTCAAGCTCTACCCAGTGGAACTGCAGCGCAGCGTACGGGTTGCCAGCCAGTTGCTGGCCTTTGCGGCTGTCATAGTTCGTGTACCAGACAATACCGCGTTCATCGAAACCCTTGATGAGCACCACACGGGTGGACGGGCGCAGGTTCTGACCAACGGTGGCCACCGTCATGGCGTTGGGTTCAGGCACTTTTGACGCAATCGCCTCTATAAGCCACTGGTCAAATTGCAAAAAAGGGTCAGCCTGTGAGGCTTTTTCGTCCAGCTCGGCGCGCTCATAGCTTTTGCGCAGGTCGGCGATGGATGAGGATGAGCGGGTAGGGTCAGACATGTTTGAAGTATAAGGATTGCGACTTGATTGCACAAAACCTGTACCTATGACCGGGTTTTTCACCCTCTCACAGATGCTTTGCCCGACATGGACTAATCAAAGCATCTGCGTCTAACCCCAAAAGCATTATTCTGGTGCCAAGACGACTCAAATACTGTGCGCATCAAGGCTCCGCCAGCCTGAGTAATTTACCCAAAGCCCGGTCATCAATACCCAGCTCACGCAGCTTGTCGTGTGTCAACTGCGCGTATTCTTTCGTCGTGCCATAGCGTCCCTTTGAGCTGGCGAAAATCTGTCTGTAAGTGTCGTCATGAAGCACGCCAGTGTGGTTGGGGCTTCGCTTTGACAGCGTGAAGACCAATGCCCGAACCCCGCCCAGCGCGGTTTTGCACTGCAGCCATTTGGGGTCGTACACACCATTGGGCATCTCACGCGCCCAGAGGGCTGGCAGGGTATCTGCAACCTGGTGCTGCGCAATACGAAACGCAACACCTTTGCAACTGCCACCCTGCAACAAGCCAAAGACCAGGCCAGGGCACTCTGGCGTGCCACGGTTGACGCGGCTCCACATTTTGAGGGCGCGGTGGTAGCCGTGAAGGGTCGCAAAACGCTCTTCTGTGAATTCAAACTCCGGTCGCCAGATCAGCGATGCATACCCGAAAATCCACAAATCGCCTTGCCCACCCCACTCGCGCGTGACTGCCTCCAGCATGTGTGCCGGGTTGCGTGGGTTGTTTTTATCTGCTGGGAGCAGTCTTTGAGGTGTAGGGCATGAAGCTGTCACATCGCCACTTTACAATACCTGCAGTTTTTAAAAAAGGTGTACCGATGTTTTCTCAAGATGATGATGGTCAGCAGGGCCTGATATTGGCAATTGTTTTCGGCTTGATTGCTTTGGTCGTGGGTCTGGTCATTGGTGTGGGGATTTACACACGCAATCAGCTTGATGCGCCTGCCAGTCCTTCAACTTCGAAAACTGCGGTGGTCAAAGGCCTTGCGGCGGGCAGTGCTTCTGCTGTGGATTCGGCCAGTGCTGCCCAGGCGGCGACTGACGCTGCCAGCGTCAAGGTCGAAAACGGTGTGGTCAAGTTTTACTTTGCATCCGGCAAGGCTGATCTGGCTCTAGGGGCCGGTGACGCCTTGCAGGATGTCATCAAAGAAGCCAAGGCAGGCCGCAAACTGGTGATCTCGGGTTTTCACGATGCCACGGGCGACGCCAGTAAAAATGCCGAACTGGCTAAACAGCGCGCCCTGGCTGTGCGCGATGCCCTGAAGGCTGCAGGCGTGACCGATCAGCAGATTGACCTTAAAAAGCCTGAGCAAATGGCAGCCAGTGGCAGTGACGCAGAAGCACGCCGGGTGGAAGTCGCCTTGCAATAAGCCTGGCAATGTCGGGGAGTTATTTGGTAACCAGCTGGTAACTGTCAAGGGGTCTTGAGCAGTGGTTGCGGGTTACCATGAGATTTTGTAATTAAGTTACATCAACCTGGACTGCACCCATGGTCAACCACTCCACCGCTCACCCCGCCATTAACGACACGGTCTCACGTATCACGGCGCGCATCATCGAGCGCAGCCGCCCAACCCGCAGTGCTTACCTGCAGCAGTTGCATGCTGCATCCACCCGTACCCGAAGCACCGACCGCATGGGTTGCGCCAATCTGGCGCACGCAGTAGCAGGCATGCCGCTGGACGACCGCTTTAAAGTCGTGACCGAGCGCGCGCCCAACATCGGCATCGTCACAGCGTATAACGACATGCTGTCGGCCCACACGCCGATGCAAACCTACCCGGACCTGATCAAGCGTGAGGTGCGCAAGCTGGGCGCCACCGCGCAGGTCGCTGGCGGCGTGCCCGCCATGTGCGATGGTGTGACGCAGGGCACCGAAGGCATGGAGCTCAGCCTGTTCAGCCGCGACGTGATTGCCATGGCCACGGCTGTGGCCTTGTCGCATGACATGTTTGACGCGGCCCTCATGCTCGGAGTGTGCGACAAAATTGTGCCTGGCCTGCTGATTGGTGCGTTGCATTTTGGCCATTTGCCGACCGTTTTTGTACCCGCTGGCCCCATGCCGACAGGTTTGCCAAACAAGGAAAAAGCAAAAACCCGCGAGCTGGCCGCGCAAGGCCTGGTGGGCAGGGCAGAGCTGCTGGACTCCGAAATAAAGAGCTACCACGCGCCCGGCACCTGCACCTTCTACGGCACGGCCAACAGCAACCAGATGCTGCTCGAAGCCATGGGCCTGCATGTGCCCGGAACAGCCTTTGTAGCACCTGGCGGCGCACTGCGCGATGAGCTGACGCGTGAAGCGGCGCGTACCGTTTTAAACATCGTCAAATCAAAAAGATACGCACCCATCGGCTTGGTTGTGGACGAAAAAGCCATCGTCAACGCCATGGTGGCCCTGCTGGCCACAGGCGGCTCGACCAACCATCTGATTCACTGGGTTGCCGTGGCATATTCGGCGGGCATTGTGATTGACTGGAATGATTTTTCTGACCTGTCTGACGTGGTGCCGACGCTCTCGCATGTCTATCCCAACGGCAGTGCTGATGTGAACCAGTTCCAGGCTGCGGGTGGCACCGGCTATGTGATTCGCGAGCTGCTCGATGCCGGGTTCATGCATGCCGACGTGCTGACGGTGCGTGAAGGCGGTATTCGTGAATATACCCAGGAGCCCGCGCTGCAAGGCGATGGTCTGGCCTGGCATGACATGGGGGTGTCTGGCGATGAGTCCATTGTGCGTCCGGCTCAGGCACCGTTTAGCCCCACGGGGGGCCTCAAACTGTTGCAGGGCAACCTGGGCCGGTGCGTGATCAAAACGTCTTCCATTCCCGATGACCGCCACATCATTGAAGCACCGGCGCGGGTGTTTGACTCGCAGGAGGGTCTGCATGCCGCTTTCAATGCCGGGGAGCTGGAGTGTGATGTGGTCTGCGTGGTGCGCTGGCAGGGGCCACAGGCCAACGGCATGCCCGAGTTGCACAAGCTCACGCCGCCGCTGTCGGTGCTGCAAGGCAGAGGGTTCAGGGTGGCCCTGGTGACTGATGGCCGTATGAGCGGCGCGTCAGGCAGGGTACCGGCCGCCATTCATGTCTCGCCTGAAGCGGCGGATGGCGGACCGCTGGCCAAGGTATGCGACGGCGATATCATCCGGCTGGATGCTGTTTCAGGTACCTTGATGGTGCGGGTAGCCGAGGCGCAATGGGCAGCGCGGCCAGTCGCAGTCATGCCCGATATTTTGCGCCAGTCCAATGCCCAGGGCGTAGGGCGTGACCTCTTTACCGGCATGCGCCGCAATGCCCTGACTGCTGAACAGGGAGCCTTGTCATGGATGTAAGCCTGGACGCCAGTTTTGGTAAAAACTTTGCTGCAGGCGAAAAGCTTACTGCTTTGCAAGTCATGCAGGATGCGCCGGTGATTCCCGTGATTGTGCTGACCGACGTGAACCAGGCCGTGTTGCTGGCGCGTGCGCTGGTGGCGGGCGGCATCCGCATGCTGGAAGTGACGCTGCGCACCCCGCAGGCGCTGGCCTGTATTGAGGCGATTGCACGCGCGGTGCCTGAGGCGGTGGTGGGCGCAGGCACGGTACGCAGTGCGGCAGATGTGCAAGCCTGTTTCCGGGCCGGTGCCCGCTTTCTCGTCAGCCCCGGCTACACCCATGCGGTCGGTCAGGCTTGCCGTGATGTGGGTTTGCCGCTGTTGCCGGGGGTGGCCACCGGCAGCGAGATCATGATGGCTCAAGAAGATGGATTGACAGAGCTGAAGTTCTTCCCGGCCATGCAGGCCGGTGGTCCCGCCATGTTGAAGGCATGGAACGGGCCGTTTGGCGATGTGCGGTTTTGCCCGACGGGCGGTGTGACAGCGGGCAATGCCGCAGAGTTTTTGGCATTGCCGAACGTTGAATGTGTCGGGGGCTCGTGGTTAACGCCAGCCGATGTGTTGGCACACGGTAACTGGGCACAGGTCACGGCACTGGCTTTTCAGGCGCGTCGGCTGGTGCGTTAACTTTGCGCACTCCTGGCGCCTTCTGCGTTTAAATCCGGGATTCTGTGCTTCGACTTTGAAGCTACAGTTTTATCGTAACTACTCAGCAGGGCTGACCAAGCTGAACTTCCAACGCAAAGCCGCAAAGATGCAAAGCTCGCCAGGCCAGTCCATTGAATCTTTGACTTCGCGTTCTTTGCGCTTTTGCGTCTTTGCGTTGGAAACTTCGCCCTGGTACCTGAGTCGTTACGTTTTATCAATCGAATCGGCCTCCAGGGCAGTAAACGCTTGGGCGACCCGCTATTGAAAATATAGCAACCTAGCGCAGACCACCGCCAGCGGCATTTTCAACCCGCTGGATCAGCTCAATTTTGTAGCCATCCGGGTCGGTGACAAAAGCAATCACCGTGGAACCTCCCTTGACTGGCCCTGCCTCACGCGTCACATTGCCGCCCGAGGCCTTGATTTTTTCGCAGGCTGCATAGGCGTCTGGCACGCCCAGTGCGATATGGCCATAGGCGGTGCCCATGTCGTAATGATCGGTGCCGTGGTTGTAGGTCAGCTCGATTTCGGCCTGCGCCGGGTTGCCCTCAAAGCCCACAAACGCCAGGCTGTATTTGTATTCCGGGTTTTCAGACGTACGCAACAGCTTCATGCCAATGACGTGGGTATAAAAATCAATAGAGCGCTGGAGATTGCCAACGCGAAGCATGGTGTGGAGTAGTCGCATGGCCCAATTATCCGGTGATACGAAAAAGCCTGCTGTTACCGTTCGGCCTTAAGCTCTGGCCATGACGCCCACACCACCCGAACCCAGGCCCGGCTTTTTACACGCAAGGCTGTCGCCTGACAACCACCTTGGGTTGCACCTGACGCTGGGGCTGGCAACGCTGTTGATAGCGGTGCTGGTGTTTGGCCAGATTGCTGAAGATGTGATGACTGCGGACACCCTTGTGACGCTTGATTTGCAAATAGCGGCCTGGTTTCATGCCCACACACAGCCTGCACTCACCACTTTTTTTCTGGTGATCACTGAACTCCACAGCACGCCTGGGGTGCTTGTCCTGTCATGCCTGTTCACGCTGTTGCTGGTCAAAAGAAAGGCCTGGGACTGGGTAGTGCGCATGGCCCTGGCTGTGCCTTTGGGCATGCTGCTCAATGTGCTGCTGAAAAATATCTTCCAGCGTGCCCGGCCTTCGTTTGAGCACCCACTCTTGAGCCTGACAACCTACAGTTTTCCGAGTGGCCACACCGCTGCAGCGACCTTGCTTTACGGTGTGGTGGGGGCTTACCTGGTGTGCACTTGGCGGGGCTGGCGGCGCTTGCTGGCAGTCGTTGTGGCAGTCGGTATGGTGGCGCTGGTGGGCTTGAGCCGCATTTACCTGGGCGTGCATTATTTCAGTGATGTAGTCGCTGCCATTGCATCCAGCACGGGCTGGCTGGCCATTGTGCTTACGTGTGTGGTGACCTGGCGCAAGCGGCAAGCCAGAGTGACGCCTTTACTTTGAAAGACATACCTACACGCCATGCACGCCATACAAGCCATGCACGCCATACAAGCCATGCAAACCAGTAAAAGCAGCGCTCCGCAAAGCCACGATAAAAAAATCATCGTGATTCTCAACGCCTCTGCAGGCTCGGGGTGTACCCGCGATTTCGCGGATGGGCTGGTTGAAAAGTTTGCAGCTCGCGGCCTTCATGCTACGGTCACGCTGGCAGAAAACGGCCATGCGCTGGTAGCTGCTGCAGAGCAGGCCGTGCGTGACGACAGCGTGAGCATGGTGGTTGCCGGGGGCGGTGACGGCACCCTGAACGCTGTGGCATCCGGCCTGGTCGCCACCGGGATTATTTTTGGGGTGCTACCCATGGGCACACTGAATCACTTTGCCAGGGACCTGGGTATTCCGCTGGATCTGGATGAGGCCATACGCACGATTGCGGCAGGGCATTGCGTTCAGGTGGACACGGGCGAGGTCAATGGGCGGGTATTTCTCAATAACTCCAGCCTGGGGCTCTACCCCGACACCGTGCGACGCCGGGAGTTGCAGCAAAGCCGCCTGGGCCGCAGCAAGTGGCTGGCGTTTTTCTGGGCAGCACTGACTTCTTTGCGGCGGCACCCGTTTTTGCACCTGACCCTGACGGTTGAGGGCAATACATACCGCAAACGCACGCTTTTTGTCTTTATTGGCAACAACGAATACATCATGCAAGGCTTCCACATGGGCGGACGCAAGGCTTTGACCGGGGGTCGGCTTAGCCTGTACATGGCCCACAGCGCCAGCCGCTGGGGCTTGCTGGTGCTGGCATTGCGGGCGGTGGCAGGACGTTTGCGGCAAGCCCGGGACTTTGATGTGCTGTTGGCCAAACACCTGGTCATTGAAAGCCGCCACCGGCAGATCCGGGTGGCCACCGATGGCGAAGTCAACCACATGCAAACCCCTTTGAGCTACCGCATCGTACCGAAAAGCCTGAAGGTGCTGGTGCCCCCACCCGCCAATGGCCCGTGACCCTGACGCGCTTGGCTGCACACCTTTCAGTTTCAGCAATACGCTATCAAATAAATAGCTGCCGAGGTATATATTGAATGGGCTGGGAGCCTATTTGAGCCTTGAGTAACCAAAAATACACGGCAAGCTTCATAAAACAGCCATCAAGGCCTTGCAAGCCTTACTTTGCAGACTGCGACACCAGCACCGGTTTGTCCCGGTACAGCTCCGGCATCATCGTTTTGAGATTGGCAATCTTGGGCAAATCAAACCGGGCAATGTAGGGCTGGTTGGGGTGCAGCGTGGCGTAGTCCTGGTGGTAGGCCTCTGCCGGGTAAAAAGCCAGGGGTGCGGCCAGCGGGGTTAGCTGGGTGACGATCTTGCCGTCAAACACCTTCGCGGCATCGAGCTGGGCGATGTATTTTTCAGCCACCTGTTTCTGGTTGGCGTCATTGTAAAAAATGGCTGAGCGGTATTGCGTGCCGCGGTCCGGGCCCTGGCTGTTGAGCGTGGTGGGGTCATGCGCGACTGAAAAGTAAATCTGCAGCAGCTTGCCGTAGGAAATCTGCTTGGGGTCATAAGTGATTTGTACCGATTCAGCATGGCCCGTGCGGCCGCTGCCAATCTTCTCGTAACTGGCAGTGGACGGGTCGCCGCCAGCGTAGCCTGACACGGCATTGAGCACGCCTTGGGTGTGCTGAAAAACCCCTTGTACGCCCCAGAAGCAGCCGCCTGCAAACACGGCGGTGGCTAGTGCAGCCGGGGTAGCTGCGGGCGAATCAACAGCCGGGGCGGGCAGTTTGACGGCTTTTTCCTGAGCTGCCAGTGCGCCTATGCCACTGCCCGTATAAGTCAATGCAGCGATTGCAATCGCGCCGGTAGCCATCACTATTTTGTTCAGCATGCTTATGCTTCCTTGAAGTTCAGGGCCACACCGTTCATGCAGTAGCGCAAGCCGGTGGGTTTGGGGCCGTCCTCGAACACGTGGCCCAGATGGCCGCCGCAGTTGCTGCACAGCACCTCCACCCGCTTCATGAACAGGGTGGTGTCGCTCTCTTCCACCACGGCTTTGTCCAGCGGCTGCCAGAAGCTGGGCCAGCCGGTGCCGCTTTCAAACTTGGTTGTTGATGAAAACAGCGGCTGGGCGCAGCCCGCACAGGCAAAAGTGCCAACGCGCTTTTCCTTGTTCAAAACGCTGGAGCCCGGGTATTCGGTCCCGGCTTCGCGCAGCACGCGGAATTGCTCTGGGTTCAGCCGTTGCTTCCACTCGGCATCGGTGTGTGTGACCGCATAGGCGCGCGCTGGTTGGGCCGCTTGTGCGCTCTGGCTGGCAAACAGGCTGCGCAAGCCTGCCAGCACGGCAGTGATGGCGCCCAGGCCAAGCAGGGTGTTTCGTCGGGTCATCATGAAGTTCCTTTCAGTACGGCCAGGGTGGTCGCTTGTCGTTGCTGGTGGTTGGTCGCTGCAACAGGGCGATTCTTACAGGGCAGCACGCTCGTACAGATGTCAGCCGATCCATGCCTGTCAAGACATCGCCTGTCCAAGCCTTCAGCGCAATAGCAGGCAGACCTATTACATGGGCACCCTGATCTGTCTTATCAATGGGTCAGCTGTGGACGGGAAACCAGAAAAATGATCAAAAAGCCAACAAAGGCAACGCACATATGGGCAAAAACGAGTCCGTCTGGCAATGGTTTTTGCCTGAAGCGAAACCCCAGAGTCATCAGTAGCCCGCCAGCGGCTGCAACAAGCAGTGCCAGCAAACCATACGAGCCAGCCGAGCCCAAACCAACATTCACCCACGCAAAGATCAGCAATGAAATGGCACCTGACACCGAAAAGCCATGCAGCTTTCCCAGCCACGGCAAAGGCCTGCTACCGGTTACAAAATGTCTGCCAGCCAACACCAGGCCGCTCAAAAACGCCAGTAATAGCAGCCAGGTTGCCACCTTGAAAATCAGTTGTACATCCACCTTGCTGCCTTTGAATACAGATTGCTTGTCAAGTGCGCCCTAAGTGCTCAACTTGGGCTTGCCAGCCAGACACATTTTTTCAGCGGATTTCTGGGCATCTGAAAACCACACTGGTTTTTTGTCAAGGCCCTTCGCCTTCAACTCGTTGAGCTGACTCGCTGTCAAGCTTTCTTCGATATTTTTGGACACACAGGCGCAATAAGGCTGGAATTCGTTTTCTGTCAGTGACTTTTTCAGTCCTTTGTGCGCCGCTATCTGCCGCTGGGTGCACTCCTTTGTCAAATCACCCGTCTGATCAGCAAAGCTCTGACTGGTGAAAGATGACGCGAGGACACATAGGAATGCCATGAGATGTCTTTTGTTGTTCATGCTTGTAGCGCCTAAAAAAAAGGGGTGGGTGGGAAAGAAAATTCAATAGCAAATTTTGCACGGTATCCACCCGCAACGTGGCATGCAGGTCATTCACAGGTTTTTTTGACCAAACCTTCAAAGGGTCAATTCCAAAACCAGGCTTGCTACCGTCAACTCGGTTATCGTCCGGATTTTCAGCAGGGGTGTCGCACTGCAACCCAAAGGAGATTTTTAAATGCAGGTTAAACGGATTTTGTCGGAAGTCACGCTCGTTATTGCTGACCTGGAAGTGGACCTGGGAGGAGAGCTTCGCAGCAGCCCCTGCCTGTGTGCCTTGATTCCGGGGGTCAACGGCGCAAAAGAAAAAATCATCCCCTTGAATACTCCCGATGGTCGTCCGATTTTGATGAATTCAGACAACGCGATTGAACGTTAGGGCTATCTGCACCTGGCTTCAGCCATGGTCAAGGTCAAGGTCACGTCAAATCGTATTGCGCCGCTTTTCTTCCAGCTTTTTCTGCAGTTGCTCGATGGTCTCCGGGATACCCTGCAAGTTCGGGTTGACCTTGATGGCCCGTTCAAAGTAACTCGCAGCTTGCTCCAGATCACCTTTTTGCAAGTAAATCTGCGCAAATCCGGAAAGCGCCCCGTAATGGTTGGGGTTGCGCTTGATCACCTGCTCACAGTCTTTCAGGGACAAGTCCATTTCACCCAGCATGTAGTAGAGCGTGGCCCGCTTGTTCCAGGCCTCTGCAAAAGCGGGGCGCCTGGCAATGATGGCGGTAAAGGTCGCCACCGCTTCGCGCAATTTTGAAGCCTCCATCTGCGCGATGCCTTGCTGGTACAGCGTGTCAATGCCCTTGTCGCCAGAGCGGCTCCAGATTTGCCACAACGCAGTGCCTGTCAGCTGGCGCACCTGCGCACTCTCATCATAAAGACGGCTGACCAGTCGGTCGGCGTCAGCCATGGTGCCAATGGACCCCAGGCGCGCCACTGCCGCCAGACGTTGTTGTGGCGACGTATTTTCAAGCGCTTCAAGGGCTTTCGCGCGATTGAGCGGTGAAAGCTGTGCAGGTGAATCAACCAGGGCTTGTGCAGAAGCGCCTGGCAGTCCAGTGATCGCGCCACTCATCAGGCCACTCAACAGGCCAAATGACACTGCAAAACGAGAGAGCATTGGGTAAGCCATGAAAATCTCCAGTCTGTCTGGCGGTTCGGTTGCTTTTGTAGTGATAAATCCAAGCTTACAGCGTTGGAGATGGGCGACAAGATTGTCGGGCTATTGGTCGGGCTATCGGTCGGGCTATCGACTGGATGACAACCCGCACACTGCCCGAGCACCCATAAAACCTGCATTCCTGCCGATGGGAATGGCTGCACCAGCGCACTGTCACAATCGCGTACTGGTCAGTGTGGGCAACGCACACAGCATTTATTTTTTCGCGAATTCTCAAGGGCTGGACATGGTCAACATCGGAATTATCGGCGCGGGCATCATGGGCGAGCGCATGCTGCACGCGGCACTGGAGCAGGCTGCGGACTTCGTCAACGTCACTGGCATCTGGGACCCGTCGGCTGAAGCGTTGGCGCGAATCGGCGGGTTGACACCGCATGCAGAGTCAGCAGCGGCGCTGATTGCCGGGGCGCAGTGCGTGTATGTCGCCTCGCCGCCTGCGAGCCATCTCGAGTACGCGCTGGCGGCCATGGCCGCAGGCAAGGCGGTGTTTTGCGAGAAGCCATTGGCGGTTGATGTCGCGATGGGGCGGGACTTCGTTGAGACGGTCGGGGCCGGGCGGGTTGCAGTGAATTTCCCGCTGGCGTCGTCGCTGGCGGTGGCAACCCTGAAGGAGTGGCTGGCTGATGGCCTGGTCGGGCGGCAGTTGCGGCTGGAGATCGAAGTGGGGTTTGCCGGCTGGCCACGGCCCTGGCAGCGCGATGCAGCGGGCTGGCTGGATACGCCAGCGCAGGGCGGCTTCACGCGGGAGGTGGTGTCGCACTTCCTGTTTTTGACGCGCCGGTTGTGCGGGGCAATGGTCCTGGAAGCGGGGCAGGCACGCTTTGACTCGCCTGGGGCCAGTGAGCGCGCCATTGCAGCGCGACTGATAGCTGCAGGCCTTCCGGTGATGTTGACGGGCGGTGTCGGAACGACGCTCAAGGATGACCACAACACCTGGACAGTGTGGGGAGAACGCGGCGCAGTCCGTCTGCGCGACTGGTCCATTGCAGAGCGGCTGGTAGATGGCGCCTGGGTGCCTGACCCGGCGGCCATGCCGAATGAAAAGATGCGGCCGCTGGTGCTGCGGCGGCAGCTGGAGGGGGTCCAGCGGATGACGCGTGGCGAGTCGCATCAACTGGCCACAGTGCAGGAAGCGTTCGAGGTACAAACCGTCGTCGAAGCGATTCTTCGGACATGAACGTGACCCCGACCGTGACCAGGCTATTTGCCCGCTTGGCGCAATTTGCAGCCTCGCTGCCCGAGCGCCTGCGCCACCCCACGCGGCGCGGCATGGCGTTGGGTGTGGCCGGGGCGATAGCCGCCATCCCGCTGTTGCTGCTGCTCTACACACTGGTGCTGATTCCTTTCACGCCCAGCATTTCAGACCTGCGCAAGGCCAAAACTGCCAGACCTTCAGTGGTACTGTCGGCAGACAGCCAGGAGCTGGCGATTTTCAAACGGGCCAACCGCGACTGGGTCAAGCTGGCTGACATTTCGCCGAATGTGGTGGCGGCATTGATTGCCACGGAAGACCATCGCTTCTACGAGCATCATGGTCTGGACATCAAGCGCACCGCATCAGCCGTATTGAACACCCTGTCAGGCAACAAGCAGGGCGGCTCGACGATCACGCAGCAGCTGGCGCGCAACCTCTACCCTGAAGACATTGGCCGCGCGCCCACACTCACGCGCAAGCTCAAGGAGGCCATCACGTCGCTGAAGATCGAGGCGATCTACACCAAGGACGAGATTCTTGAAACCTACCTCAACACCGTGCCGTTTTTGTACAACGCCTTTGGCATTGAAATGGCGGCCCGCACCTACTTTGACAAGTCAGCCGACACGCTCAATGTGCTGGAGAGCGCCACACTGGTAGGCATGCTCAAGGGCACCAGCTATTACAACCCGGTGCTGAACCCGGAGCGCTCCCTGCAGCGCCGCAACACCGTGCTGGACCAGATGGTCAAACGCCAGAAACTGCCCGAAGCAAAACTTGCCGCGCTGAAAAAAACGTCCCTGAAAATCAACTTCGAGCGCCAGGACGATGACCTGGGCCCGGCGCCGCACCTGACCCAACAGCTCAAGCGCTGGCTGATTGACTGGGCGGACCGCAACGACTACAACATTTACGCCGACGGCCTGGTATTGCGCACCACGATTGATGCGCGCCTGCAGGACATGGCCAACAAGTCACTGGAGCAGCAGACTGAGCGGCTGCAGAAAATCTCGGATGCTGAATGGTCGTCCAGCTGGGCGGTCAAGGCCAAACAGGCCCTTGGCGGCAGCCCGCGCAAGGACCTGGTGCTGGCCTTCATGCGTGAAAGCAAAGAGTTCAAAGCGGCGGTGGCGGGTGGCCAGGCACCGGAGCAGGCGTTGAAAACCCTATATTCAGACACCGCTTTCATGCAAAAGCTGCGCGCCGACAAGACACGCCTGCAAGCTGGTTTTCTGGCCCTCGACCCCAGCAACGGCCATGTGATGGCATGGGTAGGCAGCCGCGACTTTGCAGATGACCAGTTTGACCATGTCCAGCAGGCCCGCAGGCAACCGGGTTCAACCTTCAAACCGTTTGTGTATGGGGCTGCGTTTGAAGATGGCAGCAAGCCGTCAGACACCTTCATGGACCAGGCGCTGGAAATTCCGCTGGGCAATGGCAATTTCTGGCGGCCTGGTGACGCGGGTGGCCCCAGCGGCGCACCCATGACGCTGCGCCAGGGCCTGATGTACTCCAAAAACACGATCACGGCGCAAGTCATGCAGAAGGTTGGCCCGGCGCATGTGGCCAATCTGGCCAGGTCTATGGGCGTGCGTCAGAGCAAGCTTGATGAAGTGCTGTCACTGGCACTGGGCACCAGCCCGGTCACGCTCAAGGAAATGGTCACCGCCTACAGCACGCTGGCCAATGATGGGCGCTACACCGAGCCCCTCATGGTCACCCGGGTGGAAGACCGCAACGGCAAGGTGCTGGAAGCGTTTGCAGACAAGGTGCCTGAAGCCGTGATGTCAACGCTGGCGTCCCAGACGCTGCTGGATGTGATGCGCGGCGTGATTGACCAGGGCACGGGCACCGGTATTCGCAGCCGCTACGGCATACGCGCCGATGTGGCGGGCAAGACCGGCACCACGCAAGACAACACCGACGGCTGGTTTATCCTGATGCAGCCGCAAGTCGTGGCGGGTGCCTGGGTGGGCTTTAACGACAACCGCGTGACGATGGGTTCGCGCTGGGGGCCTGGCGCGCAAAGTGCGCTGCCCATCGTGGGCGAGTTTTACCGCCTGACCATCAAGGCCAAAGTGATTGACCCGAACATCCGGTTTGTCGCGCCGCGCTTGAGTATTCCTGAGCCGGTTCAACCCCAGGCTGAGCCCCCTGCAGAGCCGCAACTCGACGCCAGCGGCCAGCCCCTGACCGGATCAGTCCTCTTTGGCAGTCCGGGCGTTGTGCTGGAGGCCTTGACGCCAAGACTGGTTCGGCCACCGGTAGCCGACAGCGACCCTGCCCAGGAAGGCAGCTGGCAATCCATGCATGGCGGTCGCTAAGCACCCCGGCCTGGACAGGTGACGAATTCGCCCGGAACGAAACTAGATGCAGCCAAGGCTGTTATCAAGCACGCCACGCCACAGTGCTTTCACCAGCTGTTGCGCAGTTCCCGCAGTTTCGTAAAAACGGTTTTGGCGTCGGGCTGTTCTGGCAGGTCGGGAAAGCTTTCGCGCAATTTGGCGATCAGGCTGGCACTGCCCAGGCGCATGAAGGCGTTGAACTGCTTTTCTTCGCCCAGCGTGGTCACCGCTGAAGTGGCCGGGTCATGGCCAGCGGCGGCAGGCAGACGGGCGAGTGCTGCGGTGTTGTCAGGCTCGCGGGCCAGCGTGAACTTCAGGTTGGTTTCAATGTAATCGTGGCCTGGATAGACCCGCGTGTTGTCTGGCAAGCGGGCAAGCTGGTCTGCAAACGTGCTGTAGAGCGCATTCACATCGCCACCGTTGTGCACGTTGCCAGCACCCGCATTGAACAGCGTGTCGCCCGTGAACAGCGCAGGCTGGTCGGTGTGCGAGCGCAGGCAGATATGACACAGGGTGTGGCCGGGCGTGTCCAGGCATTCCAGCGCCACGGTTTTGCCCACCTTGATCACGTCACCCGCCTTCACGCCACGGTCCATGCCCGGGATGCTGCCTGCAGCCTTGTAGTGGGCGATGACTTTTGCACCTGTAGCCGCCACCACGGAGGCGTTGCCACCCGTGTGGTCGTAGTGCTCATGGGTGTTGAGGATCTGGGTAATCTCCCAGCCCTTGGCCTTGGCTGCGGCCAGACATTTTT
>JBBRMH010000009.1:0-42723 GCA_038230935.1 Burkholderiales bacterium | reverse complement strand
GTAAAACCCGTAAACCCCTGCTCGATAAACGTCGGTACATCGGGTATGGCTGGCAAACGCCTGTCACTGGCCACGCCAATCAGCCGGACTTTGCCCGCCTTGCCCTGGTTGATCAGCCCGGTGGCGGCATCAAAAAACAGCTGGATTTGCCCGCCCATCAGGTCTGTCAGCGCCGGTATCGCCCCCCGGTAAGGAATGTGTACCATATAGGTTTGGGTCAGCGACTTGAGCAACTCGCTGGTCAGGTGCGCAGCGGAGCCATTGCCCGATGAGCCAAAGCTGACCTTGCCAGGGTTGGCGCGCGCATAGTCAACCAGTTGCCTGGCGGTTTTAAACGGTGCATCGTTGTTGACGGCTGCCACCAGAGGCGAAATGCCCATGAGCGAGACACCCGTGAGGTCTTTGCGTGGGTCGTAAGGCAGTTTCGGATACAGCGTGGTGTTGGCGGCAAACGCTGCAATCACCACCGCAAACGTGCTGCCGTCTGCTGGAGCCTTGGCCAGCATGTCCACACCAATGATGCTGTTGGCACCGGGTTTGTTGTCAACCGTTACTGTTTGCTGCAGGCGGTTTTGCAGACCCACCTGCACCAGTCGCGCCATCTGGTCGGTAAAACCGCCAGGCGTGTAAGGCACGATGAGGCGAATGGGTTTGTTGGGCCAGGCCTGCTGGGCAAACAAGGGGGTGCCCACGGCTGTGGCACCAGCGGCCAGCGCCACATTGAAACGGCGGCGTGACAAATCGATAGCGGCAGGGTGAACAGACGCGAGCTTGGGCATGGTTTCTCCAGATAAACGGTGTTTCCGGCTATTTTGTGCCAGCCCCCACATGCCCGCTACCGGGTTTGCCCCGCCTTGCCCTCCAGGCCCGTGTTGCTGCTATGTTCTGCCTTGCTTGGCTACTGCTGCGCTATTGCCGCGCTACCGCTTCCCACTGCCCTCCAGGCATATAACGCCACACGCCTTCATCGTCCGCCAGCCGGAAAACGCTCAGCCACTCGTGGTCCAGCAGGTGGCGCACGGTGGTGTGTTTGGCAATGATGGCGTCAATCGGCGCTTGTGGGGCCTGGATGAACACGCTCAAGCGCAGTGGGGTGTGGCGAAAGTTCTCGCCATCGTGCAGCGATTGCATGGGCAACCCGATGCGCAGGTCGCCGCCGTTGCCTTCAAACACCCCCACATTGCCGCCCACCACGTTGTGCAGCACCTTGTTGCCACTGCCGTAACGCGGGTTATCGACCGTGCTGGCGTGGTACTGCAGGTTGATCCAGTTGGTCACCACCATCGGTGCCGTCATGATCAGCTCCAGCACGCCAAAGCCGGGGTCGCGCTGCCACTGGTAGTCATGCAGGAAACTGCGGCCCGCGAGGTTGAGGTGGCGGCTGCGGCTGCGTGGTGCCACGATGAACGCGGCGCAGTCGGCCAGACCCCATTCGGGCCGCACCTGCGCCCAGTCGGTGGTGCGGGCCTTGACGGCATCGTGCAGGGCATCGGTCTCGGCAGACAGTGTGCCCAGGCCCAACGAGGCGGCACGCTCGCCGCGGGCGCGCTGCCCGGCGTCTTGCAGCCAGCCTGTGAGTGTGACCAGGTCTTGCGCGTGGCTCTGGGGCAGCAGGTCGGTGTCAAACAGCTGCATCTCGTCGGTGGTGGTGTTGTGCAGGCTGGCCAGAAAGTGGGTCGTGTCGGGCACCAGCAGGCCGCGCTCGTGCAGGCCAGTGCGTACGGCTGGGTCATTGAGCAGCTGGGCCAGCATGCGCGCGTTGACCTCGCCGGTCTGGCCGCCGCAGGCACCGCAGTCCAGGCCTGCAGCGTGCGGGTTGTTGGCGCTGGTGCTGCCGTGGCCCGCGATCAGAACAAGCCGTGCATAGTCTGTGGTCAGCCCCATGGCGCCAAGTGCCGTGGCCGCCGAGTTGACACGCGCTGCGAGGTCCGGGCCGCCGCTGGTGGGCAGGCGTGGGCGAAGTTGGCCGAGCGCCTCTTGGGACAGACCCGTTTGCTCGACAGTGGTGGCCGCGCCGCCAGCACCAAAGCTCTGTTTGAGCAGTTTGCTCGCGTACAGCAGCCCGCACGACTCGACGAACGAAAAGGTCGAACCCGCGCCGCTGCGAAAAGCCTGCCACTGCTGACGCCAGAGCAGGTTTTTCTTGCGTTTATCGGCCAGCACCTGACCCAAACCTGGCCCGTTGTCCGCGTCACATTCATCGGTAACGCACAGCCCCGGTGCCAGCAGGCCCGGCAACTGTGGCCGCACCATCTCGCTGCCCAGCGGCTGGTATTCAACAAACATGGCAAAAAAACCAGCGAAACCCAGGGTTTGCACCGCCGGGCTGGCAGCCTCGAACGCACGGCGGTACACCTCGGAGCGCACGTCGATACAGAACACAGCCTGCACGGCGGGCACAGCGGGGGTGGCCGCTGGTGCGGGGGCCGTCATCAGGCCCTGGCACAGCGGGGCCTGGTAGCTTCTCTCCAGCGCTGCCTGCCACAACCAGTCATGCTGCAGTGCTGCCTCAGCACGCTGAATCACACCCTCGCTGGTCCGCCAGGCGCTTGCCAGCTTGTCAGCCACACCCAGCGCCGGGTGGCTTTCGTGCAGCAGCCACTCCCAGGCCAGCCGCACCGCCAGCAGATGCACGATTTGCGCGTCGTCGCTCTTGGCCAGACGTGCCTGCCAGCGCTGGTAGGCGCACCACGATGCCCAGCCATTGATGCTCATCAGCAGCGCGGTGAAGTAGGCCTCATGCGCCTCGGGGGGCACGCGCAAGGCGCGCAGGGCTGACTCGATCAAGGCCATCGGCTCGGTTGGCAGCGTTGCCAGGCGCTGCGTGAAGCCTTTGCAGCCCATCAGCATGGCCGGGCTGAAGTCATGGGCTGACTGGCGCAACCAGCTGGGGTAGAGACCGCCACTGTGGTCGGGGCCCCAGTCAGCTTGGCCCTGGTCAAAATACGCGCCGCTGGTCTGGCTGATGTGGTGGGTGATGTAGTCGCGCCAGGCCATCACATGGCCCAGATCGCGCTGGGCATCGACGATGTCTGTGGCTAGCGGCAGACGTGCCGGAATTGCCGGTTCACTTGTCATGCCCTGGACCAGCGCATCTACGCTGATTTGCGCTCCGGCTACAGTAGTAATGGCGGCCTGCAGGTGTTCGCGTCCAATCTGCCCGGCCTCAAAGCGCTGCTTGTACCAATTGCGCGGCATCAGCATCGGGCTGCCCGACAGCCCGGCGAGTTGCGCGGCGGCGGCTGCAATGGGCCGCTCAAGCTGGCCCCAATACGGGTTGACGGCAATGAAACGGTCCAGCGGCCAGGTTGGCGCAATCCGGGCACAGGCGGCATCAATGGCGGGTTGCAGGTGGGTAGCGGTGGCTCCAGGGGCTGGCATCGTGGGTTTGGCAAGGGTGTTCATCACAGGTCTCCGGAAGTGTGGGCGTTGGCAAGGGCTGCTGGCTTGGTCAGCGTGCCGGGGGTGGTCGGTGCGCGTGCGGGCCAGAGCCGGAAGGTCAAACGGGTAAACAGCTCATCAAGGTACAGACCAGCAAACAGCCAAGGGTACAGGCCACGCGCCAATGCACCTTGCGGGCGGGCTCGCACCGCACCCTGCACCACGAACAGCAGGGCAAAGCAGGCCAGCACCCAGGCTACCAGCACCATGCTGGGCGCGGCTCCCGCGCCTGCACTGCCCAGCCAGCGGCTGAACACAAAATGCAGACCAAAGTACGCCAGCGCCACAGCGAAGGCCACACCCAGCCCGGCCAGCCGCCACCAGCCGCCAGCCTTCAACACCGACCCGGCGAGCAACGGAGCCAACGCCAGGGAAAGAATGCCGCCAAGTGCCCACAACGCCGGAGCCTTGGACGGGCTGAAACCCCAGACCAGCGCCGCAGCAGCTACCAGCGCCATGCCGACCAGCGCACCCAGCAACCACCGGCCAGCGGACACAGGCTGCGCTGCAGGTGTCATCTGCTGCAAACGGTTCTGCTCGACCGCACTGCCAGCACCCAGAAAGGCATAAGCCTTGTAGAGCGAGTGCGCCACCAGGTGCAGCAGTGCCAGGTCGTACAGGCCCAGACCGCACTGCATCATCATGAAACCCATCTGCGCACAGGTTGACCAGGCCAGTGAGACCTTGATGCTGATGCGCGTCATCATCACCAGCGCGGCCACCACGGCGGTGATGCTGCCCACCACCACCAGCAGGGCCTGAGCAGCTGGCACATCACCGACCAGGCTGCCCAGACGGATCAACAGAAAACCACCGAGGTTGACCACACCGGCGTGCAGCAATGCCGAGACCGGCGTTGGCGCTTCCATCACCTGAATCAGCCAGCCGTGCACCGGCAGTTGCGCACACTTGAGCAGCGCACTGACCGCCAACAGCAGCGCGGCGACCTGCAGCGGGCCAGTCATGGCAGGCAACGCCTTTGCAGCGGCGATGGCCTGGTCAATCTCCAGCGTGCCGAGTTGCTGGCCAATCAGCACGACGGCGATGAGCAGGCACACATCCGCCACGCGGCTGGCGATGAACTTTTTGTGCGCGGCCACCAGTGCCTGCGGCCGGGTGTTGAAAAAAGTCAGCAAGCCGTGCAGCGCCAGGCTGGTACCCGTCCAGGCCAGCGCCAGCAACAACAGGTTATTGCTCAGCACCAGCAGCGAGACAGCAGCCAGTGTCAACATCAGGCCGCGAATGTAGCGCGGCTGGCCACGCTCACCGCCCAGATAGGGTTGCGAGTAGCCAGCAATGACCCAGCCAATAAAGCTCACCAGCAGCAGCATGAGTGCGCCCAGGGCATCGCTGCGCAGGCTCAGGTGCAGTGCCCCGAACTCGCCCAGTGTCAACAGCACAGGTCCACGGACCAGACCCGCACCGCTGCCCACCAGCCAGGCGAACGACAGCGCAGAGGCGACGACAGCGGCAGCCGCACACAGCCGTGCCATGCGCCAGCGTGCATCCAAAGCGCTAGGCCACGACCACAGGGCAGCCAGCAGATACAGCAGGGGCACGGCGGCCAGCAGGGCTGAACGCCCGGCGGGAAGCTCTTGGAGCAGAGTTTGCATGGTGATGACCTCGGTAAATTGAACTGAGTGGGACTGTAGCCAGACTTTCAACACAAGTAAAATTCATTGATAGTTACGTTTCGTTCTTTTTTCAATATGAATTTAATGGCTTGACAATGGGGTAAAACATGGCCCGCCTGAACTTTCACCACCTCCATTACTTCTGGGCTGTCGCCAAAGAGGGGCACCTCACACGTGCTGCCAAGCAGCTCAATGTCTCGCAGTCAGCCCTGTCGGCACAGATCAAACAACTTGAAGACCAGCTCGGCCAGCCACTTTTCACGCGCCAGGGCCGCGCGCTGCAATTGACCGAGGCGGGGCGGGTCGCACTGGCTTATGCCGATACCATCTTTGCTGCAGGCAGCGAGCTGGTGGCCACGCTGCGCGACGGCCAGCGGCTCGAACGCCAGGTGCTGCGTATTGGCTCGGTCGCCACGCTGTCGCGCAATTTTCAGGAAAGCTTTCTCAAGCCGCTGTTGCTGCGCACCGATGTCGAGCTGGTGCTGCACTCGGGGTCCCTCACGGAACTGCTGGCACGGCTGTCGGTGCATACGCTCGATGTGGTGCTCAGCAACACAGAGGTCCAGGCCGATGCCGATCACCCGTGGCGCTGCCGGCGCATCGCGCGCCAGCCGGTCAGCCTGGTCGGTCGCCCGCGCCTTGCCGGGCAGGCCTTTCGCTACCCGCAAGAGCTGGCCGAGGTGCCTCTTTTGTTACCGGGTCGTGGCACTGAGATTCGCGCCGGTTTTGACCTGCTGTGCGAACAGGCAGGTCTGCGCTGCCGGGTGATGGCAGAGGTCGATGACATGGCCATGCTGCGCCTGCTGGCGCGTGACTCCGCCGGGGTGGCACTGCTGCCAGCCGTGGTGGTGCGCGACGAACTGCGCCAGGGAACGCTGCAGGAGTACGCTGTGGTGCCGCACCTGTTCGAGAGCTTTTATGCGGTTACCGTGCAGCGCCACTTCGAGCCACCGCTGCTCAAGGCACTGCTGCAGCGCGATGAGGCGGATGTGCTGGGCAAAGTCTGATTTTTCAGCACACAGCACGTGAAACTTTGAAAAGCTGAAAAAGCAGTCACTGTCGTCAGTCATTGCAGCGTCGGTAACATTCCTGGCATGCACACTCCAGGCCTTGATTTTCAGGGATTACCCTAGCGTACAGCCCCATCAAGCATGACAATATCTCATGCACACGTGCTATTTTCTCGCTTGCCGTGTATCGTCAGCAAGCTACGATAAGTTGCTTGTTTGTTAACTCCGGATGCCCTGCACCGCTCTTCGCCATGATCCTTTTTCGTAACGCAGCCATTCTCGATCCCGGTCTCGGACAGATCCTGTCGCCGCGCGACATTCTGGTAGATGGCACAGAAATTGTCCAGGTGTCACAGACGCCGTTACAGGTTCTTGCTGACACCACGATTGACCTGCAGGGCAAGATTGTCATGCCTGGCCTGATTGACTGTCATGTGCATTGCATGGCATCGAACCTGAACCTGGGCACAAATGCCAAGCTACCCAATATTCTGGCGGTACTGCGGGCTGTTCCGCTCATAGAAAGCATGTTGGGCCGGGGCTTTACCTCGGTGCGCGATGCGGGTGGTGCCGACTGGGCGCTGGCTGAGGCTACCCGCACCGGCGTGATCAAGGGGCCGCGCATCTTTCCTGCAGGACGCGCCATTTCACAGACGGGTGGGCATGGTGACTTCCGCCCGCGCAACGACATCATGGAGCCCTGTTTTTGCTCGCAAAAGTCCGGCAGTATTGCACGCATTGCGGACGGCGTTGACGCTGTACGCCTGGCAGTGCGTGAGGAAATTCAAAAGGGTGCCACACAAATCAAGATCATGGCCTCGGGTGGGGTGGCGTCTCCCAACGATCCGATCCACTTTCTGGGATACAGCCGCGACGAGATTCGGGCGATGGTCGAAGAGGCCAGTAATGCCGGAACCTATGTCATGGGTCATGCCTACACGTCAGCCGCGATTCGGCGTGCCGTCGAATGTGGTGTGCGTACCATCGAACATGGCAACCTGGCAGATGTTGAAGCGGCCAAGGTCATGGCGGAACATGGTGCCTACGCCGTACCCACATTGATTACCTACGAGGCGCTTTTCAGCGAAGGCGCGGCCCTCGGGTTTCCACCGGAAGCCGTTGCCAAGATCGACTCTGTACGCGGCCCCGGCATGCGCGCCATAGAAACGCTGGCGCAAGCCGGTGTAAAAATGGGGTTTGGCTCTGATTTGCTGGGCGCATCGCAGCGTCTGCAGTCTGAGGAGTTTCGGCTGCGCGCCGGTGTCCTGGGCAATCTGGAGGCGATCCGGGCAGCGACCACATATGCTGCAGAAATCCTGATGGCGCCGACGCGCTATGGCACGATTGCGCCCGGCGCAGTCGCTGATCTGCTGGTTCTTGACGGTAACCCGCTGGAGGACATTGGTGTTCTTCTGGGCCAGGGTGAACATATGTTGGCCATCATGAAAGATGGACAGTTTTACAAGTCTTTTGTTTGAAACCCTGAAGGAAATCCCTGATGTACCCAGTCCGCCGACAAATCCTGACCGCCACCGCCCTGGCCGCTGCTTTGTGCGCAGCCCCGGTTCTTGCGCAAGCACAAGCGACTTTTCGCATCGGTGCACTCAATCCGGTGACGGGTGCGGGAAGTCCCTATGGTCCTGGAATGCAAAAAGCCATTCTCATGGCGGTGGAGGAAGTCAATGCGGCTGGCGGTGCTGGTGGGCGCAAGCTTGAGGTATTTACCGAAGATACCCAGACCCAACCGCAGGCCGCAGTGCTGGCTGCTAAAAAACTCATTGAAGTCAACAAGGTGCAGGCCATCCTGGGCACCTGGTCATCGGGCGTGACGCTGGCGGTCATGCCGCTGACCGATGCCGCTGGCCTGATCGAGATGAACGTCTCCGGCGCACCAGCCATTTCAGTGGAAGACAAAAAGGATTTGGTCTGGCGCTTCCAGGCAACCAACGACCGATTTGGTCAGGCGTTTGCCGAGATTGCCAGGAAGCGCAAATTCACGCGTCCTGCCACGATGGCGTTCAACAACGCTTCTGGCAAGGGCAATACGGAGGGTTTTACCAAGGCCTGGACGGCTGCGGGCGGCAAGGTTGTTGCCAGCGTCGTTTACGAGCCGAATCGCCCCAGCTACCGGTCCGAGTTGCAGCAAATTCTCTCTGAGAAGCCAGACGTTATCGTCACTGGCTCTTATTTGCCAGATACAACGATTTTCCTGCGCGAGTGGTACCAGTCGGGCGAAAAAACCCAGTGGATCATTCCGGGCTGGGCTGCCAATCCAGAATTGGTCAAGGCCCTGGGGCCGGAAGTGACGGAAGGACTGATTTCGGTGGACACGGTTTCGAGCGAGACCGCGCCTTCGTACAAGAACTTCGATACAGCGTTTATGAAGGCGACCGGCAAACCCGCAGCGTCAAACGTTTATGCCGCAATGACATACGACATGGTCATCTGCCTTGCATTGGCCATGGAGGCCGCTGGCCCGAATGCTACGGTGGCGCAGATCAACAGTAAAATCCGCGAGGTTTCAAATGCGCCCGGAAAGACGGTTTATTCATTTGCAGAAGGCAAAGCCTTGCTCGGCAAAAAGCAGAAGATCGACTATGACGGCGCATCCAGCAAGCTGGACTTCGATAAATATGGCGATGCCAACCCCGAATTTGGTGTTTATGTGATCGAAAAAGGGCAGTTGGTACGACGGGATGTGGTCACGGTGCCACCGGCCACCGGGGGCTGAACTTGACCGGGTTCCTCAATCTGCTCATCAACGGCCTGATTGAGGGCCTGATCATCGCGTTACCTGCCCTTGCGTTGACATTGGTCATGGGAATCAACCGGTTCCCCAACGCGTCAGCAGGCGACACCATGACATTTGGCGCTTACGCCGCACTCGGCCTGCAGCAAGTTGGTGTCGCGTTCTTTTCGGTCGCAGTGACTGGAGCGCTACTTGCTGGCGCGCTTCTGTCATGGTTGTCCTACCGACTGGTTTTTGAGAAACTGTCACGATCACCGATGGTCGCCAGCCTGATCGCCTCCATCGGCATTGGCTTTGTGATCCGCAGCGTGATTGGGCTGGTCGCAGGGCACGATCTGCACACCTTCAAGCTGCCACTGGTGCGGGCGTGGAACATCCATGGCATCCGGGTTCTGCCGACTGACCTGGTCATAGCAGGCGTGGCTGTAGTGCTGCTGGTTCTTGTGTTTTGCTGGCTCAAGTTATCGCCCATGGGACGGCAGCTGCGTGCTATTGCCGACAATCCCGACCTGGCCAAGCTCAGTGGTATTCGTTCTCGCCGCTTGATGGGCATCTTGTGGCTGCTCTCTGGCGCACTGTGTGCAGGTGGCGGTGTACTGCTCGGCATGAAGGCCGTCGTGATGCCTGAACTGGGGTGGGAAATGCTTTTGCCCGCGTTTGCAGCGATGATTCTGGGTGGCATCGGCCAGCCGGTGGGTGCGGTTGTAGGCGCGGTTCTCATGGGTATCGCGCAGGAGTTGTCAATACCACTGGTAGGCCCGAGCTACAAGATCGCGGTGGCCTTTGTGGTCATGCTACTGGTGTTGCTGGTTCGTCCCGGCGGACTGTTTGGCCGCGTCGAGAAAGTACGCTGATGGACGCCTATCTCCTGGCCGTTGGTACCATCGTGCTGATCTATGCACTGCTTGCGATCGGCCTTAACCTGCAATACGGCGAAACTGGGCTGATCAATTTTGGCCACGTCGCGTTCTTTGCGCTGGGCGCTTACACGTCCGCGCTGCTGGCGCTCAATGGCTGGCCACTGGTGCTGTCGTTTCTGGCGGCAGGTGCAGTCGCCGCCCTGGCGGCCATTCCGCTGGGTGTGGCCGCGTTGCGCCTCAGCGATGACTACCTTGCCATTGTTACGCTGGGTTTTTCTGAAACGGTACGCCTGATCATCCAGCAGGAAGAGTGGCTGACCCGCGGCGTGCAGGGCTTGCCGGGCATTCCGGGCATGTACACCAGCCTGACTGGAACCCCGCGCGCCTGGGCAATTTTTTTGACACTGTTGGCCGTCACGGCACTGGCTTCTTTTGCCGTATCTCTTTTGCAGCGTAGCCCCTTCGGTCGCATGTTGCGCGCCATCCGTGACAACGAGCCAGCGGTCCAGGCACTGGGCAAGAATCCATCTGGATTCAAAATCCGGGTCTTCATGGTGGGTGCGGCTCTGGCAGGCATTGCCGGTGCGTTTTACGCCCACTTCATCACTTTCATCACGCCAGAGCAGTTTATTCCGCTGGTGACTTTTTATGTCTGGATGAGCATCATCCTCGGAGGCATTGGATCGCTGCGTGGCGCCTTGCTCGGAACGACGTTGTTGATGTTCTTCCTTGAAGGTTCACGCTTCATACGCGACATTTTTCCGGGCGTCGCTGAAGTACAGATGGCCAGCATACGGCTGGCTCTGATCGGCGCAGCACTGGTCCTGTTTGTGCTGTATCGCCCGCAGGGCCTGTTCGGAAAGCGTACGGTATGAGCGCCCTGCAAGTCCAGCATGCCTGCGTCAACTTCGACGCATTCCGGGCTGTAGATGACGTCAGCATGGTGTTGGCCCAAGGCGAATTATTGGGTATTGCAGGCACCAACGGAGCTGGCAAATCAACCTTGTTTGCGGCCATCGCAGGACAGCAATCCACCAGCGCAGGACGCATTTTGTTTCAGGGCAGCGACATCACGCGCAAAGCGGTGTACGAAAGAGCCAGGATGGGCCTGGCCCGGACATTTCAGACACCGCGCGAGTTCGCCCACCTGAGCGTGCTGGAAAACCTGTTGGCAGCTGCACCCAACAAACGCCACGAGTCGCTGCTGGCCAGCTGGGTAGGTCGTTCTGCCAGCCAGCGACACGAACTGGAACTGGTCCGCCAGGCTGACGAGATACTCGCTTTTGTCAAACTCCTGCCCGTCAGGGACCAGCCTGCTGGAGGTTTGTCAGGCGGCCAGAAGAAGTTGCTGGAGTTGGCACGGGTGCTGATGCTGAACCCCAGGCTGATCATGCTCGACGAGCCTTTCGCTGGCGTCAACCCGGTTTTGATCGGCGAGATCATCGAGGTGCTGCGCAAGCTGCATGCACGGGGCATCGCACTGATTGTGGTGGAGCACCACCTGCAGGCGCTCAAGTCTTTCGTGCAGCGGCTGATCGTCATGGACCAGGGCAAGATTCTGGCCGACGGCCATCCGCAAACCGTGCTGGACAACCCGCGCGTGCAGGCTGCGTACATGGGAGGCGTGGTTTGACAACCGTACTAACAGTCCAGAACCTTAAGGGCGGCTACAGCGACAACGATATTCTCAAGGGTATTTCGCTGGAGGTGCAAGCCGGCGAAATCGTCACGATTGCTGGTACCAATGGCTCGGGTAAATCGACCCTGCTCAAGGGTGTGCTGGGTTTGCTGCCTCGGGTATCGGGCAAAGTCATGCTCCAGGGCAAGGACATCAGCAGCCTGCCGACCGAGGACCGTATCGATGCGGGCCTGGCCTGCGTGCCCCAGGTTGCCAACGTATTTCGCAGTCTCAGTGTGATGGAAAACCTGAAGGTTTCAGGTCACAAGGTGGACCCGCAGCGCATCGCACATATGCTGGACCTGTTCGTTGCGCTCAAGCCGCGCCTGTCTCAGCTTGCTGGAACGCTTTCGGGCGGTGAACGCCAGCAACTCGCTTTTGCACGCGCACTGATGGCTGCACCACAGCTGATCGTGCTGGACGAGCCGACCGCAGCCCTGGCACCTGCTTTGGTAGAGCAGATTTTTTCGCTGGTCGCGGCGCTGCCAGCCCAGAAGGTGTCTGTGCTGATGGTGGAGCAGCGCGCTCGTCAGGCGCTGGCCATCAGCAACCGGGGATATATTCTGGACCAGGGGCAACTGGTTCTGTCCGGCTCGGCGCAGGGACTGCTGGACGATCCACGAATGACCGAGCTTTACCTGGGCACCGACCACAACACCTGAGCCTGGGATATGCCGACAGGGTGGGCGACAAGCTGTGCGACAGGGTGGGCGCCGAGATCAGTCTGAACGGCTGCGAACGCAGGTAATAATCAGCTGCATGCCTGAATCCGCCATGCCACCCGTCCTGCCATGCGCCGCATCTGCCCCAGTCTGACCAGTCTGCAGTGTTTTGAGGCAGCAGCCCGCCACGGCAGCTTCACGCGTGCAGCTGCCGAGTTGTACGTGACGCAGGGCGCAGTGAGCCGGCAAATCAGCGCGCTCGAAACGCATCTGGGCATTGCGCTGTTTCAGCGCCTGCATCACCACCTGGTGCTGACCGATGCCGGACAGAGCTACCTTGGAAGAGTGCGTTCAGGTCTGAACATGCTGGAGTCGGCCACTGCAGAATTGCTCGCGCACCGCGGGCGGGGTGGTCTTTTGAACCTGTCGGCACCACCGACGCTGGCCACCAGCTGGCTGATTCCAAAACTGCACCGGTTCAATGCACTGAACCCTGACATCACGCTGAACTTCATTCACTACATGCATACGCATGATTTCGCCATGGCCGGGCTGGATGTGGCCATTCAGTATGGTGAAGGAGTCTGGCCCAATGCGATCGCGAACTACATTACAGGACGCCGTATTACCGCGATCTGCTGTGCCGAGCTGGCCGCGAAAATAGACGCCCACAACCCAGCATCACTGATGGCGCAAACACGACTTCACCACATCATGGTGCCATCGCTTTGGCAGGAATGGTTCGAGGCCGTGGGAGCGCACCAGCTCAATGGTGCGGCCGGTCCCGGCTTTGACCAGTTCTCGCTGATCATCAAGGCCACCCTGGTCGGGTTTGGTATCGGCATGGTGCCCCGCTGCCTTGTGCAAGAGGAACTGGCGCGCAGAACCCTGGTGGAGGTGTTCCCCCAACCGGTCATGTCGCGCCAGGGCTATTACCTTTGCTATCGGCCAGAAAAGCAGCCGCTTCCTGCATTGCAGGCCTTGCAACGATGGCTGATCGCCGAATCGGACAATCAGATTTGAAACCAAAAGCGTATGCATCCGGGAATGGCGTTACATGCGTGTACCCGGATACAGGTCCTGCAGTACTGCAGCTGTCATCTCCCGCAATTGGCTGACCAGTTCCTGCAGCGAGTTGCTTGCTGCACTACCTGTCGCTCCCTCCGTCACACCACCCGTCACGCCGTCTGTCGGGTTATCTGTCGGGTTATCTGCGTCCAGACATACCAGCAGGCGTTTGCGCCGCTGTCTGACCTGCTCAAGGACTGCTGCTTGCCAGGCTTCCAGCTGCGCCGCCCGGTGCAAGTCTCCCACATCCCGGTGTACATGAATCACAGCCAGGTAGCGCAGCAGGCATGCCTGTACCAGCGCCAGCTGCATGTCATCACCCAGGGCGATGCTTGTTTGACCGTCAGGCGTATCGCGGTTGTTCCAGAGCGCGCCTATCAACGCGGTGCTGCCTCCTGCCAGCGCTCCCAGCGCAGCGGCAGCACCCAGCGTCAGGCCGCCCGTCAGCAGGTCAATCGATGCGCCCATGGCCGCGCCGGATGCCGCACCGCCCATTGCAGCATCACTGGCACCTACAGAGCCACGCACGGCAAACTTCGGGGCATCCGCATGAAACATCAGCTCGCCCGCCGCCGCTGCGTCCAGGCCATGCAATGTCAGCAACGCAAGCAGCAAACGGTCGAAGTGGGCATGCACCCGTCCTTGAACTGCTGCCATCGCTGCTCTTTTTGCTTCTTTATGATCGCGCACGCGCACCGGTTGCAGCCGCTCCATCACAGACAGTCTGGGTAATACAACCTGTTCGCTGGAAGCAGCCAACAGGGTCTCGCCCATGACCTTTACTGACGCGGTAAACCGTTCAAGATTGCGCTGTAGCCAGGCAGCCTGCAAGCGAGCCATTCCCCGCGAACGCGAGCGGGGCACCCGTCTGGTCAGGGCGTCGAGCAGGACATACTCCAGCGGCCAGCAGGCGGCAAAATCCGTGAAGTCAAGTACGTCCATAGGGAGTTCGTGGCTGCGGATGTGCTGGCGGCATTGCGCCAACAATTGGGCGCTTGGCGCATCGCCATCCCTGCCTGTACGCACCAGCATCAGTACTGGTCGGCCAAGCGCCTGTAACTGCGCAAGCGCTGCCATCAGGTCCTGCGCTTGCGCAACGATGTGCAAAACCATGTCCACCTGCAGCTGTGGCGTGGCTTGCCTGTCCACGACGCCAGCCCCGTCAGGCGTGGGCAGCTTGTCCCACCACAGCGCATCGCCCCGGCTTGTATCAATCAGGCAGATGGAGCCAAGAGTTTGAACGCGCATCAGCGGTGCAGGAACCTGCCGCAGCACCCGTGCGAGCGCCGTCTGGTCTGCCGCCCGATGCGTTATGACGCCCACATGAACCCGTGCCGGAAAAAGGTTGTCAATGATGCGCTGAAAGTAAGGGTCACCCAAGTCAATACGCACCTGCCTTGACAAGCGGCGCGACCGCATGGCGGCCCAGGCTGCCAGCAGCAGGCGGGGCATGATGACGACCAGCGCCAGCAGCCCGGCATACATCAACGCCCAGCGACGCCCATCGGCTACGGCACCGCCGGAGCCAGCGCCAATCTGGAGCCTGACCATGTCGGCCAGCGTAAACGCGTCCAGCGGCAAAACCGCCACTAGCGGCGCAAACAGCACTTTCAACACGATATGCACCTGCGCGGCATCCAGCCAGGTGCTCTCCCAGCCTACCCCATACGCGACAAACAGCCCCCGGCCCAGCAATGACAGCACGATTCCCAGGGCCCAGGCCGCAGCCGCCACATGCATCACGGTGATCAGTCTTTGGGCGTTCAGCGCAGCACTTGCGGGCTGCCAAAGCCGCAGAAACGCCGCGCTGGCCCGTGCTGCGGGACTCGATTCAGTCTGTCGTCCCCAGCGCACGCCCCAAGCTTGAAACCGTTGCGTCCAGCGCAGAAAAACCCCGTCAGTGGATGGCCCTGCGCGTCTGAACAATGACGCCAGCAAAACCGTATAGACCACCAGATTCCAGACCAGAAGCACAAGGATGGGTGCCGACAGCAAGTCCACGCGATGCGGGTTGGCGACGCGATCTGCCCCCGCCCCCAAAACCAGCGCCACCAAAGGCACAAGGAAAATGGCCCGTGACAAAAAGGGTTTGCCGAGCGACGACACCAGTGCCGGATGCTGCAGCTGCACTTTGGCAATCAGTATTCCGGCGCGCCGGGCGATCACGCCGGCCATGTCTTTGGCATCCTGCGATGCTGCCGGTACCAGCAAACTGGCCTTGTCATCGACCCGATCCACTTCGGAATCATTTAACAGTGCGCTGGTTTCAAAGGCCTGTGCCAGCAAAATGGCTCTGGCCTGCGTCTCCTCCAGTGTCATGTCCATAGTCATGTCAGCGGACGGCACATTGCGGGCACCGTCAGTGGGTTGTTGTTCTTGCGTTGCCCTACAGGCAGGCGTTTGGGCTGCATGCGTACAAGTATCGCAGTCCTGAGGTGATGAGCCTTGGCGCTGAACCTCACGTATTCGACCTGATTTGCAAGACAGACTGAATAAGCCCGACTTAAGCCCGACCAAGGCATGTGACACCGGATTATCAATAAAAAATCCCTGCAGCCCACGCAAAATATACACAGCCTGCTACTTATTCAATAGCATTCCGGTTTCATGCGCGCTTGTCCCGCAATGCCCAAGCCCTGCGTCCTACAGCCTGGTCCGGCTGTCGGGGGTGTACTGGCTGTTAGACCAATTACAGAGGGCAAGCACATGAAATCAACACACAACACCGCACGGGCTTACGGCAAAAGCGCACTGACCATGCTGGCCATGGTCACAGGCACCGCTGTCATGATGGCAGCCTGCTCAAGCGTCAAACCGCCGCCAAAAATGTTTGACCAGACCATGCTGTCAGACATGATTCGCGTTCCTGCCGGTCATGAGGTGGTGCTTGAAACCACTGCGGTTGGCGTTCTGAACTACGAGTGCCGCGCCAATACACCCTCGGCAGGCAGCAGTGGCTGGGCACTGGCCAGCCCCAAGGCAGACCTGCTGGACCGCACGGGTAAAACTGTAGCGAGATACTCAGGCCCGCCTGCCACCTGGACACACGCGGATGGCTCCAGTGTGGTGGGCAGCCAGTTGAGCATTGCACCGGTGATTGGCGCGACCAACCTGCCGATGCAACTCTCCAAGGGCACACCTGGCTCTGGTATGGGCGCGCTGCAAAACGTGAGCTATATCCAGCGTATCAAAACAAAGGGCGGTCTTGATTTCAGCAAGCCCTGTACGCAAGCCGAGATTGGCGACAAGATGACCCTGCCCTACCAGGCAGACTACATTTTCTGGAAAGCCGCATAAACCCTGATAAGCCAAAGCACACTCCGGGTTACCGATGGGTGTAAGCTATTTGCCATAAAGGCCAGATATGCGCATCGCCTTCAAACCAGGAATTGCATTGATCAAAATATCCCACTTCAACGCCCGTGTCAGTCTGCTTAAAAAAGGCTTGCTTGCCGTGGCCGCCTCCAGCGTACTGGCAGGATGCGGCGGGCATTTACCCAGTCTGATGGGTCTTCAAACAAATCAGCTGGGCCTGCCCGAAGTCATCCGGGTGCCCGCTGGTCACCAGATCGTCCTTCAGGCGCACGGCAGCGGCGAGCTGCTCTACACCTGCCAGGCGATTAAACGCGCACCTTTTGAATATGCCTGGCTGCTACAAGCCTCCAGCATGCGGCTCCAGGACAGCACCGGGCGCTTCATGAACTACTACCCTGGCACACGCTCACGCTGGGTCCACGGCGATGGCTCTGAGCTTGTCGCACGGTCTTCAGTCGAGGCTGCAGCCGATAACGTCAATCTACCGCAACAGCGCGCCATGGTAGAGGCCACATCGACTGCCGGTACAACAGGGGTGCTGGGCAAGGTGACCCACGTTCAAACCCTGCGCAATGTTGGCGGCGTGGTCACTACCAAGCCCTGCATCGCAGGTAATCTGGGCATGCGGGTCTCTGTACCGCTGGAGTCAGACTATGTGTTCTGGCAGCCCAATTCTTGAAAGGCAGCCATGGATCGGCGGGTTACCGCGCTGGCTGTGCAGGCCTGTCAGGCCGTAAAAAAGCCCGCACGAAGCGGGCTTTTTTACTCGAAACAAGGCGAAGCCAAGTGCTTTGATGTTTAGCGCTGGTAATAAACCGGTGCATAACGCTGACCTGAAAAACCAGACCCATAGCCAGGGCGAGGCGCCTGTACATAGTAGCCCCCGCCGTGATGCCCATGGCCATGCGGACGTCCGTAATAAACCGGCGCATTTTGATAATAAACCGGTGCTGGCTGCACATAAACAGGCGCAGGCTGGACGTACACAGGACGTGGCTGAACATAGACTGGTCGGGGTTGTACGTAGACCGGCTGCGGGTATGCAGGCTGGATATACACAGGTTGCGAATACACCGGATAGGCGTTATTACCCAAGTCGACAAGCACGCCCGGCACACCAATTCCCACAGAAAAAGAGACGTTGTCGCGGGCGTGTGCATGACCGGTAAAGCCTGTGGCACCGAGCACCAACAGAGCAGCGCCACCAGCGAGCAACCCAGGGTGCTTGGACTTGCTGAAATAGTTTGCAATTTTCATACGTTTGTCCTGTTCGATAAACACGGGGTACAAGAACCCACGTCTTCATTAAACGTGGTCCGGTCTAAAGCGTCTACACGCCTGCCTGTCAATAGCGTAGCCAAACGTAACCCTGTGCGAGGACACCGGCCAGCCCGTGGACGAAACTGCAAGTGCGCCGTCAGTGGGTAGCCCAGCCTGCGCGGCAAAAAACAAGTGTCTGCAGCCTAAAATCAACGCATGACTTCCCCCGCCCCCACCCCTAAGGCCCCCAGCCCAGCCCTGCCTGCATCAGCCCTTGCCGCTTCTGTCAGTAAAGAAAGTCAAAAGCCCAGCAACTTTTTGCGACAAATTATTGAAAAAGACCTCACCGAAGGCATCTATAGTTCTCGCCGCTGGGCCGGCAGCCCCGGGGACGCCGCGCACCAAGCCGCAGGCCAGAGTGACCCTGCCAGAATCCGCACGCGCTTTCCGCCTGAGCCCAACGGCTATCTGCACATTGGCCACGCCAAAAGTATCTGCATCAACTTCGGTCTGGCGCTTGACTACGGCGGTGTGTGCCACCTGCGCTTTGACGACACCAACCCCGAAAAAGAAGACACCGAGTACGTCAACAGCATCATCGACGCAGTCAAGTGGCTGGGCTTTGACTGGGCTCAAATCGGCCATGCTCCCGGCAGCGCCGCGCCCTACCAGGCCAGCGACTATTTCGGCTTCATGTACCGCGCAGCTGAATACCTGATTGAAACCGGCCATGCCTACGTGGACGAGCAGACCGCAGAGCAAATGCGCTTGAGTCGGGGTGACTTTGGCAAACCCGGCGTGGACAGCCCCTTTCGCAGTCGAACCCCCTTTGAGAATCTGGCGCGGTTTCGCGAGATGCGCGACGGCCAGCATGAAGACGGCTCCATGGTGCTGCGCGCCAGGCTGGACATGGCCAGCCCCAACATCAACATGCGCGACCCGGCGATTTACCGCATACGCCGAGCCACGCACCACAACACCGGAGACGCCTGGTGCATCTACCCCATGTATGCGTACGCGCACCCGATTGAAGACGCGCTGGAGCAAATCACCCACAGCCTGTGTACGCTGGAGTTTGAAGACCAGCGCCCCTGGTACGACTGGCTGCTGGAGCGTTTGAGTGAAACGGTAAAACTCGCCGACGGGCGCGTCGTGGGCGGTTTGCTCGCCACCCCACCCCCGCGCCAGTATGAGTTTGCGCGTCTCAACCTGACCTACGTGATCACCAGCAAACGCAAGCTGGCGCAACTGGTGTATGACCACAAGGTCAACGGCTGGGACGACCCCCGCATGCCCACTATCGTCGGCCTGCGTCGCCGTGGCTACACGCCCGAAAGCCTGCAACTGTTTGCAGAACGCATAGGCGTGACCAAGTCTGACAGCTGGATTGACTACAGCACCCTGGAAGGCTGCCTGCGCGAAGATTTAGAGGCCAAGGCCCATCGCGGCATGGCTGTGCTGAACCCGGTCAAGCTGGTGCTGACCAACTGGGACGACGTGATGGGCACCGGCCACCTGGAGCCCTGCAGCCAGCCCAGCCTGCCCCACTCGGCGGGAGGTGGTGAAGTACCCGTACGCCATTTCACCATCGGTAAAGAAGTGTGGATAGACCGCGAGGATTTTGAAGAAATCCCTCCCAAGGGTTACAAGCGCCTGTTTCCCGGCAATAAAGTACGCCTGAAAGGCGGCTATGTCATCGAATGCACCGGTTGCGTCAAAGATGTGAACGGCGTGATTACCGGCGTACTGGCCACCGTGGTGCCCGACACCAAAAGCGGCACGCCTGGCAGTGAGACCGTCAAAGTCAAAGCCGCCATCACCTGGGTCGGCGTGGCTGACGGCGTGAAAGCGGAGGTACGTATGTACGACCGATTGTTTCTGGATGAGCAACCCGATGCGGGCGGCAAAGATTTTATCGAGAGCCTGAATCCGAACAGTTTGAAGGTGGTCACTGCGATTGTTGAGCCGTCACTGGCCTGTGCCGCACCGGGCCAGCAGTTTCAGTTTGAACGGCATGGCTACTTTGTGGCCGACCGGGCAGACCATGTGCAAGGCAGCGAGCCGGTGTTCAATCTGGCAGTGGGGTTAAAAGCATCCTCTTACACACAACACTGAGGCAGAAAGCAGACTGGAAAACCAGGGGGGATGTGGGTGACCAGCATGTCTGCACGACGGTCGGGAAATAGCCACCGGCATTTTTATCAATAGTAAATAGCTATTAAAAATAATATTTAATAGACTTATACTATCAATTCATTTGCAATTTCGCTTTCTCCTGTCATTCAAAGGAAACCCATATGTCATTGATCAATTCGCAAGTCCAGCCCTTCAAAACTCAGGCCTATCTCAACGGCAAGTTCATCGAAGTCTCGAATGAAACCCTCAAGGGCAAATGGTCGGTTCTGATTTTCATGCCGGCTGCTTTCACCTTCAACTGCCCGACCGAAGTCGAAGACGCTGCTGACAATTACCCCGAATTCCAGAAACTGGGTGCCGAGGTTTATATCGTGACCACCGATACGCATTTCTCGCACAAAGTCTGGCATGACACCTCCCCTGCCGTCGGCAAGGCCAGGTTCCCGCTGGTGGGCGACCCGACCCACACACTGACCAACGCGTTTGGTGTGCACATTCCTGAAGAAGGCCTGGCACTGCGCGGCACCTTCATCATCAACCCCGAAGGCGTCATCAAGACGATGGAAGTGCATTCCAACGAAATCGCCCGCGACGTCAAGGAAACCCTGCGCAAGCTCAAAGCCGCCGTGTACACCGCAGCGCACCCGAATGAAGTCTGCCCTGCCAAGTGGAATGAAGGCGACAAAACCATTGCCCCGTCGTTTGACCTGGTCGGCAAGATCTAAACAGCGTTCAACGCCAGGCCCGGACGCGCAGGCTTCCGGGCTTTTTTATTCCTGATTTATTGAAAAGAGAGTCCCACATGCTCGATACCAACTCAAAAGCCCAACTGAAAAGTTATCTTGAACGCGCCACGCAACCGATCGAAATCGTTGCCTCGCTCGATGCCAGCCAGGGCTCTGGCGAGTTGCAGTCGCTGCTCAAGGACATCTCGGAGTGCTCGCCACTTGTCAAGATCACTGAAAGCCGTGACGACAGTTATCGCAAACCGTCGTTTTCCATCAACCGCCCCGGCGAAAATCATGGCCCCCGTTTTGCAGGGCTGCCCATGGGGCATGAATTCACGTCTTTGATTCTGGCGTTGCTGCAAATTGGTGGTTACCCGCCCAAAGTCGAAGAAGACGTGCTGCAGCAAATCCGCGCACTCGACGGTGATTTTGAATTTGAAATTTACGTCTCACTGTCTTGCCACAATTGCCCCGACGTGGTCCAGGCGCTGAATTTGATGGCGGTACAGAACCCGCGCATCAAAACGACCATGATTGAAGGCAGTCTGTTTCAGGACGAGGTCAAGGAACGTCAGATCATGGCCGTGCCCACGGTATTTTTAAATGGCACCGAGTTTGGCCAGGGCCGAATGAGCCTGGAAGAAATCCTCGCCAAAATTGACACCAGCGGCGTCGAGCGGGAAGCCAAAAAGATCGATGGCAAGGCTGCTTTTGACATGCTGATGGTCGGTGGTGGCCCTGCTGGTGCGGCGGCTGCAGTGTATGCAGCACGCAAGGGCATCCGCACGGGTGTGGTCAGTGAAAACATTGGCGGCCAGACGCTGGACACATTGGGCATTGAAAACTACATTTCCGTTCAGGAAACCGACGGCCCCAAATTCGCATTGGCACTTGAACACCAGTTGCGCAGCTATGACGTGGACATCATGAGCATGCAACGCGCCAAGGCCCTGGTGCTGAACACCGGGCTGGACCACAACCTGATTGAAGTCCAGCTTGAAAGCGGCGCGACCGTGCGCAGCAAATCGCTGGTCATTTCTACCGGCGCGCGCTGGCGCAACATCAACGTGCCTGGCGAGGCCGAGTTCAAGAACAAGGGTGTAGCCTACTGTCCGCATTGCGATGGTCCTTTGTTCAAGGGCAAACATGTCGCGGTCATTGGCGGCGGCAACTCGGGTGTGGAGGCAGCGATTGATCTGGCCGGCGTCGTTGGCCATGTAACGCTGATCGAGTTTGACAAAGTGCTGCGGGCAGACGCCATCCTGGTGCGCAAACTGCACAGCCTGGCCAACGTGACAGTGCTGACCAACGCACAGACCACAGAGATCACAGGCGACCACAAGGTCAACGGCCTGGTCTACAAAGACCGCGCCACGGATGAGCTGCACACCGTGGTGCTTGAAGGTGTATTTATCCAGATCGGTCTGGTGCCCAACACCGACTGGCTCAAGGGTGTGGTCGAGCTGTCAAAGCACGGCGAAATCATTGTGGATGCCAAAGGCCAGACGTCTGTGCCGGGTGTGTTTGCAGCGGGTGATGCGACGACGGTGCCTTTCAAGCAGATCGTGATTGCGGCAGGTGATGGCGCAAAGGCAGCGCTCGGTGCGTTTGACCATCTGATGCGGATGTCCGTGCCTGCCTGATGGTTTGAACGCCGGGCAATTCATCTCGAAGCTTCCTGCAAATTTGAACAACCTTGATTTTTAAAAAGGCAAACATGAGACTTTTATCTGTCGGCCTGATGGCCTTCATCCTGAGTGGTTGCGCTGGCATTCAGGCTGGCAACCCGGTTGTTTCAATACTGGTTGATCTTGACCCGGCCAGCGTAGAGCGAACCGTCATTGTTGAAAGCATCACAGCTGACCGAAACGGTGTTCTGTACTTGCCGGACCGTGTCACCGGGAACATTTTGCGGGTGGACCCCAAGTCACCCAAGCCAGTGGTAGTGGGCAAAATTGAGCCGCGCACCGTGGACGGGAGAAAAGTTGATTCAATGCCTGGCGGTATCCTGTTTGATGCAAAAGGCGATCTGTATGTAGCTGCTGGCCCCTTCGCTGAGGTCGTGCGCATCAAAAGTGTTGAGCTGAACCCCGCCAAGCCAGGGGTTGCACAAACTTTTGCAACGGGTGTGCCGGGTGCCAACGGCGTCGCATTTGATAAGCGGGGCAACCTGTACGTGTCTGGCGGTGCCAGCGGCATCGTTTACAGCGTTGGACCCAATGGCGGCGCGGCTCAGGCGGTTGTTCAAATTGACAAGAACGTGCGGACCCTGCCGGACGGCAAGGCGCAGCAATCGATAGTGGCCAATGGTCTGGAGTTTGATGCGTCAGGTGTTTTGCACGTGGCTGACTCATCACGCGGCGCAGTCTGGAAAGTGGTCATTGGTGCTGATGGCAAAGCTGGAAAACCGGCTGTACTGGCTCAAAGCCCGTTGTTGGAGGGTGCTGACGGCATGGCCTTTGATTCCAGCGGCAACGTCTGGGTGGCGGCCAATGAGCTGAACTCGATTGTGTCTGTGTCACCATCAGGCGTGGTCAAGGTCATCGCCAAAAACGGCAGTCAGGGTCCGCTTGAATTTCCTTCAGCACTGGTTTTTGTTGGCAAAACTGCCTATATTTCCAACTTCGACACACCCAGGCGCGTCAACATGGATGCCAACGGGACCACCGCAAAAGATGGCATTGGGGCCTCTGTAGCGCAAATCTCCCAATAAACGTCCAGCAAGTATTCAACACTGGAACGCAGTCACTGCTGGATGGGAAAGACTGCGTTTTTTCAATTCAGGGCGATTCGTTCACAACGCACTATTTCTGGCCTTAAACGATAATGATTCTCATTTGATGTATACTGCAGACTAAATTCAATCAGCCAGCCCGGGTTTTCAGAAACTGTCAGACGCACAGCCAAGCTATTTCCTGAAATCAGGCTTTTGCCCTCTGTGGCAAAGCCTTAGCTTGGAGACCACTTTGGCACACGTTTTCCTGACCCCAGCCTCAGAACATGTATTGCTACCCTTGGGTGCGCTCATGCTGGCAGCCTCTGTAACCGGCTGGGCACAGAGTACCTCCCTCGAACCGACAGGTGGCAAGACCCTCTCGCCCGTCACCGTAACAGGCACCCGGGACCGGGCGGCACAAACCTATCAGAGTGGCGTCACCAGCGTAGGCAAAATGCCCTTGGCGGCAAAAGACATTCCGCAGTCGTTGACCATCGTGAACGAAAAACTGATTCACGACCAAGGCAAAGACAGCCTGAAAAGCGCCCTTGAAAACGTGGTGGGCATCACTTTTGAGGCAGCCGAGGGCGGCCGCGTGGGTGACAACATCCGTCTGCGCGGCTTCAGTGCCGCCGGCGATATTTATATGGACGGCATGCGTGACATTGCCCAGTACAACCGTGACACATTCAACATCGACAGGGTCGAGGTCTTGCGCGGCGCAGCCTCTATGCTGTTTGGCCGGGGCTCCACGGGCGGTGTGATCAACCAGGTCAACAAGCAACCCCGCCTGATGAACGATAACGAAGTCAATGCGACATTTGGTACGCAGGGCTACCAGCGTTATCAAGGCGACTTCAACTTCAAGGTGGGCGATGATGCTGCCTTTCGCATCAACGCCATGACGACCGACGGCAACGGCCGTGGCGACATCGCCAGCGCGCAAACGCATCGCCGTGGCCTGGCACTCGACTATCGCTGGGGCATTGGCACATCGGATGAATTTCAGGTGAGCTATTACCATCTGCATTACAACGACCGCCCGGACTGGGGCTTTGGATGGCTCAACAGCCGCCCTGCACCATCTCCTACCAACACATACTGGTACGGTCTGGACAGTGACTTCCAGAACGACAAGGCTGACTCCCTCACATTCAGCCACAGCCACCGCTGGGACGATGGCAGCACCCTGAAAACCGCCATTCGGGATGGCTACTACTCGCGATCCATGTGGGCAACCCAGTCGAGCTTTGCAGCTGGCACAACGGTTTTCAACCTGGGCCCGAACACCGTCGTCAACCGCCGTACCAATGCCAAATCCGGAGAAGAGCACCATACCTTTTTCCAGACAGACTACATCACCAGCGCCCAGTGGTTTGGCCTGAAAAACAGCATTTTGATCGGCGGTGAATACGCAGTTGAAAATTCAAGCCGTTCCACCTACCCCAACCTCACGGCTATCAAGGCATCCACCACGGTGGGCAACCCCAACAGCGCGGGCCTGTCGAGCAATCTGGTGGACCGCTTTGCAACCCGCTTCAAGGCAACAACGCTCGGCCTGTACGTACAAGACACGATTGACCTGACACCCCAATGGAAGCTGGTCGGTGGCCTTCGCGTGGACCGTTTCAGTGGCGACTATGACCGCAGCGGCAACGCCCTGCCCAACAACACGCCGCTGTCACGCTCGGACAACCTGCTAAGCAAACGTCTTGGCCTGATGTACCAGCCCACAGATGAAGTCAGTTATTACGCCGCGTACGGTACATCGTTCAACACCTCCGGCGATTTGTACCAGTTTGACCCGCAAACTGCCAACACACCGCCCGAGAGCAGCCGCAATCTGGAAATAGGGGCCAAATGGGAACTGTACGAGGGCGACTTGTCATTGCGCACAGCGCTGGCCCGTACCGACAAATACAACGAGCGCAACACCGACATTGACACCGCCAATAATTCCTTTCTTCTGTCGGGCCAGCGTCACACGGATGCACTGGAGTTTGAAGTCGCCGGGCGTATCAGCCCGCAGTGGGACGTGTTTGCTGGCCTGGGCTTTTTGCGCGCCGTGATTGATAAATCAGGCTCCAACGCCGCAGGCCAGGCTGAAGTCGGCCAGAACCCCGGCCTGAGTCCCATCCGCCAGGCCAATCTGTTCACCACCTACCGTATTGGCGACAAGTGGCGGGTAGGTGGTGGCATCACAGCCGTCAGCCAGAACAAGCCCGCCAACAGCGTGACTTCTGCCAATCGTGCACCGGGCTATGCAAAAGTGGATGCCTTGGTGGAATACACCATCAACCAGGACAACACCGTCAAGCTCAATATCGACAACGCGTTCAACAAGGTGTATTTCAACTCGCTGTACCGCGGCTTCGCAGCCCCCGGGCCTGAGCGCAGCATGCGTATGACGCTGACCAGCAAGTTCTGAATCACGTAGTCCGCAGCTGCCTGACTTTTATTGAATAAGCCCTTTATGTTGCTTCGTATTGCCCAAGCCTTGATGCCGGAAGAACTTGCACAGGTTCGTGAATTGATCACCTCGGCGGACTGGATGGATGGGCGGGTCACCGCAGGCAGCCAGAGCAGCAGCGTCAAAAACAACCTGCAGTTACCGGAAGACCTGCCCAAAGCCCAGCAGGCCCGGCATATCGTGTCGGTAGCGCTGGCCCGCAACCCGATGTTTATCACCGGGGCGTTGCCGAAGTCGGTTTACCCGCCGCTGTTCAACCGCTACGCGGGCCAGACCAACGAATTTGGCATGCATGTTGACAACGCCGTTCGCACCCACGCCGCCACCGCCAGGCACGTCAGAACAGACATTTCATGCACCCTGTTTTTGAGTGATCCGGCCAGCTATGACGGTGGCGAGCTGGTGGTGCAGGACACCTATGGCGAGCAGCGCATCAAGTTTGATGCGGGCGACCTGGTGCTGTACCCTGGCACTTCGGTGCACCGGGTAGAGCCGGTGACCCGGGGCGAAAGGCTGGCTTGCTTTTTCTGGATCGAAAGCATGGTCAGGCACGATGCCCAGCGAAGGCTGCTTTACGACATGGACCTGTCAATCACAGCGCTACGCCAAAAAGACTGGGATAACCGGCAAGGTGAGCCCATGGGTAGACACCGCCCTGAAAGTCCGGAAGTGGTTCGACTGACGGGCTGCTATCACAACCTGCTGCGCATGTGGGTAGATGTATGACGCTATCAGGGCAAGCAACAAGAATTGAATTGCTATAAAAAACATAGCTGACAGTCCAGGCAGGCGCTGCTATTCAAACCTTTTTGATATATTTTCTGAAAGCTTTATATAGTTTTCAGTCAGCCATAACCTGGTCAATCCCGATGCAAACCATTAACCGGTCATCAATGTAATGTTTAATCTTTCTTTTGATCTCACAATGTTCCTTGCGGTACTCGCAACCATCCTGACCCTTCCCGTGAGCCTGATCCTGACGGTCGGCGCTGCATGGTGGGTTTTGCGCCGTTAAACGCTGTGTGGCTTGTTTGCACTGCGCAGATCGTTCAAATAATTGCCTTTGCAAGCGCCCTGTTTCCATGATCCAAGCACCATGACAGTCAAAGCAGAGCCTTCGCCACCGCGCCTGCCATCTTTTGAGATGTATTCCACAGCGGTCACCAGCGATGCGAGTCCCATTCGCCGCAAAACACTGAACCGCAATGCCGGCATCGCCATTGCGGTTGTGGTCCTGCACGTCGCTTTTTTATGGGCACTGCAAAGCGGATTGCTCATACGCGCTGCAGAACTGGTCGTACCGGTCGAACTGCTGGCCCAGTTTGTAGAGCCCCCAGCCCCGAAAATAGAGCCTCCAACCCCGGCAGTTACCAAACCGCAGACATTACCCACCCCTGTCAAGAAAACAGTGACCAAACCTGTGACGCAGCCCGCCCCGCAGCCGCTGGCCATTGCCGACCTGACACCTTCACCCAACGCACCGGTGGGTGTCACCACGCCGCAACCCGCTCCCGCACCGATGACAGTGCCGGTTGCAGCTGCCGCGCCTGCTGCACCACCTGCAGTGGCATCTTCTGTGCAGCTGCCGTCGAGCGACGCTGATTACCTGCAAAACCCCAGGCCGCCTTACCCGCCTATCAGCAAACGCCTTAACGAACAAGGCACAAGCACTGTGCGCGTACTGATCGGTACCGATGGGCTGCCGCAACGCTCTGAGATCGTCAAGTCCAGTGGCTTTGAGCGCCTTGACCAGGCAGCCATGACAACCGTGATGCGCTGGCGTTATGTGCCGGGAAAGCGGGATGGTGTGGCCGAAGCCATGTGGTTCAACGTGCCCATCAACTGGGTGCTTCAGTAAGTTTTTGACTTGCTGTAAAACATTTTTTCAAGCAATTTTCAGAACTCCGGAGTAAACATTCATGAATTCCCAATTCGGCCTTGCCAACGTCTGGAGCCAGGGTGACATCGTCACTAAAACCGTGGCGTTGTTGTTGCTTGCGATGTCGCTGGCCTCTTGGATGGTCATCATCATCAAGACGCTGGACCTGATCAAATACAAAAAAATCGCCAAAAGCGCTGAAGGCTTCTGGCACAGCGACGACTTTGCTGCAGGCCTCGCCAGCCTCGGCAGCGACCCGGCCAACCCTTTTCGCCAGCTGGCGCTTGAAGGCCGTGAAGCCACGCTTCATCACCGCAATACCAAGGCGCAACTGCATGACGCGCTGGACGTGAGCGATTGGGTCACGCGTTGCCTGCGCAATGCCATGGATGAGTTCACGTCAAGGCTGCAGTCCGGCCTGGCTATTTTGGCTTCTGTAGGCTCCACCGCACCTTTCGTGGGTTTGTTTGGCACCGTCTGGGGTATCTACCATGCCTTGCTGGCCATTGGTGCTGCAGGCCAGGCCACCATCGACAAGGTCGCCGGGCCGATTGGCGAGTCGCTCATCATGACAGCACTAGGGCTGGCTGTGGCGATTCCGGCGGTGCTGGGTTACAACGCCCTGGTGCGTGGCAACAAGGGCATTCGGCAAAAATTAAGTCGGTTTGCCCATGACCTGCACGCTTATTTTGTGACTGGTGCGCGTGTCAAGACAGCTGGTTCTGCCAATGTGCTGCCGATGAAAAAAGCCTGATCGCCAATCCATCCCTATCAAAAAGGATAAATCATGAGCTTTGGAAACCAGGACCTCAATGCTGGCGATGACGACGATGTGATGAACGAAATCAACATGACGCCGATGGTGGACATCATGCTGGTGCTGCTTATTATTTTTATCATCACCGTGCCTGTGATGAAGCACTCGGTCAATATCGATTTGCCTCGGGCCAGCAACGAGGCACAGAACATCAAGCCTGAAACCCTGCGCCTGAGTGTGGATGCGCAGGGCGCCTACTTTATTGATGAAACTCCCATTGCGGACGCCGATCTGGCACCCAGGCTGAAAGCAGCCGCAAGTCAAAACCCTCAGCCCGAGTTGCACATACGCGGTGACAAAAATGTGCGCTACGAACGGGTGGCCCAGGCCATGGCCGCAGCCCAGCAGGCAGGTTTGCGCAAGATCGGATTCATCACCGAGCCCAAGAGCTGAGCCGCGCGCTTTCTCGAAAAGTTATGGCGACCCTATCGCACTCAGGCACTGACAGAAACAAAAATAAAAATATCAAAATGCTTGACTTTTAAATGAGAATGGTTATCATTAACTTATCGAAATCAAATCGTTTAGAGGGCTCAAACCTTATGTCCACAGCACGTACTTCACCACAAACACTTAATTTGCGTGTAGGCCAAATGGAGCTAGCTGGGAAATGTCCGTCTGACAGCATCAGCGTGAATGGTTCGGAGCACGCAGGCGCACAGGCAATTGCTGGCGTGAACAGCACTGACTTGCTGCGAGGTCAAAAAGCAGTGACCATTGAGCACAACGGCTCGACTTACCGCCTGCAGGCTACGCGTCTGGGCAAACTGATTTTGACCAAGTAACGTGCTGACGTACCCTGTCATTTGACAATCAAGAGGCCAGCAGAATATATCTTCATCAAAGGTTTCATCGTGGGGCGATTCGGGGCTTTAACGGCTCCCAAAGGTCGCTTTTGCCAGCCACCGGCCGTCACAGGTCTTTTAGCCAGGCTTTTTTTCTGCCCACCCATCCACAGCTGATGAAGCCCATCCGGACAAGCCAACCTGTTGACGCAGGTTGGCTTTTTGCAAGGACGCACCACGAGCGTTGTCCATCCGACGAGCAAACGTTGTACTTACAAGCCGATTGCAGCGATACCAGCGCGTGCAACCTGTGCATCTTCGTTGGACTTCACACCGCTCACGCCCACAGCGCCAATGCACTGCCCGTCTTTGACAATCGGCACACCGCCTTCAAGCATGCCGTGAATGTAAGGTGCGCTTAAAAACGATGCGCGGCCACCGTTGATGACGTCCTCGTAAACCTTGCTGTCGCGACGACCCATGGCGGCTGTGTTGGCCTTGGCTGGGGCGATATGGCTGGAAATCGGCGGCGCACCGTCCAGGCGCTGCAGATTCAGCAGGTGGCCGCCGTCATCGACGATGGCAATCGTTACTGCCCAGTTGTTTTTGAGCGCTTCGGCCTCAGCGGCGGCAGCAATGGCTTTGATGTCGGCAGATTCGAGCACGGCTTTGGATTTCATGGTGTTTCCGGAAAAATGTTGGAAGGGTTAGCTGGTGCAACCGGTAAGCATACGCAATTTTTTGCCTTTTTCGCTCCGCATCACGGGTCAATTGCCTTTACAGCGACTTGGAGAACCCTTACAAATAGTAGGTAGTGGGTGCTTTGCGGGCATTGAAAAAAGAGCTTCAACCCCTAAAATAACATGGCCTGCATATGCTGGTTGTCTGGAGACTAATTTCATGAATGAAAACGTTCAAACCCTTGATTACGGCGTTGCCTCAAGTGAGCAACGCAACAAGGTACTGCGCAACACCTACTGGTTGCTGGCGCTGAGCCTGGTGCCTACTGTATTGGGCGCCTGGCTTGGCGTGTCCACCGGCATCACCAAATCGCTTACCGGCATGCTCGGCATGGTGGTGTTTTTGGGTGGTGCGTTTGGTTTTATTTTTGCCATTGAAAAAACCAAAAACTCGGCTGCAGGTGTGCCGGTGCTGCTGGGGTTCACCTTCTTCATGGGCCTGATGCTATCGCGCATGATCTCGGCGGTGCTGGGTTTCAGCAACGGTGCGTCGCTGGTGATGACCGCGTTTGGTGGCACTGCCGGCGTGATGTTTGTCATGGCCAGCCTGGCCACCGTCATCAAGCGTGACCTGAGCGGCATGAGCAAATGGCTGTTTGCGGGCGTTCTGGTGTTGCTGGTTGCAGGCATTGTCAATGTGTTTGTCGGCTCGACCATGGGCATGGCAGTCATCAGCACGCTGGCCATTGCGATCTTCAGCGCCTACCTGCTGTACGACCTCAAGCAGATCATTGACGGCGGCGAGACCAACTACATCAGCGCGACCCTGGCGATTTACCTCGACCTGTTCAACATCTTCCAGAGCCTGCTGGCGCTGCTGGGCATCTTTGGTGGTGAACGCGACTAAGCGCTACCCGCAAGTTTTTGACTTGCACACCGAATAAAAAAGGGCCTGACATACACAGTCAGACTCTTTTTTCATGCTGCCGTCACACCAGGTCAAACACTGCAATCGACTCTACATGTGCCGTGTGCGGGAACATATTGACCACACCCGCCGCCGAACAGCGGTATGCGCCGCTTTCAGTCAGCACGCCTGCGTCCCGTGCGAGCGTTGCCGGGTTGCAGCTGACATACACAATGCGCCGGGGCATCGCCCAGTCACCCAGCACCAGACTTTGCTGGTGCTTGCCGTCATCGCAGGGCACACCTGTGATGATCTGCTGATAGAGCGCCGCCAATGATTTGAACAGCTCGAACGCCCCTTCACGCGGCGGGTCCACCAGCCATTTGTCGGCCCTGCCATCTTTGACCAGCAAAGCCGGTGTCATTTCAAACAGGTTTCTTGCTACAAAATCAGTAGCGCATAGTCCACGTCTTTGCTGCCCAGGCGGCTTGTTTCGTTCATAATTTTCACGTGAACGGGCGACCAGCACTTCACTGCCTTCAATGCCCAGCACCTCACGCGCCTTTGTTGCCAGCGGCAATGTAAAGTTACCCAGACCGCAAAACCAGTCAATCACCCGCTCGTGCGGCTGTACATCTAGCAGCCGCAGCGCACGCGAGACCAGTACTTGGTTGATGTGCGGGTTGACCTGCGTGAAGTCTGTGGGTTTGAACGGCATGACCACGCCGTAATCTGGCAGGGCGTAGTTCAGCTCGACGCTGTCCTGGTTGGCCTCATCAAGCAATTTGACAGTGTCCAGCCCGCCCGACTGCAGCCACCACTGCAAGCCAGGGTTGGCCGCTGCAAAGGCCCGCAAACGCGCCATGTCGCCGCTGCTGAGCGGCTCCATGTGCCGCACCACCATGGCTGTGACCGTGTCACCGCAAGCCAGCTCGATCTGGGGAATGGTCTCTTTCGCATCCATGCTGCCAATCAATCCGCGCAGCGGCAGCAGCATGTCGCTCACATGCGGGGGCAACACCGGGCACTGGCTCATGTCGGCCACGTAGGCGCTCTTGCGCTCATGAAAGCCGACCAGCACCGCACCTTTTTTTCGTACATACCGCACCGACAGTCGCGCTCGGTAGCGGTAGCCCCATGCGGGGCCTTCAATGGGTCTGAGCAGGTTGTCTGCCTTGAGCTTGCCGATGTGGTGCAGGTTGTCTTCCAGGACCCGCTGTTTGACGGCGACCTGCGCACTGACATGCAGATGCTGCATCTTGCAGCCGCCACAGGCACCCGTGTGCAGGCCAAAGTGCGGGCAACCCGGGCGTACGCGTTGCGAAGACTCATGGTGAATCGCCATGAGCGTGGCTTTTTCAAAGCTGCTTTTTTTGCGGTACACGCTGGCGGTGACGACTTCAAATGGCAGCGCCCCTTCAATGAACACGACCTTGCCGTCGGCCCGATGAGCGATGCCCTGGGCTTCAATGTCAAGCGATTCGATGTTGAGCAGGTCGGGCAGATACTCTTTGACGGCAGTTGTCGGAGTAATCTGTGTCATGGGGGGAGTCGGAGCAGGCGGGTGATCGTTGGGCATGCGTGAATTGTCTCAGGTGTTCACGCCAGAGCATCAGCATGGCGGGCACGGCAACTTCGCCTGTGGAAACCTTTGCTATAAAAGACATAGCTGTCAGCGCACGCCGCACGTACGCTATCGGGCTGTTCAGTTCAAAAATGCTCTACTACAAGCCCTTTGGGATTTGCAGGGCTTGCAAAAATTTCAAAGTGCGCCCCAAACCTATCGGGCGGGCAAATACCTGGCCGGATCGACCGGTTTGCCCTGACGGCGGATTTCAAAGTGCAGCTTGACGCGGTCGGCGTCGCTGTTGCCCATCTCGGCAATTTTCTGGCCTTTTTTGACGCTCTGGTCTTCCTTGATCAGCAGGGTCTGATTATGCGCATAGGCCGTCAGAAAAGTATTGTTGTGTTTGAGGATGATCAGATTGCCATACCCACGCAGCCCCGCACCGGCGTACACCACGCGCCCGTCGGCGGCTGCAATCACTGCGTCGCCGGTCTTGCCTGCAATGTCAAAGCCCTTGTTTTTAGCCTCGTCAAACCCTGCAACTAGCGCACCTTGCGCAGGCCATATCCAGGCGATGTCGTCTTCACCGGCAGAAGCCGCCGGGGTGACGGGTGACGCAACTGCGGGGGCAGGCCGCGCTGCACTGGCTGCAGCAACAGCACCTGCCGTCCCCGCTGTTGCAGTCGCTGAGCCGGGGGTCACCGGGCGTGACACCACCGCAGTATCTGTGCTGCCCGGTGGCGTCACGCGTAACACCTGGCCGATTTCAATGGTGTAAGGTGCCGTGAGGTTGTTCCAGCGAACGATGTCACGCCAGTTGTGGCCGGTTTCCAGACCGATGCGGATCACCATGTCACCGGGCTTGACGGTGTAATAACCGGGCTTGCCCGCATTTTCTGCGCCTGGCATGGGGGGTTTGGCGCTGGCCGCTGCATCAGGTGCCGAAGGCCGGGACAACCCTGTACCCCGGTCTTCCACCGGCGCGTTGCCCAGAGGGCGGGTTGAGCACCCCACGGCCAGCAGGGTGCCCAGAAGCAGGCAGCACCACCCGGCACGACTGGCGGCTGTTCTGGTGGCTGTTTTCAGAGCCTGCAAAGCCTGGAATTCGTCGGTGTCAGTTAAAAGGTTTGCCATGGTGCGCCCTGTCGTTTGATTCATTGGTACTTTCGTCGTCAGCCCAGACCTGCGGTTGGTTGCCTGGCGCTGGTCACAAGGATCGGTCAGCGTCAGCTTGTGCCTGATTTTAGGGGCACGAAATGAACGGCTTCCAGCACAGTATGACGAACCCCTTGCGCCGTTTTATCCATCACAACCAGCGTCTGCCCACCGGAAGCTGTCTGCGTGGGTGCCACCAGGCGACCGCCGATGGCCAGCTGCTCGATCCAGGCGGCTGGAATGCTCTGCCCGCCTGCTGCAGAAATAATGGCTGCGTAAGGCGCACCTTTGGCAAAGCCCGCCATACCGTCGCCAAACAGCAGGTGCACATTGGGCAGGCGAAAAGGCCTGAGGTTTTCTATGGCCTTGTCGTGCAAGCCGCGCAGCCGCTCGATGCTGTAGACCTCGGTCGCCAGCTGACTCAGCACCGCTGCCTGGTAGCCGCAGCCGGTGCCAATTTCCAGCACCCGCCCGAGCTTGCCGGGCTGGCCCCGCATCAGCAGCTCCAGCATGCGGGCTACCACGTTGGGTTTGGAGATGGTCTGGCCCAGGCCAATGGGCAGGCTGGTGTCTTCATAAGCCTGGCTGCCCAGGGCAGAGTCCACAAAGCGGTGGCGCTCGACCAGACCCATGGCGGCCAGCACCTGCGGGTCTGCAAGGCCTTGGGCCGCCAGCTTTTGGACCATGCGGGCGCGTACAGCGTGTGAATCCGGGCCGGTACCCGCTGCTGCCAGTGCCTGCCGCCTGGATGTATCACTGTTTGGGCTTCTGGTGCCCGTAAAAACTGCACCAGCTGCTATTTTTTTAGGAGCAGACAGTGAGCCTGAATCTGTTTTCAAACTCACCGGGAAGCCAGGTCGACGCGCCGCTTCAGGTGATTTCATGGATGGGTCGGGTCCAGGTTTTTTGCCCACAGGGCCAAGCGCTCATGGTCCGTCAAATCTACCTGTAAAGGGGTGACCGAGACAAACTGCTGTTTGGTGGCATGAAAGTCTGTGCCCTCACCTTCATCTTTGGCCGCACCTGCCCCACCAATCCAGTACATGGTTTCACCGCGCGGACTGCTCTGGGTGATCACGCGTTCAGCCGAATGACGCCGACCCAGCCGGGCCACCTTGACACCCTGGATCTGCGCGTCTGGCAGGTTGGGAATGTTCACATTGAGCAACCAGGGTGCCACCGTCGGTAGAGCACCTTCAGCCAGAACCTCCAGCGAAGGCATCAGCTGCAGCACCATGGCGCGTGCCCGCTGCGCAGCGTCGTCAATGCAGGCCCAGCCTTTTTCGGTTTGCGAAAAAGCAATCGCCGGGATACCGAACAGATAGCCCTCCATCGCCGCACCCACCGTGCCCGAGTAAATCGTGTCGTCCCCCATGTTGGCACCGTTGTTGATGCCCGACACCACCAGATCAGGCCGGTAGCCCAGCAAGCCGGTCAGCGCAATGTGAATGCAGTCCGCTGGTGTGCCATTGATATAGCGAAAGCCATTGGCCGCTTTCTGCACATACATGGGCGAGTGCAGCGTCAGCGCGTTGGATTTGGCGCTGTTGTTGACCTCGGGCGCGACCACTTCAACGTCGGCAATGTCTTTCAAAGCCTCGTACAGGGCCACGATGCCGGTTGCCTGGTAACCATCGTCGTTGCAGATAAGAATTTTCATGGTTTCATTTTAGGTCACAGGGGCGACACAGGATATACCCAAGGGCTATGGATGCCCGCATTTTGCCCATCCGCCTGCCTATGATGCAAGCTCCAGTTCACGCTAATCTTGACACCAACTTTCACACCAACCCCATTGAGGAAAAACCACCATGCATGCCTGGCTTTGCGACAACCCCACCGGCGTAGATGCCCTGAGCTGGCAAGAACTGCCCACACCCGAACCCAAAGCCGGCGAAGTGCTGATTGAAATCAGGGCGGCATCGCTGAACTTTCCCGACCTGCTGATTGTGCAAAACAAGTACCAGATCAAGCCGCCCCTGCCGTTTGTGCCCGGCTCCGAGTACGCGGGTGTGGTGCAGGCAGTCGGCGAGGGCGTTCATCACCTGAAGGTGGGCCAGCATGTGGCGTGCCTGTCAGGCACGGGCGGCTTTGCAACCCACACCATCGCGCCTGCCGCACTGTGCATGCCTTTGCCGCCGGGCTTCCCGTTTGTGGATGCAGCCGCTTTCATCATGATTTATGCGACATCACACCACGCGCTGCTGGACCGCGCGCAACTCAAGGCAGGTGAGACCGTGCTGGTGCTGGGCGCAGCAGGTGGCGTGGGCACGTCTGCCATCCAGATCGCCAAAGCAGTGGGTGCGCGTGTGATTGCCGCTGCATCGACCGACGAAAAATGCGCGCTGTGCACGTCCATCGGGGCTGATGCGACCATCAATTACAGCACCGAAAACTTGCGCGATGCCATCAAGGCATTGACCGGTGGCAAAGGCCCCGACGTGATCTACGACCCGGTCGGTGGCGACTTTACCGAGCCCGCGTTTCGCTCGATTGCCTGGCGGGGCCGCTATCTGGTGGTGGGTTTTGCCTCTGGCCCCACGCCTTCACTACCGCTTAATTTGCCGCTGCTCAAGGGGGCATCCATCGTCGGCGTGTTCTGGGGCGGCTTCGCCAAGGCAGAGCCCAAGGCCAACGCCGCCATGATGGCAGAGCTGGCCAGCTGGTATGCCCAGGGCAAGATCAAGCCCGTGATTGACCGCACCCTGCCCATGGCAGAGCTCAAGGCCGCTTACGCCCACATGGGCTCACGCGGGGTCAAGGGCAAGCTGGTCATGGTCAACTGACCTTGGCTCGCTATCCGCTACCAGGTGGCAGGTGGTCGCTGGGCGCGTGTTTGTTTGGCGCTGTTGGTCAGAATCTCGGCAGAGTCTGGCCGATTGGCGCGTTCGGCAAACTGCTGCGCTGTCAGGCCTTGCTGGTTTCTGAGCAATGGGTCGGCACCTTCTTCAAGCAGCAGTTTGACCGCAGCCACCGTGCCGTACATGCTTGCCATCATCAACGGTGTGGTGCCGTTGGGCGACTCGGCGTCGATGTAGGCATGGTTTTCAAGCAGCAGACTGATGACCTTGACCTGGCCCGTGCTGGCCGCGTAGTGCAAGGGCGTCCAGCCGGTTTTGTTCACATCGGCCCCTTTTTTGACCATTTTTTCCACCAGATCAAGCTGGCCCTTGAGTGAGGCCAGCATCAGCGCACTTTCACCCTGGGCGCTCTGGGTATTCAGATCGGTCTGGGGCCAGTCAATCAGCAACTGGGCAATCTTTGGAGACGGCTCACGCAAGGCGGTTGCCAGGCCGCTCTGGCCTTGCGGGTCCAGTGTGTTGGCATCAAAACCACGTACCAGCAATTGCTGTGCAGCCTGCGCATCGTCACGCTTGACCGCCTGAAAAAAGTCTTCGTAGGAGCCTGCGAAAGCCGTATTCAAGCCCACAAAAGCCATCAGGCAAATCAATTTTTCAAGGCTGTTGACCCAAGGTTTTTTCATGCTGTGACGCCCTTGAAAAGCTGCTCGAAATTACCGCTTGTGGCGTCGGCAATGGCCTGCAGGCTTTCGCCTTTGAGTTCGGCAATCAGCTTTGCCACGTAAGGCACATAAGACGGGTTGTTGGTTTTGCCCCGGTAAGGCACCGGAGCAAGGTACGGGCTGTCGGTCTCGATCAGGATGCGGTCTAGCGGCACAAACTGGGCAACTTCACGCAGATCAGCTGCTGTTTTAAAGGTCAAAATACCTGAAAAAGAAATATAAAAACCCAGGTCCAGCGCAGCACGGGCAACCGCCTGGCTTTCGGTAAAGCAGTGAAAAACGCCACCCGCCCGGCCAGCGCAATCCGCGCCTTCACCTTCTTCTTTCAAAATGGCCAGTGTGTCTTCGGACGCGCTGCGGGTGTGAATGATGAGCGGTTTGCCAACTTGTCTGGCAGCACGAATATGCACCCGAAAGCGCTCGCGCTGCCATTCCATATCAGCCAGCGTGCGCTCGCCCAGGCGGAAATAATCCAGTCCGGTTTCACCGATGCCAACTACTTTTGGCAAGGCTGAACGCTGCACCAGGTCTTCAACGCTGGGCTCGGTCACGCCCTCGTTGTCAGGGTGCACGCCCACGCTGGACCAGAAGTTGTCATATGTCGTGGCCAGCGCATGCACGTCTTCAAACTCTTCAAGGGTGGTGCAGATGCACAGCGCCCGGTCAACCTGCGCTTCCCGCATGGCTTCGCGAATTTGCGGCAGTTGCGCTTTCAGGGCGGGAAAACTCAGGTGGCAGTGGGAATCAGTGAACATGGCGCAGAATAAACATAAAAAAGGCAGCTATGGCAGCAATCACAAGGGCTTATAGCTATATAAATAATAGCAAATAGCCCACCACAACCATTTCAAATGGTTTGCGTCGGGCGTTCAGAAGCCAGGTGGGAGCCGAGAATTTCTTCAATCTTGAGCTTGAGCAAGCGTGATTTTTCGTCATTCGGAAAGCGTACGCCAACGCCCTGGGTGCGGTTGCCTGCTGCCCGGGCAGGCGTGACCCAGGCCACCTTGCCAGCCACGGGGTAGCGCTGGGTGTCGTCGGGCAGCGTCAACAACACGTACACGTCAGCGCCGAGCTTGTATTCGCGGATGGTGGGAATAAACACACCGCCTTCTTTGAACAAGGGAATATAAGCCGCGTAAAGGGCTGCTTTTTCCTTGATGGCCAGCTGCACCACACTGGGTCTGGCAGCAGTTACGGCGGCGGTGAGGGAACTGGTGGGGGGCGTAGTGCTCATGGCTTGGAGTTTATAGGCTGGCTCCAGCACAGACTACTCTGTTTCACAGGCATGCTGTGAGTCTGGCCTGAGAAGTGTGAAGTTATTCCATTTCCATATCAATACGATATGTTGTTGCTTCGCTTCGCTGTGCTGTGCTGAAGCACTGTCTGCAGCTTCGCGCCTAATCTCCTATCGATCTGAAAATGGGATGACCCGCGTGTTGCCTGCGTATTGCCTGCGTATTGCCTGCGTGTTACCCAAGTTATCTGGTCCGCTGGCTCTCAATCGACATCCAGGCCAGCCTGGCCCGGCTGGCCAGTGACTCCAGCATCAGGCCCGGGTTGTATGGGTGTTCTACTGTTCTGGCGCTGGTGGCCAGATCTTTCCACCAGCTGGCCAGCGCATACGTGCTGTTTTCGCCCTGCAGGCTGTCTGCACTGGAAGGCAGGTCTTCAGGCCTGAAAAACCGGGGTTGCGCACCGGCTTTGATGGCCCAGATGTCATGGCAGAGCTTTTGAAGGGCGTCCACGGCCTGGGCGGGTGCCCAGTCGGCCAGCGCCGTGGCGTCGCCATGGGCCATGGCTTTGGGCAGGGCTTGCCAGCGTAGCGCAAGCTGGCTGGCCTGGCTGTTCAAAACCCATGCCAGCGCGTCAGCCGGGCGCCCGCCAGCGGCGGTCAAAAGCGTTGTCAGCTCGCCCTGGGTCGGCGCCTTGAAGGCTTTTTTATCGCTCGCGTCACCAGCCGCAAGATGAGCCTCGCTGTGCAGCCAGGCCAGCGCCTCGTCAAAAGCGGGCCACAGCATGCCGTGCCCCAGACAGCGGCTGCGAATCGTGGGCAGCAACTGGTGTGCCGCTGCTGTGGCCAGAATGAATTTGACGGCACCGGGCGGCTCTTCCAGCGTTTTAAGCAGCGTGTTGGCGGTGATGCCGTTCATGCGTTCGGCGGGAAACACCAGCACCACCTTGGTGTTGCCGCGCGACCGGGTGAACTGGGTGAAAGACACCGCCTCACGCGCAGCATCGACCTTGATTTCCTTGCTGGGCTTGCGTTTTTTGCTGTCCAGATCGTCCTGGGTTTTCTCGTCCAGCGGCCAGCCGAGCTGCAGCGACAGGGTTTCGGGCAGCAGCATGAACAGGTCGGCATGGGTGTGAACATCCAACGCGTGACAGCTGCTACAGACACCGCAGGCACCGCTGGGCGCCGGGTTGTCGCACAGCCAGGCCCGCGCCAGGGCCAGAGCCAGTTCAAGCTGGCCCAGGCCGGATGGCCCGTACAGGAGCCAGGCGTGCCCGCGTTGGGTCAACAGACTTTGCAGCTGGGTTTGCAGCCAGGGCGCCAGAGCAGTCGCGCTCATGGCAGCCAGCCTTTGGAAACAAACACTTGCTTCACCTCAAGCCACACCGCCTCACGCAGCTGCGAAGCGTCAATGCGCGCAAAACGAGTCGGGTCGGCCTGCTGGCGGTCTGCGTAACCCTGCGCGACACGGCGAAAAAACTCAACCGGCTGGGCTTCAAATTTATCAGGCACGCGTGCGCCGATCAGACGCTGGGCGGCTTCCTCAGCTTTTAAGTCAAACCAGACTGTGAGATCAGGTTGCAAAATCGGCTGGTCAGCAGCTCCCGTAGCTGGCGCGTCCTGACATTGAACCCAGGCTTCAAGGGTTTTGAGCACACCCGTGTCAAACCCCCTTCCCCCGCCCTGGTAGGCAAACGTCGCATCGGTAAACCGGTCACACAACACCACCTCGCCCCTTTGCAGGGCGGGTGCAATCACGTGGTTGATATGGTCGCGCCGGGCGGCAAACATCAGCAGAGCCTCTGTGAGCGGGTCCATGGCATCGTTGAGCACCAGGGTGCGCAGTTTTTCGGCCAGCGGCGTGCCGCCTGGCTCCCGGCTCAAGACCACGTTGCGGCCAGCGGCCCTGAAAGCCTCGGCCAGCGCTGCAATGTGGGTGGACTTTCCGGCACCGTCTATGCCTTCAAAGCTGATGAACAGACCCGTGCTGAAGGTTGAAACCAAGATGTTATTTCCCCCGGATGTATTTGTTGACCGCACGGTTGTGCTCGTCCAGGCTGGCGCTGAACTGGCTGGTGCCGTCACCCCGCGCCACAAAGTAAAGCGCTTTGGTGGGCGCGGGCTGAACGGCAGCCAGCATGGCAGCACGGCCTGGCATGGCAATCGGTGTGGGCGGCAGGCCAGCGCGGGTGTAGGTGTTGTAGGGCGTGTCGGTTTGCAGGTCGCGCTTGCGCAGGTTGCCGTCAAATTTATCGCCCATCCCGTAAATAACCGTCGGGTCGGTTTGCAGCAGCATGCCGACCCGCAGCCGGTTGGTAAATACACCGGCAATCTGGCTGCGGTCTGACGGCTTGCCGGTTTCTTTTTCTACAATGCTGGCCAGAATCAGGGCTTGCGTGGCGCTTTTAAGTGGGGTATCGGGGCTGCGCATGGCCCAGGCGGCGTCAATGCGCTTGTCCATGGCACGGGCAGCACGCTTGAGCACGGCCAGATCACTGGCACCTTTGGCATAGGTGTAGGTGTCCGGGAAAAAGCGGCCTTCCGGATGCACGCCCGGCAAGCCCATTTTTTCCATGATCATTTCAGGGCTCAGGGCAGCAGAATCGGGGGCCAGCTGCTCTGCTTTTTGTAGCGCTGCACGGACCTGGCTAAAATTCCAGCCCTCGACAAGCGTCACGCTTTTGAGGGCCTGGTCACCGCGTACCAGCATGCTCAGCAGCGTGCGGGGCGTGGTGCCGGGCGTGATTTCGTAGCTGCCCGCCTTGATTTGCCGGGCCTGGCCAGACAAGCGAAACCAGGCTTGCAGCAAGGCCACGGGCATCGCCACGCCGCTGTCTGTCACGGTGGTGGCAACCGCATCGGCGGTGATTCCGGGTTCAATTTCGAGGTCGAGCACCTGCGCGCCTGGCGGCAAGCTCAAGCGCAGAGGTTCGTTGAGCCACCACCACGCGCCACTGGCTGCCAGCAAAGCGGCCAAAAACACCAGGCCCAGAAGTCTTGTAAAAAATGCACGCACTAACCATCTGCCTTTTCAAGAATTTTTTCGCCAAAGTCAACGACCCGCGAAACGGGTGAAACTGGCAAAACCAGCAAGCCTATGATAATTGAGCCCATGAACACCTCACTACCCTCCCCCGCCTCCCTGTCCGGCGTTTGCGCACTCCCCCATCTGGGTGTGATTCGGGCCACGGGAGCCGACGCGGTCACATTCCTGCAGGGCCAGCTGACGCAGGATGTCGCTTTGATGAGCCTGTCTGAAGCGCGCCTGGCGGCTTTTTGCAACGTCAAGGGCCGCATGCAGGCCAGTTTTGTGGCGTTCAAGCGCAGTCCGCAAGAAGTTCTGCTGGTCTGCAGCCGTGACATTCTGGAGCAGACGCGCAAGCGCCTGTCGATGTTTGTAATGCGTGCCAAGGCTGTTTTGACAGATGCCAGCAGCGAATTTGTGCTTTGCGGCCTGGCTGGAAGCGCTATTGAATCCATAGCTACCGGTACAGGAAATGCGTGGGCTAAACACGATTTTGATGCCGCAAACCTGGTTTTTTTATACCCGGGTGCCGGGCAGGCTCGCGCACTCTGGTGTGCCCCGGTCGGCACGCCGATGCCTGCAGGCCAGGTCCTGCCGCCGCCGGTGTGGGACTGGCTGGAGGTGCAGTCGGGCATCGCCATGGTCACGCAGCCTATTTTTGAAGCCTTTGTGCCGCAAATGCTCAATTACGAATCGATTGGCGGTGTCAGCTTCAAAAAAGGCTGCTACCCCGGCCAGGAAGTCGTGGCGCGCAGCCAGTTCCGCGGCACGCTCAAACGCCGGGCCTATCTGGTGCATGGCAGCGGTGAAGCCAGCGTGGGGCAAGAGGTGTTTCAGGCATTGGACGCCGAGCAACCCTGCGGCACGGTGGCCGCCTGCGCGCCTCATCCGAACGGCGGTTTTGATGCCATCGTGTCAATGCAAACCTCTGCAGCAGCGAGTGCTACCGACAGCCCTGTGCTTCATTTAGGCAGCAGCGCAGGCCCGGTGTTGACCCTGCTGCCGCTGCCCTACGCGTTGCTTGAAGATATTTGAAAGGCGGTGCGCAGATGTGCCTGGCCGCCTTTGCTATTGACGCCTCGGCCCGTTGGCCTTTGGTGATTGCTTCCAACCGCGACGAGTTTTATGACCGGCCTGCCTCGCCGCTCGGTCGCTGGCAGACCGATACAGGTCAAAGCATCCTGTCTGGCCGTGATCTGCGTGCGGGCGGCACCTGGCTGGGGGCAAGCCCCACAGGTCGAATCGCCCTGTTGACCAATGTGCGGGAGGCAGCCACACCCGCAGCGCCGCGCACGCGGGGCGAGCTGGTGGTGGCCTGGCTGGAAGGCACCCTGGACGCTGGACAGTTCATGGCACAGACCGACAGCACACACTATGGCGGATTCAACATGGTGCTGGGTGACTTGCAGTCCGGCCACTGGACCTGG
>JBBRMH010000008.1:0-45123 GCA_038230935.1 Burkholderiales bacterium | reverse complement strand
TCTTTGGAGATCAGTTCCGGAAGAATCAGGTGTTCGTTGGGATCCTTGGCTTCCTTGTTGCGAATCGAGGCCAGGCCCGAGGCGTCGGTGGTGTAAGCCTGGCAGCGACCCGAAAAATAAGCGGCATTGGTTGCTTCAAGCTTTTCAAACACAACCGGTTTGATGGCCAGATTGTTGGCGCGGCTGAAGTCGGTCAGGTTTTTCTCGGTGGTGGTGCCAGACTGAACACACACTGTGGCGCCCTTGAGCTGCTTGGCGCTTTTGATTTTGCTTTTGACGGGCACCATGAAACCCTGGCCGTCGTAGTAGGTCACAGCCGTCATGCTCAGGCCAAGCGACGCATCGCGCGTGAGCGAGAACGTGGTGTTACGCGCCAGAATATCGATTTCGCCTGACTGCAGCGCCGTGAAGCGCTGCTGGGCGTTCAGCGGTACCCATTTGACCTTGTTCGCATCACCCAGCACGGCAGCGGCAATTGCCTTGCAGGTATCCACGTCCAGACCGGTCCAGACGCCATTGCTGTCGGCACCCGAAAAACCGGCCAGACCCACGTTGACGCCACATATCACCTGGCCGCGTGCCTTGATGGCATCGAGTGTTTTTCCTGCATGGGCGGGTACAGCCATCACAGCCAGAGTTGCAGCCACAGCGGACAACAGACCCAGTTTTTTAACTTGTTTTAACATGGTTTCTCCAAAAGTACAAACAGACGAATGACCCACTGATCAGAAAGTCATTGAAAAAGGTAGTTGCAAAAAGCATACCAAGCGCGACTGTAACGCGGCGATGCGCGCAGGAAGCGCCCCAAACTGTTTTTTTGACTAGGGGAATCCCCGATATGTGCGCTTGTAAGAAGCCTATGCCTGAAAACAGACAACGCATTCAACGCAGAGGACGCAGAGTGACGCAGAGTTAAAGAAAGCAGCTCGTTTGTCTTCTCTGCGCAACTCTGCGTTCTCTGCGCCTCTGCCTTGAAGGTTTCCTGAGTGGGGTCGCCGCGTCAATGGATGCAAACAGCCGCTGCACAGCCTTAAACACGGCCACTGGCTGCTGTTATTTTTGAAGCAGCAGCGCAACATGCTCAGCCAGTGCCAGTGAGCTGGTCAGACCCGGCGACTCAATGCCAAACAGGTTCACCAGCCCAGCGACGCCATGCTCGTCGGGGCCTTGCACCACAAAATCATGTGCTGGTGTGCCCGGTGCCTGCAGCTTCGGGCGTATGCCTGCATAACCCGGCTGCAATGCGCCATCAGGCAGCGCTGGCCAGTACTTGCGCACTTCGGCATAAAACGCATCGCCGCGTGCCGCATCGACCAGCAGATCGTCGGGGGAATCGACCCACTCGACATCCGGGCCAAACTTGGCCTGGCCACCGAGGTCAATCGTCAGATGCACGCCCAGCCCTGCCGCTTCTGGCACAGGGTAGATCAGCCGGTTAAAAGGCGAGCGGCCCGCCAGCGTGAAGTAGTTGCCCTTGGCAAAGTAAGGGGTCGGGACATGCTGGGGTACCAGCCCCGTGAAGCGCCCGGCCAGCGTTGGCGCGTGCAGTCCCGCCGCGTTGACAACCGTTCTGGCGCGCAGGGTGGTGCCGTCATTTGCTATCAAGATAATAGCGGCAGGCCCACACTCTGCATGCTGCAGCGGTGAATTCAATGCCACCATGCCGCCTGCGTTTTCCAGGTCACCCTGCAGCGCCAGCATCAGGGCGTGGCTATCGACAATGCCAGTACTGGGCGAATGCACTGCCGCGATGCATTCGAGCTGCGGCTCCATCGCCCTGGCCTGCTCACGGCTGAATAAAACCAGGTCTGGCACACCGTTGGCGGCTGCTTTGTCGATGATGCCCTGCAGCTGGGCGACTTGCCCGGCTTGCGTGGCCACCAGCAGCTTGCCGCAGCGGCTGTGGCCAATGCCGCGCTCAGCGCAGTAGGCGTAGAGCAAGTGCTTGCCCTGCACACACAAACGCGCCTTGAGCGAGTCTTTCGGATAGTAAATACCGGCGTGGATGACCTCGCTGTTGCGCGAACTGGTGCCGGTGCCAATCGCGCTGGCAGCTTCCAGCACCATGACTTCCCGCCCCTGAAGGGCCAGCGCCCGGGCAACGGCCAGGCCCACCACACCGGCACCGATGACCACGCAATCGATCTCATCCATCACTGGGCTCCTTTACTGTTGACTTGTCTGCTCAAAACCGTCCAGCACATTGACAGCGTTGGTGCCCAGCTCGGCAGCGGCATAGCCACCTTCCAGAACAAAAATGGTGGGCAGACCCAGCTGGCCCAGGCGCTCACCGAGCCGCGTAAAGTCGTCCGGCTGCAAGAGAAATTTTGAAATCGGGTCCCCGGCAAAGGTATCGAGTCCAAGCGACACCACCAGAGCGTCTGCGCCATGGCGGGCGATTCGGCTACAGGCTTTTTCAAGCGCCTCAAACCAGAGCGCGGCAGATGACCCGGCGGCCAGCGGCAGGTTCAGGTTAAAGCCCTCACCCACGCCTGTGCCCTGCTCATCGGCATGGCCCAGGTAAAACGGGTATTCCGTGGTCGGGTCACCGTGAATGCTGGCAAACAGCACATCAGCCCGGTCATAAAAAATGCTTTGTGTGCCGTTGCCATGGTGGTAGTCCACATCCAGCAGCGCCACTTTGTGCGCCCCACCATGGCGCAGCGCCTGCGCCGCAACCGCTGCATTGTTGATAAAACAGTAGCCGCCCATGAAGTCAGCCCCGGCATGGTGGCCAGGCGGGCGGGTGCAGCAAAAAACCGCACGCTGGCCAGACAGCACCCGCGCCGCTGCACTGGCGGCTGTATCCGCCCCGGCTTTGGCTGCGGCCCAGGTTCCGGCCACCAGCGCACAGCCGTTGTCCATGGCGTACAAGCCCAGACGCGCTGTGAAGTTGACCGGCTCCACGTCGCTGCGCAGTGTGCGCACTGGCCACACAGAGGGGAAAGGCTGCAATACAGCGTTAGCGGGGTCCAGCGCCACCCAGTCTTGCCAGGCGTGCGTCAGAAAACGCAGGTAGCGGGCCGTGTGGACCTGCGGCAGCACAGCGTGGCTGTCGATGTGCGCGGTCTGCAGCACATGGCCGCGTTCCGTCAGGCGGCGCGTCACCATGTCGGCGCGGGCCGGGGTTTCAAAACAGGCTACCCGCACGCCCCGGAATATCTCGAATTCGGGGGCGTGCAGGTGGTGGGAGGAGTTGTGGATGGCAATCATTGAAGCTGAACTGAAAACATAAAAGCCGAGCACAGAGTGTACGGACCGGTTTCGGATCGCTGCATCAGGGCATCTGTACAACGCGTTTCAATGCGGCTCAAAGCGATTCAAAGCGCTCAAGGCTTTTAACCCGCATTGGTATGAACAGTATGGACGGGAAATGCCGTGCCTGAAGTTTGCTACTAAATACATAGCTGCCGGTGCAGGCTTTCCGTGGGTCTAGCCCTGTTTTGTACACTATTTTTCTGTTCTTGATGCGGCTGCAGACCCGGGCTCAAGCGCATCCAGCATGCATCAATGGCTGCACCGGCCTCATGACCTATGGACAAGAACCATCAAAATGGATGCATGACGCTTGAAAAATCCATCACTGAACGCTTTTTACACGCCCTCATGTTTGAGGTGCTGGCCATTGCCATTTGCGCGCCCCTGGGGGCCTGGCTGCTGGGTTACCCGCTGGCGCATATGGGCTTGCTGACGCTGATGATCTCGCTGATCGCGATGGTCTGGAACATGATTTTCAACGCGCTGTTTGACCAGGCCCAGCGCCGCATCGGCTTTGAGCGTGGTGTAGCAGCGCGCGCCGTGCATGCCGTGCTGTTTGAAATTGGCCTGATTCTGGCCGTGGTGCCCCTGGCGGCGTGGTGGCTGGACATCACTTTGTGGCGCGCCTTTGTGCTGGACATCGGCATTGTGCTGTTTTTTCTGCCCTATACCTTTGTCTTTAACTGGGTCTATGACAGCCTGCGGGAGCGCCTTGTGGCGCGCAGGCAGGCCGCTGCACTTGCGGCCACAGAGGCATCGGCTAACGCATCTGCACTGAACCCGAAACGTTGACCAGCACCGTACTTTTGCCCGCTTCAACCGGCACCGCAGATTCAGCCATGTCGCTTTTGGCTTGCATGGCCAGCATGCGGGGCCGGTTCACGTAGCCCTGGTCGTTGGCGTTGATGCTCACCTCGCGCAGGGTGTAGCCGGTAAAACCAAAGCCTTTGGCAATCTCAAGCGCCTTGGCTTTGAAGCGCTCGATGGCCAGGGTTTGGGCTTCGCCCTCAACTTTGGTGCGCTGCTCCCGGCTGAGCGCAAAGCTCACATTGGCCAGCGTCAAGGTCTGGATTTTGCCGGCAGTGGTGGTGATGCGGGCAAAGTCGCGACCTTCGAGTACCAGCTCGGTCGAGCCCTGCCAGCCGTTGATCTTGCCGTCTTTGCCATAGCGCGGGTACAGGCTGAAATTGCCGGTCCGCACATCGAGCTGGCCGGGCAATGCGGCCTGCTTGGCTTGCATCAAGGCTGTGTCAAGTGCCTGTTTGAGCTGGGTTTGTACTGTGCCTGCGTCAAGTCCGTCACGCGTGGTACTCATGGAAATAGCCAGCAGGTCTTGCTGCACCTCCACGGAACCGCTGGCCGTGAGCTGGGCCACGTTTTGCGGGGTGATGTATGGCATTGGTTGGGCAAAAATGCCTGTAGCCCATGTGATTGCTGCACCAGCAGCTACTATTTTTGTAGCAAGTATGCATTTTTGAAGCATGGTTTCTTTCGGTTGGTTCTATCGGGCAACGTCCACGAGCGTGTGTTTTTGTCAACGCCCAGTCTGCCAAGCATACAAGCCGCCCGAACGCCTGCCGCTGCGGTTTGCGTTCAAGGGCAACTTCTGTAACAGTGTGTCAAAGTAACTGGTAAAAACCGCATCCTGCACTTTCACACCGCAAAATGGGTCTGTTACAAATTACCGAGCGACTATGAACCAAGCCACCGCCAACACCCGTGCTGACAAAATCCTCATTGTTGACGATGATGCCCGCATCCGTGACCTGCTCCGCCGCTACCTGTCGCAGGAAGGTTTCGAGGTGATCCTCGCTGAAGACAGCAAGGCCTTGAACCGCATCATGCTGCGCGACGCGGTGGACCTGATCGTGCTGGACCTGATGATGCCGGGCGAGGACGGCCTGTCAATTTGCCGCCGCCTGCGCGCCGCCAACGACCGCACGCCCATCATCATGCTGACGGCCAAGGGCGAAGACGTTGACCGCATCGTCGGCCTGGAGGTGGGCGCTGACGACTACATCTCCAAACCTTTCAATCCGCGCGAGTTGCTGGCGCGCATTCACGCCGTGCTGCGCCGTCGCCCGGCGGTTGAAGTGCCGGGAGCGCCTTCGCTGGACCAGGAAGTCGTGGCGTTTGGCCCGTTCTCGTTTGATATGGGCCTGCGCACGCTGCAAAAAAATGGCGAGGACTTGCCGTTGACCACGGGTGAATTTGCCATGCTCAAAACGCTGGTACGCCACCCGCGCCAGCCTTTGTCGCGTGAAAAGCTGGCGCAATTGGCGCGTGGCCGCGAGTTTGAGCCGTTTGACCGCAGTCTGGACGTGCAGGTCTCACGCCTGCGCAAGCTCATTGAAGTCGATGCTGCAGCGCCGCGCTACATCCAGACCGTCTGGGGGGTGGGTTATGTGTTTGTGCCGGATGGCACCAATTAAGTGGTAGCCAGGCGGCCACAACCCCGTAACAGCCTGATTTAGCCAGGGCCGGACGCATGAAGCGGCTTGACCAGCCTGTCTTTTTGGCTGAAGGCGCATCACTACAGTGCATCTGAAAATGAAATGGGATGCTTCGCTCATGAACCAGACCCACCCAGCATCACTAGAAACCGGCCCCGCCCCGCTTGAGATGCGTCCGCGCCGGGGCTTCAGCCTGTTCTGGCGCACGTTTTTGTTTCTGGCACTGCTGCTGCTGGGTTCCATCGTGGCCTGGCTGCAGACATTTCGCTCGCTGGAGTCCGAGCCGCGGGCCATTCAAAGCGCCCAGCAGCTGGCCTCACTGGTCAATTTAAGCCGGGCAGCGCTGCGCTATTCAGACTCGATTGCCCGTGTGTCACTGATCAAAACACTGGCTGACGAGGAGCGCGTACGCATCACCACACGCGAGCCAAAAGACACCTTCAAGGAGTTCGGAAAAAACGAGCTGGGTGAAATGATCAGTGAAGAGCTCAAGGCGCGTCTGGGCGCTGGCACGGTGGTCGCCAGCAAGGTCAATGGCGTGAACGGGTTCTGGGTCGGCTTTTCCATTGATGGCGACTCGTACTGGCTGCTGACCGACCCTTCCAAAGTGGGGCCATCGCGCAACTCGACATGGATCGTCTGGCTGGTGGTGGCCGCCGTGCTGTCACTGGCAGGTGCCGCCTTTATTGCGCGACTGATCAACAAACCGCTGCGGGAACTCTCGTTTGCAGCAAGCCGCATGCGCGATGGGGACTTTGACGCCAGCCGGCTTGATGAGCAGGTCGCCACCAGCGAAATCCGCGAAGTCAATATTGGTTTTAACCGCATGGCCGCCCAGCTGTCCAAGGTGGAGCAGGACAGGGTCGTGATGCTGGCGGGTATCTCGCACGATTTGCGCACGCCCCTGGCACGCCTGCGGCTGGAAACCGAAATGAGTGTGGCCGATGAAGACGCCCGCGCCCACATGGCCGCCGACATCACGCAGCTCGACGCCATCATCGACAAGTTTCTGGACTATGCCCGGCTCGACCCGGTCCGGCTTGAGCCGGTATCCGTCAACGCGGTGGTGGACACGGCCCTGTATGCTGTTTCAGAGTACGACGACATGCAGATCACGGTGTCGATTCCAGACAATCTGGAGGTGCTGGCCGATGAAGTCGAGCTGCTGCGGGTGATCTCCAACCTGATTGAAAACGCCCGCCGTTATGGCAAGACACCGGACACCGGCATCGCCCGGGTCGAAATTGCCGCCCGGACACGCGACCAGTGGGTGCTGATCAAGGTACGTGACCACGGCATGGGTGTGGCACCCGAGATGCTGCCCAAGCTGACCCGTCCGTTTTTCAGGGGCGACGCTGCACGCACTGCCGCCACCGGTGCCGGGCTGGGCCTGGCGATTGCCGAGAAAACCATCCAGCGCATGGGCGGCGTGTTTGAGCTGGTCAACACCGGCTCGGGCGGCCTGGCGGCGCACATCAAGCTGCGCAGAAGCTGAAGGTGCGCAAGCGGGGTCATTCAACGCAGAGGCGCAGAGAGCGCAGAGGGCCACGGAGATGAAGACAATAAATTTATTTCTCTTCTCTGCGCAACTCTGCGTTCTCTGCGCCTCTGCGTTTAAGCTTTCCTGGGCTCCTGGGCTCAGCAGTTACGACACTTGATATAAAAACGTGCGCCACGGCATGAAGTACGTGGGCTGTCAGCTATCAATAAAGTAGCACAACCGCCCGCGCCTCCATGCTCAGACCTTGCCCGACCGGACCGAGCTTTTCAGCGGTTTTGGCTTTGATGTTGACGCGTGCAGCGTCCAGCCCCAGCACCCCGGCAATCCGTGCGCGCATGGCCGGGATGTATGTGGCGAGTTTGGGAGCCTGTGCCACCACGGTGCTGTCGATGTTGCCAATCCGGTGCCCGCGCGCCGCCAGCAACCGGGCGGTTTCCTGCAACAGCACCACCGAATCAGCACCTTTGAAGCGCACATCGGTATCCGGAAAGTGCCCACCAATATCTCCCAGGCCTGCCGCACCCAGCAGCGCGTCAATGATGGCGTGCAGTAGCACATCTGCATCGGAATGCCCCAGCAGCCCGGTGGTGTGCGGCACCTCAACGCCGCCAAGGATGAGTTTGCGGCCCGGCACCAGTGCGTGGGTGTCCCAGCCTTCACCCATGCGGAAATCAGGAAAATCAGGGGTCATGGGGCGGCTTTCATTCGGCTCTGCATTTCGGCTCTGCAAAATGGCTTGCGCCAGCGCAAAGTCTTGCGGATAGGTCAATTTGAAATTCTGCGCACTGCCGGGCACCAGCAAAGGCTTCAAACCCTGGGCTTCCATGGCACTGGACTCGTCGGTCACTGCATCACCAGCGGCCTCAAGTGCTGCCAGCAGCGCACCGATTCTGAACATCTGGGGGGTTTGCGCCAGCCATTTGTCAGTGCGGTCTATGGTTTGCGCCACGCGGCCTGCCGTGCTGCTTTTAAGGGTGTCGGGCAGGGGCAGCGCCAGCAAGCCGCCCACGCTGTCGCTCTGACTGTCGCTCTGACTGTCGCTCTGGCAGGCCTGTATCAGGGCGGCGATTTGCTCGGGTGTGACCAGGCAGCGTGCTGCATCGTGTACAAGCACCCAGTCGTCGGCCTGAGCAGCATGGCTCAACAGCGATCTCAGACCATTGCAGACACTGGTAGCGCGGGTGCTGCCGCCGACCGCAACCAGCGAATCGCCAGGCTGATTGAAGTCCGGGCAGACTTGCATGAAAACATCATCACCGGGTGACACCACCACCGTGATACCGGCCACAGCCTGCACTGCACGAAACGCCTGCACGGTGTGCCAGACCACGGATTGCCCGGCCAGCAACTGGTATTGTTTGGGGTGAACGGTGCCTGCACGGCTGCCACTGCCCGCACAGGGAATCAATGCGAAAAATCGGGGCTTGGCATCAAGAGTTGTCATGGGTTGATCTTAAATTCTAAAATACAGGCCATGCGTGAACTGAACGCCTGTCAGTACCGCGAAACACCTGGTAGCACCCCACTCTTTTTAGTCTGGGGTGTTTTGCTATTTTCTCGTAACGACTCAACTGGACAACCAAAACAAGCTTCCAACGCAAAGTCGCGAAGATGCAAAGGGCGCAAAGCCAAGGAAATTCAATTTTCTTCTTTGCGCCTTTGCGTTGGAAACTTCTTATGACCTCTGAGTTGTTACGTTTCCTCATTCATTTCTTACCGCATGCCCATGGATTTACCCAAACTCACCCCCGGCAAACGCTACACCCTGCCCCAGCCCGTTGGCTCGGCTGACGCCCTGCTGATTGCCGCGCTGGGCCTGCGTGAAAAAGCGGCGGGCAAGCTCACTGCCATCATCACGTCGGATGCCACCACAGCCCAGCGGCTGTTGGCCGAGATCGCGTTTTTTGCCCCCGGCCTGCGCTGCGCCCTGTTCCCCGACTGGGAAACCCTGCCTTACGACACCTTTTCGCCGCACCAGGATTTAATCAGCGAGCGATTAGCCACGCTCTGGCGCATCCAGCAAAAAAACAAGGACAGTGGCGCAGACGTGGTCATCGTGCCTGCCACCACCGCGCTCTACCGGCTGGCCCCGCCGAGCTTTCTGGCGGGCTACACGTTCGAGTTCAAGGTCAAGCAAAAGCTCGATGAGGCGCGCCTGAAAGCCCAGCTCACGCTGGCGGGCTACAGCCATGTCACGCAGGTGGTCAGCCCCGGTGAATATGCCGTGCGCGGCGGGCTGATTGATTTGTTCCCCATGGGCTCGCTGGTACCGTTTCGGGTCGATTTGTTTGACGACGAGATTGACAGCATCCGCACGTTTGATCCGGACAGCCAGCGCTCGTTGTACCCGGTGCCTGAAGTGCGCCTGCTGCCGGGCCGCGAGTTCCCGATGGACGACGCCGCCCGTGCGCGCTTTCGCAGCCGCTGGCGCGAGCTGCTCGACGGCGACCCGACCAAAAGCCGCATTTACAAAGACATTGGCAACGGCGTGGCAACAGCAGGCATTGAGTACTACCTGCCGCTGTTCTTTGAAGAAACCGCCACGGTGTTTGACTACCTGGGAGGCGGTGCCACGGTGGTGCTGCACGGTGACCTGGAGCCCGCATTCCAGCGTTTCTGGCAAGACACCAAAGACCGCTACCGGCTGGTTAAAGACGCGCCTGACCGGCCTGCGCTGCCGCCGGAGTCGCTGTTTTTATCGTCCGAACAGTTTTACGCCCGCGCCAACGGTTATGCGCAGCTGGCGTTTAAAACGAAGAGCCCTCACCCTAACCCTCTCCCAGAGGGAGAGGGAATCAATACGGATTTACGCCCTCTCCTTTCGGGAGAGGGCAGGGGTGAGGGCTCTGCGAATGCTGACTATCCAGAATTTGAGGCACTTTCTCCCCTCGCCGTGGTGCGCGGCGCTGAAGACCCGCTCGCCAAACTCAAAAGCCACATCAAAAACACACCACAGCGCGTTTTGCTGCTGGCTGAAAGCGATGGCCGCCGCGAAAGCCTGCTGGACTTTCTGCGCGCCAGCGGGGTCAGCCCACCCTCTTTTGACTCGCTTGAAGACTTTCAGACCAGCTCAGAAGTGCTGGGCATTGCCACGGCAGCGCTCGACAAGGGTTTTAGCTGGCTGGAGGGTGACATTGACTTCATCACTGAGACCGAGCTTTTTGCCGGGGGTATCACGGTTCGCCGCCGCAACAAAAAGCAGGAACAGGTCAGCGACGTTGAAGCGCTGATCAAAGACCTTTCGGAGCTCAACGTGGGCGACCCGGTGGTCCACAGCGCCCACGGTATTGGCCGTTACAAAGGCCTGGTCAACATGGACCTGGGCCAGGGACCGAGTGAATTTTTGCACCTGCAATACGCCGATGACGCGACGCTTTACGTGCCCGTCAGCCAGCTGCACCAGATCAGCCGTTACACCGGCGTGAGCGCCGACGAAGCCCCGCTGCACCGCCTGGGCAGCGGCCAGTGGGACAAAGCCAGGCGCAAAGCCGCTGAGCAGGTGCGTGACTCAGCCGCCGAGCTGCTCAATATCTACGCCCGGCGCGCCCTGCGAGAAGGCCATGCCTTCCGCTATTCACCCAACGACTACGAAACCTTTGCCAACGACTTTGGCTTTGACGAAACCGCCGACCAGCGCGCCGCCATTCATGCGGTCATTCAGGACATGATCAGCCCGCGCCCCATGGACAGACTGGTTTGCGGCGATGTGGGCTTTGGCAAAACCGAAGTCGCCCTGCGCGCCGCATTCATAGCGATTACCGGGGGCAAGCAGGTCGCGCTGCTGGCCCCGACCACGCTGCTGGCCGAGCAGCATTACCAGACGCTGGTGGACCGATTTGCCAAGTGGCCCGTGAAAGTCGCAGAAATGAGCCGTTTTCGCTCTGGCAAAGAAATCACGGCCGCCATCAAGGGGCTGGCTGACGGCACGGTCGATATCGTGGTGGGCACCCATAAATTGCTGAGCAAAGACGTGCATTTCGAGCGCCTGGGCCTGCTCATCATTGACGAGGAACACCGCTTTGGTGTGCGCCACAAAGAAGCCATGAAGGCCATGCGCGCCGAGGTTGATGTGTTGACACTGACTGCCACACCGATTCCCCGCACGCTGGGCATGGCGCTCGAAGGTTTAAGGGATTTAAGCGTGATTGCCACCGCGCCACAACGCCGCCTGGCCATCAAAACCTTTGTGCGCAGCGAAAGCAACGGCATCATTCGTGAGGCGGTTCTGCGTGAACTCAAGCGCGGCGGGCAGGTGTACTTTCTGCACAACGAAGTCGAGACGATTCAAAACCGCCGAGAAAAGCTCGAACTGCTGTTGCCCGAGGCCCGCATTGCCGTGGCCCACGGCCAGATGCCCGAACGCGAGCTGGAGCGGGTCATGAAAGACTTTGTGGCCCAGCGCTACAACTTGCTGCTGTGCTCGACCATCATTGAAACCGGCATTGATGTGCCTACCGCCAACACCATCGTCATGAGCCGGGCTGACAAGTTTGGCCTGGCGCAATTGCACCAGTTGCGTGGCCGCGTGGGCCGCAGCCACCACCAGGCCTACGCTTACCTGATGGTGCCCGACATTGAAGGCCTGACCAAGCAGGCCAGCCAGCGGCTGGACGCGATTCAGCAAATGGAAGAACTCGGCTCCGGCTTCTATTTGGCCATGCATGACCTGGAAATTCGCGGTACCGGCGAGGTGCTGGGCGAGAACCAGTCCGGCAACATGATGGAAATCGGCTTTCAGCTCTACAACGAGATGCTCAGCGAAGCCGTGCGTTGCCTGAAAGCCGGCATTGAGCCGGACCTGCTCAACCCACTGACCGTGACCACCGAAATCAACCTGCACGCGCCCGCCCTGCTGCCCAATGACTACTGTGGCGACGTGCATTTGCGCCTGTCGTTTTACAAAAAGCTCGCCACCGCCAAAAACACCGACCAGATTGACGCCCTGCTTGAAGAAATTGTGGACCGTTTCGGCAAACTGCCCGCCCAGGCCCAGACGCTGATTGACGTGCACCGCCTGCGCGTGATTGCAAAGCCGTACGGCGTAGTCAAGGTCGATGCGGCACCCGGCGTGATCAACATCACCTTCAGGAAAGACCCGCCGATTGACTCCATGGCCATCATGCATCTGATCCAGAAAAACCGGCACATCAAGCTGGCAGGCAACGACAAGTTGCGCATTGAAAAGGAGTTGCCAGAGACCAAAGACCGGGCGCAGATGGTGCGGGATGTTTTAAAGAGTCTGGGCGTGCCTGTTGTCGAGAAGCAAACGACCTGACCGAAATACAAGATCAGCAAACAGGCATCATCGAGCAGGCCTATGCCAAGGCCTATGCTAAAATTTAATCCGTTTTTATAAAAGGAGCACGGCCATGGACTTGTCCATCCCCCCCCATGAATCACGGCTTTTTATGAATGGCCGCAACCTGGCTGCACGTATTCCCCGCAGCATGGATTTCGGGACGCGCGACATCACCATTCGCCCTTTTGGGACGGGCGTACTGATTGAACCCAGACTCAAGACAGCCCCAAAAGGCTCACTGTCGTGCATGCTTGCGGTACTGGCCACCATGCAGCCGATTGATGAAGAATTTCCAGACGTGGACGAGGGTCTGCTTCCTATGGAAGACGTCAATCTGTAATGACCGAGGTCGATACACAGCTATGGTTGCTGGACAGCAACATCATCTCTGCAATGATGAAGCATCCCAATGGCCTGGTCATGCAACGCATGAAGGAGGCACTGCGTGAGTCGCCTGGTGCTGAACTGTGTACCAGCACCATTGTGGTCTGCGAAATGCAGTTTGGTTTGCTTAAAAATCCACAGCCCAGCCTGCTCAGTGCCTATGAATCGACTATGCTGGGTATGGTTTTATACCCCTTGAGCGAGGAAGTGCCCATGCACTACGCCCAGATACGGCTGCATCTGGCCCGGGAGGGCAAACCCATAGGCCCCAACGACACCCTGATAGCCGCGCACGCCCTGGCCCTGGGCGCAACGCTGGTCACGGACAACGAAGCCGAGTTTCGGCGTGTACCCGGCCTGCAGGTTGAAAACTGGCTGCGCTAGCCGGGTGCATCGCGTATTTTTACGGATAACTTCATGCCAACAAAACCACTGCGAAAACTTAGCCTTCGTATGCGCCCAGAGCAAAGAGCAGCCCTGCAGCTTGCCACCGCTAGGCAGGTGTTGCGGATAAGACGCTGAAGGTACCCGAAAACAAAGACCCGACAGCCTGATTGATCCTTTGAAAAATGGCTTGAGCCCCGTAAATACGGGCATGAGCAGCTATAAAAATAATAAGCCCTTACCAGTCATTAATCTCGTCATGGTCAGCAAAAATCAAACTTGTACTTTTCACCGAATCCGGTCAATACTTCAGCCACATAAGCTTCCAGGGTTCTGGTGTGGAATGCCAGGTGTGAAGCGCGCCGTGTGGCGAGCCCCACAAGGGATTTGCAACGACGCAGCACGCCCAGGTCCAGCACGCCAAATGTACAAGTTATTGAGCAACGCGCCCTTGGCTCCGGGCGGCAGAAAGTACAACCTCAAGACTTGAGCCCGCAGTACATTGCGCAGTGGCTCAATACCTTTGGCTTTATGCAACCGCCTGAGCCTGCCAACCTACAACCCAAGGAATTTTCATGCTGCTAGACCCCGATGATTGCCAACTCGTATTGGTCGACTACCAGACCCGCCTGATGCCGGTGATTTTTGAAAATGAACAGGTCACTGCCAATGCACTGCGCCTGGCGCGCATGGCGCAAATCATGCAGGTACCCGTGTGGGGCACGGTACAAACGCCTGACAAACTGGGCCTCAACCTGCCCGCCCTGCAAGCCGCCATTGAAGCCGCAGGCGGCAGAACGCTGGACAAAGCGCACTTCAGCGCTGTAGTCGATGGCCTCGGTGAATGGCTGCGGCCCCCGGCCCGCAAAGTACAGGCGTCAGCGCTTCTCAAGGGCAATGCCCGCAGCCTGCCCAAACACATGCAGCGTCCCCAGCAACAGCAGGCCCAGGATGAAGACGCTGGCCCCAACACCATCGTCATTGCAGGCTGTGAAGCGCACGTATGCCTGCTGCAGACCGCGCTCGATTTGCTTGAAGAAGAGTTTGAAGTCTGGGTCGTGACCGACGCCTGCAGCTCACGCAGCGAGCGCAACCGCGACGCCGCCTTTGACCGGCTTGCCGGCAACGGGGCCGAGCTGGTGACGACCGAAATGGTGGCATTTGAATGGCTTCGCACGGCAGAGCACCCGGCCTTTCGCGAGATGCTGGCACTGGTGAAGTAAAGCCTGGTGTGGGCATCGCGGCTGGCCCGCCACGGTGTGGCACCGCAGCGTTTTTTTGCACCGGAAAGCCTTCATGGATCGAAGGCACCCCGCGATCCGGAGTCCTTCGGGCTGGTGCGCGGCTTGGCTGAATGATAGGCCAAGACACTCGGTCGTATATGCTGGTGATATACAAGCAAGCTGGCGTTGCCCAATTTGAAGCCGACGACCAGGATGATCTCGCTCAGGTTGCCCCAGCATTTGCTGGACTCGTTAAAGATGGCAGCCAACTCGCGCGATGTGCCTTACCAGTCACTGATCAAGGTTTGGCTGCAGGAAAAACTGCAAGGACATTGATGGTGAGCCTCGAAAGCAGTTTGCCAGCCTCAGATCGATGCTTTTTTGGTGTTTAGCCTGATGAATACGGGCGCAAGCAGCTATAAAAATAACAGTAAATTTTGAATAAACAGCCCATGAATCAGCCCTCCAGACAACAATCTCGCCAATACCCCCGCCTCCTCACCATCGCAGGTTCTGACAGCGGCGGCGGGGCGGGTATTCAGGCTGACCTGAAGACATTTTCGGCGCTGGGCTGCTTCGGTATGACGGCGATTACAGCGCTGACAGCGCAAAACACCCTGGGTGTGCGCGCCATCCACGGCGTACCGCCTGACATGCTGAAGGGCCAGATTGATGCGGTAGTGGAAGACATTGGTGTGGATGCGGTGAAGATTGGCATGCTGCATTCGCCTGACATTGTGCGCACCGTGGCCGAAGCGATTGACCGCCATAACCTGCAGCGCGTGGTGCTTGACCCGGTGATGGTGGCGACCAGTGGCGCGGTGCTGGTTGACAACCCGGCGATTGTGGTACTGGTGAAACACCTGTTTGGCCGGGCGGTTCTGGTCACGCCGAATCTTGACGAGGCGGCGCTGTTGGTGGGCAGGCCGTTGGCCACTGAAGACGATATGCAAGCCGCTGCGCAGGAGCTGCTGGCCAGGGGCGCACGAGCAGTGCTGCTCAAGGGCGGGCACTTGGCAGGCGAGGTGGTCAGCGATTTGTTGATGACGCACAACGGCTTGCTGCACTGGATGCGTGCGCCGCGCATCGCCACGGCCAACACGCACGGTACGGGCTGCACACTGTCATCCGCCATTGCCGCGCATCTGGCGCTGGGCATGCCGCTGCTTGAAGCGGTTGAGGCTGCGCGTGCCTATGTGCGCGGGGCGCTGGCAGCGGGTGCCGGGGTGCTGACCGGTGCGGGCAGCGGGCCGCTCAACCATGGTTATGCGCCGGTGGCGATGCGCCTGAAGCCAGCCAGCTTTCACACCTATTGATTCGGCAACGTGAAGTCTGAATTTTTTCAGCCGTTCAGCCGTTCATTCGTTCATCCGTTTATCCGTTTATCCGTTCGCCCTGAGCTTGTCGAAGGGTTTCCCTTTGCGAGCCCCGGCTTCGACAGGCTCAGCCCGAACGGAACTTGATACTGGAACTTATTACTGGAACCTGATACTGGAACCTGATACTGGAACTTGATACTTTATCGGGCTGAATCAATCGTTAAACAGGCGCGCTTAGTTTCAGTGGCTTGTCGCTGGTCAAGCGCGCCAGTGCAAACGTCAAAGCCAGCGTTGGCAAGGCGGCTCCCCAGCTGGGTGCCAGGTTGGCGCACAGGTGGTAGCAGACCACGCCTGTCAACCAGATCAGCACGGCGCTGTAATTGACCTGGCGCTCGGTCACCAGTGCCGCCACGTTGGGTTTGCCTGCCAGCCTTGCCAAAATGACCCCATAAAGCGGGATGAACACAGAACTGAGCATGAGCAAAAACGGCTCCAGGCTGTGCATGGGCAGTATCAGAGCCAGCGCTGTACACACCACCGCCATGACCATACCCCAGCGGCGCACTGACCAGACAGGCTTCAGGCTGTGGCTGGCCACCGCACCTGAATAAACGTCGCCATAAGCGTTGTCAACCTCGTCAATCAAAATCAGACCCAGCGCAATCAGCCCGCCCTGGGCAAGCAGCAGCGCGGTGACCAGATCTGTGCTGGGTGTGGTGATGGCCACCAGCACGCCCAGCGCGTAGCACCAGACATTGGCCACTGCATAACCGAGCCAGGTGCCACGCAAGGTGGATTTGCCATCGCGCCCGTGCCGTGCGAAATCAGCCACCAGTGGCAGCCACGACACCGGCATGGCAATCACCAGATCAAGCGCCTGAAGCGTACTCATGCCGCCTTCACCGGGGCGGTTCCACAGCGCGCCCAAACCCTGGGTGCTGGCCTTGTCCAAAAACTGCCAGGTCAGCCACACCAGGGAGCCGATCACCAGCGGCAGGCCAAAGCGGCCAATGAACTTGCGCACCAGCGTGACCATGGAACCCGCCATCAGGGCGATCAGCACCGTGCCCCAAAGCACAGTAGCCGCCAAGGGCCAGCCTGCAGCTGCAAAACCACCGCCCTGCCGTGCAATGGCCATGGTGCCGTCACGCATGATGACCAGTTCAAACGTCGTCCAGCCGACCAGTTGCACGATGTTGAGCAACACCGGCAGTTTGGCGAAACTGGAGCCATAGGTGGCATGCATCAGGCCGGCGCTTGACAGGCCGCTGTTACAACCCAGCATGGCCGTCCACGCGAGCAGGCCAGCACCGAGAACAGAGCCACAAACAATCACCAGCATCGCCTGCTGCGGACCGATGGCGGGCACCAGGTAAGCGCCGATCTGCATGACCAGCAAACCCACGCCCAGGCTGAGCCAGAGTGAGGCGTGGTCAGACAGGCCAAAAGTGCGCTGGCTGGCGGGAAGAGGTGACAGGGCGGTATTGGCGTTGGACGACATGGCGAGTTTGAAAAAAGTAGTGATTTGACTTGCAGCACAGCCTTTTCAGACTTGATCGCTGGGGATTTTAGCTATTTTTTTGCATCAAATAGCGTTCAGGCCCAATGAAACAGGGCGTGAGCAGCTATAAAAATAATAGTGATGTATGGGTTATGCCGCCACACCCAGCAACCGGTGCAGGCGCGAACTGGTGGTGGTGTATTCAAGCATGGTTTTTTTGTCTGGAAACACCAGCTCGGCCACGCCAAACGCTGCCAGCGCACATTCGTGAAAGCCGCTCAATATCAGCTTTTTCTTGCCGGGGTAGGTGTTGATGTCGCCCACGGCAAAAATACCCTTGACGCTGGTAGAAAATTTTTCAGTATCTACGGCGACCTGTTTGCGTTCCATGTCCAGGCCCCAGCTTGCTACCGGCCCCAGTTTGGGTGACAGGCCAAAAAACACCAGCAGCGCGTCAAGCCGTACCGTTTGCGTCTGGCCATCGACATCGGTGACCACCGCTGCTGTGAGCTGGTCGCTGTGCTGGTCGTTTTTAGCCTCAAAGCCTGTCACCTGCCCGACCATGAAACGCATGGCTTTGACATCTACCAGCGCCTTGACTTTGGCAACCAGTGCAGGTGCCGCCTGGAGCACGTCCCGCCTGTGGATCAGCGTGACACTTTTGGCCTGGTCTGGCCCGGCTGTAACAAAGTGGCTGGCCCAGGTGAGGGCAGCGTCTTCACCCCCCACGATCACGATGTTTTTGTCAGCAAACCCAGCCGGGTTGCCAACGCTATAAAACAAACTGGTGTGGTGAAACTTTTCAACGCCTTCAATGCGCAGCAACTTGGGCTGAAATGCGCCTACGCCTGCAGCGACCACAATGGTTTTGGTGACGAACTGAATGCCTTGTGAAGTTTCAACAAAGAACCGGCCATCGTCACGCTTTTCCAGCACATTGACGGTCTGCCCAAGGTGAAACGTTGCACCAAATGGCTCAGCTTGCCTGAGCAGGCTGGCCGTCAGTTCACGCCCCGTGCAGCGCTGGGTGCCGGGAATGTCATAGATCGGTTTGTCAGGGTACAGCTCAATGCATTGGCCGCCTGCATAAGGCAAAGCGTCAATGATGTGCGAGTGGATGTCCAGCAGGCCAAGCTGGAACACCTGAAACAGGCCGACTGGCCCTGCGCCAATGACAAGTGCATCGGTTTCAATCGGCATGGGAGCTTGTGCCGCCGTGTTTATCGAACCAGCTCTGACAGCTTGTCGGTCTTGTCCTTCCAGTCGTCAGCGTCTGCCAGAGGCGCCTTGCGCTTGGTGATGCTTTTCCAGCCTGCCGCGTTGCTCAGCTCGACATTGAGCTTGATGAAATGCAGCTGGTCTGCCGGCACGTCTTCTTCGGCGTAGATGGCGTTCACGGGGCATTCAGGGATGCAGACGGCGCAGTCGATGCATTCGTCCGGGTCAATCACCAGCATGTTCGGGCCTTCGCGAAAGCAGTCCACGGGGCACACGTCCACACAGTCAGTGTATTTACAGCGGATGCAGGAGTCAGAGACGATGTGGGTCATGGTGAGTATTGGCGGAGCGAATGATAAATACGATTTTAAGAGGTTTCTGATCAGGCCGGGAAACAGGGGTTTTTTCGTAAATAACTGATGCTTTCCACCGTCTTCGTCAGGTCGTGGTCGTGGTGGTGTCATGGTCGCAGGCCAAGTCGCTGCAAACCAGATCTAGTCTGCACACAAATCAAGATCGGGTTTGTTCATTCATGCAGCCCATCAGATGTCGCTGCGTAACATCAGTTACTCATGATTTCACGCCTTTGGCTGGTGTGGTGGTTGTAGCGGACGAAGCGTGTTCGCTTGTGCGTCTGGCAGCAACCGCCTTGCTAAGACTGTGAACAGCCGAGGTCATGCCGTCGAGCAGTTTGACTTTGGCCTGCTCTAGCTTTGCCTTGAGGGCATCGCTTGTTTCATGAATGCTTTCATCCACTTTTGATTGCGCTGTTGCCAGTTTTACCCCCGCTTCGTGCATGCTGGCTTTGACAGCACCTTTTTCGGTTTCGGCGTGCAGTTTGAGTGACTCGCCGAGATGCATGGCCTTGCTTTGCAGCTTTTCCAGATCAAACCTGGTGCTGGCCATGTCTTCGTTTTCGAGCGCTACAACGTTGCGGTGAAGCTCCTGGGCTTCATTGCGCAATGTGCTGAGACTTTTTTGTGACGGTGTCATGGTTGATTTCCTTGTCGAGGTGATAAAAATAACTTCAGGCTGTAGCCGCCGTGATTGATTTGCGAACGCGGGCCGTGGCAGCGCTGACGTTCGCCTCAAATTCCTTCCAGCGCACTGCTGATGCCTGCTTCATCTCGCCCAGCTTGGTCTCGGCTGACTTGACATCGCGTTTGAGTGCGGTGATCTGCAAATCAATTTTTGCCTTGGTATCGGTTGCAGCAACGCTGGCCTTTTTCTCCAGATCAGCATTTTTCGATTTGCCGTCAGAGATGTCTTTTTCGGCAGTGGCTACAAAACGGTCACGTTGCTCCGTATCAGCTGCATAAGTGAACACGGGCATTGACTTGATCATGGCCTTCGTCGCGCCTGCCATGACCAGCTTGCCCGATTGATCCTCAATCTGGGTTACCGGAATCGCCACATCATGTCGCCCGATACCCACAAAGCCGCCCGCACCAATGATGACGTAAGTGACCTTTTTATCTGGCTTAACTTCCTTTTGGGATGGGTAGCAACGAGTCATCAGGATTTGATGGACCTCTGGATACTGTTTTAGGTGGTTTGGGCGAATCCGTCTGTTCGCCAGCGCACCCAACCAGCGCGTTAACTCCTGCTTTCTATTTTTGGCGCTGATTCAGCCCGCGCAGCAAACATTTATTGACGTGAAATATGCTGCCAGGGTGCGTTACCGAACGGAAGTTAAAGCGTGATGCAACCAACATACAACTTCCTGAAACCTGGATTTTCAAAGAATCAAACATGACCACAGACACCCAGCTCAAGACCCACGTTCTGGATGAACTTAAATGGCGTCCCAGCGTTGATGCCGCGCACATGGGTGTGACCGCCAGGGACGGCGCTGTCACCCCCACAGGACAAGTCGCTCAATACGTAGAAAAAGGCAGCGGCAGAAGAAGCCGCAAAAGGCGTTTACGGCGTCAAGGGTCTTGCCAACGACATCACCACCATGCCTTGATGTTTTGAGTTTTCGCCGCTTTGAAACCTGCCCCAGATATCGAAAGTGGCCTCAAGGCATGTTCCGGTTTTTTAAGCAAATCATGTGCATGCAAATGGCAACGGACCCAGCTGCAAATAGTTCCACCTCATCAAATTTAACCAGGGAGCTCGTATGCTCAAAAACAAAGTAGCACTCGTCACTGGTGCATCTGCGGGCATTGGCCGCGCAATAGCCCTCGCCTGGGCCAAAGAAGGTGCCAAAGTCGTGGTGTCTGACGTGAACAAAGACAAAGGGCAAGAGACAGCAGAGCTGGCGCGCAGCGCAGGCGCAGACGCTGTTTTCTGGGCTGCCGATGTGAGCAAGCCTGAAGATGCCAGGGGCCTTGTTGAGCATGCTGTGGCGCATTTTGGCCGCCTTGATGTGGCTTGTAACAACGCAGGCATTGGCGGGGTTTCCATGCCAACGGCAGACTACCCGCTAGACTCGTGGGCACAGGTGATCCATGTCAATTTGTCGGGCGTGTTTTATGGCATGAAGTACCAGATTGCGGCCATGCTGAAAAACGGCGGTGGCTCTATCGTCAATATGGCTTCGGTGCTGGGCGCAGTGGGCGCGGCGGGCAGCTGCGCTTACGTGGCGGCCAAGCATGGCGTGATTGGCTTGACGCAAACAGCGGCACTGGAATACGGTATGAACAACATCCGGGTCAATGCCGTTGGTCCCGGCTTTATCCACACCGCCATGACCAGCAGCCTGGAAGCGGACGTGGCCGTGCGGGACCGGTTGATTGCTGCGCATGCCATGGGCAGACTGGGTCACCCTGAGGAAGTCGCGGAGATGGTGGCTTGGCTGTCTTCAGACAAGGCATCGTTCGTGACCGGTGCCTACTATCCTGTGGACGGTGGCTATCTGGCACGGTAGGAATGCAGAAACAGCCCGCATTTGCATCCAGCCCCGAATGTTTGGCAGCGCCACGATACAGATGCCCGGTTTTTTGATGTTCAGGCCATTTAACAAAGCAGTGTCAGCGGATTCCGGGTTGCTCACAGCGAATCCATTGATGCAGATCAAGCAGCTCATTCGGGAAAGGAGCATTCTCATGACCATGAACACAATTGACGAAAACACCCTGAAACTTCTGCATGCCTGTCTGTTGGCCCGAAAGAGCGAGTTGCTGGGCGAGATTGGCTCGGCGCGACAAGCCGATATTGCCGCTGCCAGTGCAATCGGCGCAGCTGCCACGGATAGCCATGACACGAAAGACCTCGCAAGCAACAGCGAGCGCACGGTGCTCAAAGATGCCGAGGAGCAGCGTGATCAGAACGAGCTTGCGGACGTGGCCTCAGCACTGGCCCGATTCAATGCGGGTACGTACGGGTTCTGTGTGGATTGTGCCCAGCCGATCGACCTTCTGCGTCTGACAGCGATACCCGCAGCTGCCCGTTGCCTGGCGTGCCAGACACAATTCGAGTCGCCCACCCCATGACTGATTTTTTGGTGCGAAATGTGTTTCGCGCTGCGCTGGCCACCGCTGCTGTCCTGGTCGGCACGGCCGCTGTGGCACAAGTCCCATCCCAACCTGTACCCACACGGGGAGAGCTGCTCTACACCACGCATTGCATCAGTTGCCACACAACGCAGATGCACTGGCGCGACAACAAACAGGCCACTGACTGGGAAAGCATCAAGACCCAGGTGCGTCGGTGGCAAGCGATCACCGGACTCGCCTGGAGCGATGCCGACATCACGCAGGTGTCCCGCTACCTCAACGACACGATTTACAGCTATCCGCAAACGGGGAATGCTGTGGGAATGCGTTGAAACAGCCATCATTTATCGGCCTGAAACCGAGCGTCAGCGGCACTGCTTTTTCACTTATCTGGCCAGGCAGTTTGACGCACTGATCCGTATCGATGAGACCAGCGCCCTGGAGCCGCTAGACAAGGACAGCATATGGCGCACTGGTGAGGCACCAGAAATATTTGCAATGGGCATACAGCCTTGCATCTGTGGTGGCGCAACGCAGGCTCACAGGCTGTTTATGCGCCTTCTTGTGCCTTGGCCTTATGACTTGTTGCTGTTTCAAAATCTCAGAATATGCCTTCTTTCTGCGCCATCGTAGGGCCTGAAGACCACACGTCCAGTTGCAGGTCAGGCTCCTGCACATGGCATTGATTGGGCAAACAAATGAAGTGTCTCAACGCGTCGTGAACCTCGTCACCATCAAGCGCGCAACCCTCAATGGGATGACGCCAGTGGCACGCCAGAATCACCCCGTTGGGCATCAGTGACGCCTGAGCTTTCTGCGCTATCTGCTCGACCACTGCAGGTTGCACATAAAACAAAAACTCGCTGAGCACGATCAGGTCAAATTTTTCAGGTGGCCATTGGTCAGGTATCCACGCCTTCCTGACCTCTGCGTTTGGCACGTCTTTGAGCCTGTCTTTGGCCAGTGCTACGGCCTGGTCTGCACCGTCGCTCACCAGCAGCCGATCACAGCGGGTCGCCAGGCATGCGGAGAGCTCACCATTGGCGCAACCCGGCTCGAACCCATGCACGTATCGCCCGGATGGCAGGCAAGCCAGTGTCAAAGCACGCTTGCGGCGTTCATACCAGCGTGATCTGAACTTCCAGGGGTCATCACTTTTGGCGAACATCGCGTCAAAATAGGCAGGTTGGTCAGGGCGTGAAAAAGGTGGTGCCTGCATGAGTGAAAATTCAGTGAAAAAAGTATTCTTTTGGGCGTGCGATCCGTTCCACAATGGAAGGCACAAGCACCGCGTCAAGCCCACCGGCCCTGGTTTCGAGCTGGCTCTGGTGGTGTGACAAAGCGCCCCGTTTTATGGCCAGCACACGCTCTGGAAGATCAATCGACACGAGACGGCTCCAGGGTATGGACAACTCGCCAGGGGTAGCCCAATGCCACATCCACACCGGTGCTTCAAGCAGCCGGCAACCAACTTTTACAACCGCCTGCCGGACTGCTTCGCTCGTGGCCTCATGGTCAGGGTGACCGTCAAGACTCCAGGTTGTCACAATCACATCATCGGGTCTCAAAAGCGGGAGCAACTTCATCACAATGGCAAAAATCATGCTGGCAGCTTGCCCGTCGGGCATGCCCAGTCTCACGATACACGCTGGCGCAAGACCCAGTGCCTGGAGCCCCGCACAGCTTTCTTGTGCCCGTCGCTGGCCCAGGCTGGCACAGGCTTGCGGGTCTGACGCTCCATGGCTGGCTTCGCCATTGGTGACCGCCACCAACAGACAGGGCTGGCCTCGTTCGGCCCGCATGGCAAGCCATCCTCCGCACGCCAGAATCTCATCGTCGGGATGGGGGGCCACGACCACCAGCCGGGCCTGAGCTGGACATAAATCAGTCATTGATGCAGTTCTAACGCCCTGCCGCGCAAGCCAGGGCAGCCACACCGATTCGTGCGTGCCAGCCCCGCGTATTGCCCGGTCTATCAAAGCGTCCATGTCAACACTCCTTTTTTCAGTGACCGCTCGCCCAGTCCGGCAAAGTCCCGGTCAGCATGGCTCTGGCGAATAAACACGGGCAGATCGGCTACCGCCCTTGCGAACTTTTCATTCAGGCAAAAAGGTGTGGCACCCAAGGCCTTGCCGACCTCGTCGATCACCACCTTGGCGCACTTTTCTGCTGACAGACGCGTTGTGAGTGCGATATGGCTGGCATCAAGCGTCGGACAATCATCAATCCAGCGCGCCGACTGCCGCAGCACTGCCGCAGTCTCCTGCATGGCCAGTTCCACTTTTCCAAGCGCAGCCAGCTTATAGCCACCGGCGTCATGGCCAGAAGCAAGGAGTGATTTTTTAAGCACCCACGCCATACCTGCCGCGCCGCCATACCAGCACGCAGCAATACCGGCCCCACCATGCCAGAAGCCTGGTCTGCTCAGGTATTGGCCCGGCTTGCCTACACGACGGGCTTTTACGCCGCTGAAACTCACATTCAGACTCATGCTGCCTGCCATTCCCACAGCCTTCCATTGGTCGTGATCGATGGCAATGCCTGGCTGGTCCAGCGCCACAGCTACCAGGTGCGGGCCTGAATCATCTTCTTCCCACGCTGTGAGCAGCGCATGGTCTGCAGTAGCCGCGCCAGAGCACCAATATTTGGCGCCATTCAAAATCACGCCCCTGTCAGCGTCCGGTTGGATCACAGCGCGTCCACCTGGCGCTTCGGCAGCCCATACACACCACGCTCCTGGCGGAACGTCAATGCCATCGTGGTCAATTTCTTCAATGATCGCCAGCGCATCGGTGTGGCCTTCGTACAGCTTGGTCAGCGACAGATCGAATTGCCCCACGGCAGCCAGTGCTCTCCAGCGCTCCAGCGTGGCACCTCCCCCTGGCATCGGCAGGTGAGCAAGTTTTTTTTGTATCAACAGCGGTAGCCAGTTCCCATCCTCGGGCAGTTGCTCGCGGAAACAGCTGTCCAGGCGGTCTGAAATATCTTCAGTCACGCTGCGATTCCAAAATCTGCACTGACCCAGTGGCCCAGTCGTTCAATCGTGGCCAGGGTCGCACCAAAGTCACCAGGTGCCTTGAAATTTGGTCGCACGCTGGTGACAACTCGCGGCGTGCTGGACCACGCAATCTTCGCGCCACTGGCTCGAAGTGCTTCAACCAGAGCCACATCCTCGGAAGTTTTCAGACCCAGAAAGCCACCAGCAGTCGCGTAAGCCGCAGCACTGACGCCCAGGTTGGCTCCATGGATATGCGAATGCCCGTCGGCATCGGTATAGGTCAGCTGAAAATGGCGCTGCATACGCTCGCCATACACCCCCCAATTATCAACGGCGACAGTGCCGCACACCGCATCAGCGTTCAGGGCCAGCTGGCACGCCAGCCAGTCTGGCGCCACCACACTGTCAGCATCGGTAAAGGCCAGCCAGCGGGCACCATGTCCGAGGGCTGCCTTTGCGCCGGTCTGCCGGGCAAAACCGACGTTTTTCAGCTTCACGTCAATGGTGTGCACACCCAGACTGCGGGCCAGCCTTCCGGTGTGGTCCCCGCAGTCATCCAATACCACGATGATGCGAACAGCCTCCTGGGCCAGGTCTGGGTGTGCCGCTGCCTTGAGCAGGGACTCAACACATTCTTCTATCAACTCCTCCTCGTCATGCGCCGGAACAATGACTCCAATCATGATCGCCTCCTGAAATATTCAACGGTGCGACATAAAAGTCGCGCTCTGGGGTTGTACAACAGGCCCACAATGCCCGTTATGCTTTATGCCGCGTAAGGATCCGTGCCTTCAAACAAGCGGGGGGTCGGTTTCGCGTTCAGGATGGCGATGCATGGCGACCGCTTTGACAAAGTCATCCAGTGACGACGCTGCGCCAGCGCAAGACACAAGGATGCCCCTGTCAGGCTTGCCATTGGGCAGCTTGTCCGAAACATCTGCTTTATCAAGCAATTCTCTGGAAGCGCCCATGACCATGATGGTTTTGCCGTGCCGATACTGGTCCTTGACGAACGCCATCGTGTGACCGTCCCGCATCAGCGTGGTCACGCCCACCTCGCCGTCGGACAGCACCAGAGCATCAAACAAAAAGCCTGGCTCATTTTCCATGGAGGCATCTGCATTGATCTCCACACTGTCACTGGTCTGAACCGGGCCAATGCGCGGGGCGACAAAGCGGGGCACTGCGCCTTGTGCAAAGAGTGCTGTATGCATGGCCTTGGCGGAAGCACCCACGGAGCCATTGGCGACCAGAATGGCGATTTTGCGGGCTGTGATGGTGCCATCTCCTGGGCAAGCCATCAGCGATAACGCAGGCGATACGGTAACTTCGGGTATGGCGGGGTTCTCCAGTGCTCTGGGCAAGGGTGCGGGCATGTCCGTGATGCCCAGACCGTCAGCGACCTGACGCGCCAGTATCTCGGAGGCATTGCGCAGTTGCGCCACCACGCGCTCGCGAATTGCCGGCACCGTGAGCTTGCTCAATTCAAAGCGGAAAGCCGCAGCAATGTGCGCTTGCTCCACCGGTGTCTGGCTGTCGAAAAACAGGGTTGCCTGAGTGTAATGGTCAGCGAATTTTTCAGGCTTGCCACGCACTTTTGCAGCTTCCTCCCTGGCAGCCAGACGCGCTGGAATACTCACAAAACCCTGGCTGGCACCTGCCTGAAACGGGCATCCGCCTGCCAGCGAGTTGGGCTCATAAGCGACACGTCCCCTGTGAATGGCTTGCCGGTGCTGGCCATCGCGCTGGTTGTTGTGAACCTGGTTGACTGGTGAGTTGATCGGAATTTCATGAAAGTTGGGACCACCCAGACGCGATATCTGCGTGTCGAGATAAGAATGGATGCGGCCAGCCAGCAGTGGGTCATTGGAAAAATCAATGCCGGGCACCACATGCGACGTGCAAAAGGCGACCTGCTCAGTCTCGGCAAAAAAATTGTCCGGGTTGCGGTTGAGCACCATGCGACCCACCATCTGGATAGGCACCAGTTCTTCAGGTATCAGCTTGGTAGCGTCCAGAATGTCAAAACTGAAGTTCTCTGCCTGCTCTTCACTGAAAATCTGCAGCCCCAGCTCCCATTCCGGGCAGGCTCCGGCCTCAATGCGTTCCCACAAGTCGCGACGATGGTAGTCAGGATCAGCGCCCGAAATTTTCACAGCTTCGTCCCACACCAGTGAATGCGTGCCGTATTTTGGCTGCCAGTGAAATTTGACAAACGACGACTCGCCTGCGTCATTGACCAGACGAAAAGTGTGAACGCCAAAGCCTTGCATGGTGGCGTAACTGCGCGGAATCGCCCGGTCAGACATGGTCCACATCAGCATGTGCGTGGATTCGGGCATGAGAGAGACAAAATCCCAGAACGTGTCGTGCGCGCTGGCGGCCTGCGGCATCTGGTTGTGTGGCTCGGGTTTGACAGCATGAACCAGGTCCGGAAACTTGATGGCATCCTGAATATGGAAAACCGGCATGTTGTTGCCCACCAGGTCCCAGATGCCCTCATCGGTGTAGAACTTGACCGCAAAACCGCGTACATCACGGGCGGTATCTTTCGAGCCGCGCTCACCCGCTACCGTAGAAAACCGGACGAAAACGGGCGTGATTTTGCCTGCCTCCCTGAACGGCGCTGCTTTGGTGAACTCGGTCAGTGGCGCATAAGCCTCAAAAAAACCATGTGCCGCCGACCCACGCGCGTGCACGATCCTTTCAGGAATACGCTCATGGTCGAAATGTGTGATTTTTTCACGCAGGATAAAGTCTTCCAGCAACGCGGGACCGCGCACACCCATCTTCAATGAGTTCTGGTTGTCTGCAATAGCGACGCCCTGGTTGGTCGTCAGCATCTGGCCGGATGAGTCCACACGAACACGGTCCAGTGGTTCGATGGTGGCGTTAACACCTTCAGGGGCCAGGCTGCCAGTTTTGAGGGTGCCATTTTCTTCCGTCAATGTGCTGCCAGTGGGCAGGCGCGATGCAGGCTTGGCGACTGCTCCGGCCTGCGGATGCAGGCCATTTTCAAAACCGTGCTCAATCGCCTTGTTGGCGTTAAAAGGCATCGAGGCCACCAATTTGTTGGTCTGGGACATCTTTTGAACCGCCTGGTCGTTTGAAGGGTCAGGGGCAACTTTTGAAGGCGCGCTGTCTGTATGGCGCGCTGCGGCTTTTGCCGCGGCAGTGCCTTGACTGGATTTGTTTACAGCATTGGACTTGGCCATATTTCCCTCGGATAGTCAGCGGCAAAATTGCCAGAAACAACTGTATTTAGGCGCACGTCAAAGTTTTGTAGGACAGCTTCCGAAAATACCCCGGGGAGAAAATTGAAATCACATGAAAGCGTCGTCCCACAAGAAATTTTGAAAGCCGCAAACGCATGCCCTCCAGCCAGTCAGCCGTTCAGCCGTTCAGCTAGCTACCTTTCACGGTAAGTCCAGAGTCCAAAAATTCGCCCCAGGTCCTTGAAAAGCAAAAATTTCTCTGCCGCTGGGATATCGACACAAAAGCGGTTTGCCGCTGAAGTCAGATCTGCCACATACACTGCTTTGATAGCCGAGCCGATATGCTGGAGGTGGGATAAAAGCAGGCACAGGCCGCGACTGGCACCCTGGGCACCGCTGATCAGGCAAACATTCCGGGCATTTTTTTGCATCAGCAAGCGGGTTGACATCCTGATGTTTTCTACGGTATCCAGCGACTCGCTTTCTTGCAGAATACGCGAAGGGCAAACGCCTCTGTCAATCAGCCAGCGCTTCATCACTTCAGATTCTTTGATACCCCGGACTTGTGCGCCGCCTGAGACCAACAGCTGGGCAGCCGGGTTTTTTCCGCTGGCCCACAGGGCACTTTCAAGACGCGCTGTCAGCTCAGGCGTAGGCGTTGTATCAGCATTCAGGACGTTTCCGAGCACCAGGAAATAATCGACGTCTTTTGGCAGATAGGCTTCAGGCTGAAACCTGTTTTTTATCACGGCCAGATAAGACCTTGCCAGGTCTTCCAGACCTTTTCCGCCTCCATCAGCAGCGAGATCTGTCAACAGGCTATAAATAAGCTCAGGCTGCTTGAGCCACAACCGCTCGTCCAGAAGCCGCCAGTCAATACGCACCAGTTCTCTAGATACAGGATCCACCAAGTCGCCTGGCGCTTTTTCTGTCGTCGGCAGTGATGAATTCATGCGATTTGCTCAAGAAAGAAGCCAGACAGTAGCGGGAGCAAAACGCATCAGGTGCTACCCCTGGTCTTTTTTGGAGAAGTAAAAAATGCGTTTTGAAGCCGCAGCTTCACATCACTTTAAAAAAGCAAACCACTCTTTTGCAGACCGGGTTTCAGGCAGGATGTAAATCACGCCCGGTTTCTCGCCCAAAGTAGGCCGGACCCACCGGGTGTAGAACGCAGGCGGTACATTGACACAACCGTAAGTAATCCGGTTGTCGAGCGGGGTCACCGTGGCCAGCCGCTCAGGGCGCTTTTCAAGTGAACTGGATGGCCGAAGGCTGTGCATGGACACCGCAGCTTCATAGTCAATCCAGACAATTTTCTCGCCACTCATATTGACACCGGGTTCTGACGCAAACCGACCTGCAGGCGTGGTGCGTTCGTGAGGTGCAATGTGCTCAATCGCGCGCTCACCAATGCCGGGCACTGAGACGTCACCTATGGCCAGTCCCACCAGCACGGGCGAAGCGGCTAACAGCTTGCCTGCCGCATCATACAAACTGACGGTGGCAGCAGATTTGTCAATAACGGCAAAAACCAGCCCGTGCGTGTCACCTGAAGCTACAGCGCGCGCTGCAAAGCTGGCGGTGTCAGCCCATGCGGACAAAGAAAAGCACCACGCCATGGTCACAATAACCATAGCGTGGCACGAACTTGACACCCCTGAGGCCGGTTTCATGATGCAGGCAAAACGGTATTCCTCAAGGTTGATCAGAGACTGAAATTAACGGTAAACGTATTCGCCACGGTTGGATTTCCAGGCGTTTTCAAGGTGCTCTGCATCCGCATCATCCTTGGCATGCAAGCCCATCAGGATGCCGCCTTTTTTCATGCCTTCTTCGTATTCCTTGACACGTTCTTCAGGCATGTTCCAGCCGACCAGCGCACCAATCAGACCGCCGCTTGCTGCCCCTGCACCTGCGCCGGCAATGGCCGCAGCAATCGGGCCTGCAATCACCAGGCCCAGGCCTGGCAGGGCAATGCTGGTACCTACGGCAGCAACCGCTGCAGCTATCGCGCCAATTGTGCCGCCGATGGCGCCACCAATGCCGGCGCCTTCAGCTGCCTTGTTGCCCAGTTCGGTTTCTCTGCCAGCTGTGGTGCCGGTGAAATGCATTTTGCGCGTCTCATCGGACATTGCCAGGTTCATGTCGGCAGATGTGTAGCCGCGTGCTTCGGCAGCACTGTAGGCAGCTTCTGCGCTGGTGCGATCAGGGAAAAGACCGGTAACGAGAGGGCGTGTTGTGTTCATGTTGGACTCCAGAAAATAATGAATAAAAATGTGAATTGAAAGGATGCTGGGGATCAGTTGCGATCAGCCCGGGCTTTCTTCATGGCCGGACGTGTAGTGGTGTTACCCATGCTGGCAGTCGTGCTGTTCATGCCAGATGTGCCAGATGCGCCAGATGTTCCAGATGTTCCAGTACCGCCGGTGGTGCTGCTCATGCCGGTGGCATTGCGTGTACTGTCCACGGCATTGGGTGACGTGCGCACCACCGTAGCGGTGTCGCTGCGGGGAACTGCCTTTCGGTTGGCTTCAGCAGCTGTTTGTGGCGTCACACCAATCGAAGTGGTGGGCTGATTTGCGCCCATGGCTGGCATGGTGCTGGTGCCTGCCGTACCGCTGGTCTGGGCAAGAGCGACCGAGCTGCCAGCCAGCAGCGCAGCTGTCAGCAAGAGTTGGTTTCTCGTCGAGGTTTTCATGGTGAAGGTTTCTCCAGTTGATTTAGAAAAAACAGCGGCTTTTCAATCCGTACACGACCGGTATGCGTGCTGGGACAAAAGCAGTTGTTGAAAGGATTCTCAAACCGGATTTGTTCGCTGCCTGTGTACGTTTTTCCTTGCTTGGTGTAGGACGGGACACAGGGGTCTTGAAAGCATTTCAAATACATCCAGAAACAAGCCACACCAGTCACTGGAATTTCTGGAAGTATTGATCCCAGATGATTTGAAACCAGCCTGCAAAATCTGGTCAGGGCATTGCTCTGTGCGGTCACTTTTGCAGGTATTTTCTGGATGTGTCGCGATGCTGCGTAACTGCTTTGGTGCAGCGCTGTTGGCGCTTGTGAACGAAAAAAATTACAGCCTGTTTTTATTCTGGAAATGCCTTGGCGACTGCCCCATCGCTGCTTTGAACATGGCTGAAAACGCGCTGTCGCTGGCGTAGCCTGTGGCGGCTGCCACGGCGCTGATCGACTGGCCGCGTGCCAGCAGGGGCAGGGCGTGGGCCAGCACGGCTTGCTGACGCCATTGCGGGTAGCTCAGGCCCAGCTCCTCCCTGAACAAGCGTGCGGCGGTGCGTTCGCTGGCCCCCACGTCCAGCGCCCATTCAGCCAGCGTGGCGCGCTCTGAGGGGGCGCGCAGAACCGCTTCACACAGCGCGCGCAGGCGCTTGTCACCGCTGTGCGGGTGTGGCAGCGGCACGCCCAGCGACTGGGTATCGGCATGCGTGATCTCGTCGAGTACCAGCGCCATCAGCAGTTGCTTACGCGCGGGGCTGCAGGGGCGGCCAGGTGCTGTGTCCAGGGCGTGAATCGTCTCGCGCAACAGCGGTGACACCACCAGCATTCGGCAGCCTTGCCAGGGTGCCGGGACCGCACTGGCGTGGATGTACAGCGTCCGAAATTCGGCGGCTTCCAGCACCGTGATGTGGTGCTGCGCGCCAGGCGCTATCCAGACCGCACGGGAAGGCGGCACGATGTAGCTGACTTCATCCGCCAGGTTGGCTGCGCCGGATGGCCGGGCCGCTGTGACCTGAACAATGCCGCTTGCGCAATAGGCCAGCTGCGCCCAGGGGTGGCGGTGTGGCTCGAAATGCGCATCAGACCGCACAGAGCGGGACCGCACCCGTACCGGCTGCTCAGGGCTGGGTGTGAATGCATCCACATCGCCCAGAGGCGTGGCACGGGTAGCAGGCTTGTGTTGCATGGCAGGTCAGAACAGGCACGGATAGAAAGATTTTGTCTGAAATTCGCAGAAAGCTGGCGTTTTGTCGCATTTCAACAGCCGGCTGCAATACTACGATAGCGGCATGACTTCATCAAGTACCCTGAATTTCCCCACCGCCACCGTGCCGCTCAAGCAAGACGCCGGTGTGATTGGCCTGGTCGGCATGGCCCACCTGATCAGCCATTTCAGCCAGCTGTTGCTGGCCCCGCTGTTTCCGTGGCTCAAGGTCGAGTTCAATGCCAGCTATGCCGAGCTGGGCTTTTTGATGACGCTGTTTTTTGTGGTCTCGTGCGGTGTGCAGGCGGCGTCCGGTTTTGTGGTCGACAAAGTGGGCCCGCGCCCGGTGCTGTTTGCCGGGCTGGCCTTGCTGGGGCTGGCGGCGTTCGGGTTCTCCATCAGCACCAGCTACGCCATGCTGGCGGGGTTTTCAATGCTCGCTGGCGTGGGCAACGGCGTGTTTCACCCAGTCGATTACACGCTGCTGAACCGCAAGGTCAGCGCGCCGCGTCTGGGCCATGCCTACAGCTTTCACGGCATCACGGGCAGCCTGGGCTGGGCGCTGGCCCCGGCCATGCTGGTGCCGTTGACGCTGGCTTTTTCGTGGCGTGTGGCACTGGCCAGTGCGGGCACACTGGCCTTTGTGGTGCTGGCCGTGCTGCTTTTGAACCGTGACAAATTAAGTTTGCCAGTGATCCCAGCCGCTGCGGGAAAAGTGGGCGAGCAGGCCAGCAGCCAGTCCGGCAACAGCCTTGACTTTTTGCGTATTCCTGCGGTGTGGATGTGTTTTGCGTTCTTCTTTTTTTACGCCATGGCGTTGAGCGTGGTGCAGGCTTTTGCACCCGAGGCCGCGCGCCAGCTGCACGATGTGCCCTTGAGCCTGGTCGCCATGTGCCTGACGATCTACATGGTGTGCAGCGCTGGTGGCATGGTGGTGGGTGGCTTTTTGGCCGCAAACCCGGCGCGCTGCGAACGCGTGGTGGGCGCAGGCATGGGCATGGCGGCTGTGATTGCGCTGTACCTGGGTTTTGGCACCTTTGCGGCAACGACGGTACCCGTGCTGTTTGGCATGATGGGATTTTTCGCAGGCATTTCGGGGCCATCGCGCGACCTGCTGGTCAAACGCTCCACGCCTGACAACGCCACCGGCCGGGTCTATGGCGTGGTGTATGCGGGGCTGGACATTGGCCAGGCCATCTCGCCGCTGATTTTTGGCGCATTGATGGACCAGCGCAAATTCAGCACCGTGCTGCTGGGTCTGGCGGTAGTTCAAGGGGTGCTGATTGTCAGCGCGTTCAATGTCCGGCGGGTGCGGCGCACAGTGATGGTGGCGGCCTGACAGGCAGGCTTTCAAGGTACTGTGATCACTTGCAGGGTGGTCTTGAGGCTGCTCTCGTAAATTTTATCGACCAGGCCGCGTGGTCTGGGTCCACTGGGACTCGGTGCATCTTGCGCGGCTAATTGTTCACTGACCGCAGTGCCACCGAGGGCTTTGCGAAGCTGTGATACCGGGATCAGCATGTTGTCTCCTGATGCAGCTGTACCCGGTGTGATTGCGCCTGATGTGCTCACCGGGCCTTGCAAGGCCAAACCAATCAAGCGCCCATAGCCATCAAATACCGGACCGCCCCGTGGTCCTGATGGCATGTCGATGCCGAGCAGTCGCTCGTCTGAGTTGCCTTTGACACCACCCAAAAAACCAGTGCGCAGAACCGGCCACGCGGGCGCTGCGTCAGGTGTGCTGGCGTACTCGACTGCAAAACCCGGACTGCCTGGAAAGGCTTCGCCAGACGCGACCAGCACTTCGTCGGGCACAGGCAGCGGGCTTGCAAGCCGTACCAGTGCCAGTTTCAAATCACCGAATTTTTTGTCGAGTCTGGCTGTCGCCAGTTGCCCCAGGCCGTTGCGCAGCCACAGCTTGCCGGAGCGGGGAAGCAGGTAAAGCGGCACCAATGCATCGCTACCACTTTGCAGCAAAAGCGCACTGCCAGCCACCCGGGCATGGTCTGGCAAGCCTGTGGCGTCGCCATAGGGTGCCAGCCTTGTGGGTGGCGCAAGGAGCTGGCCCGTCGCTACAGGCTGGTTTGACCTCAACTGCTGCTGCACTGCGGCCATGACCGGATTGCCGGGCATGCGCGACTCCGAGCCTGCCAGCAAGCGTTGGGCCAGTGCTGGCTGGCCGCCCACATGCAACAGCCAGGCGTACAGGGTAAAGCCGCCAATCACGTCCAGGTGCGAGCCCGCCGTGTGGGCAGCAAAAGCCAGCGCGCGGCGGTAGTTCCCGCCTTGCATGTAAGTACGAACCAGTGCAATTTCAGTGTCGGCTGCGTGCAGGATCAGCGCAGCGCGCTCAAATGCATCCAGCGCTGTATCGACATCCAGGCGAGACAGTGCGCTTTCACCCGCTTTGAGCAAATCTGCACGCTCTTGCAGCCGCGCGGGCGATGCAGCAGCTGCGTCCCGGACGGCCTGGCCACCTGCGTCGCTGGCCGAGGGCTGGGGCCGCACCTGCTCCATGAACTGGCGCAGCCTGTCAGCACTGCTCAGGGGTTCTGCGGCCAGCGCATAACCCATCTGGACATGAATCAGGATCAACGCGCCCAGCAGCCGCGCCAGGGCGCTCTGGTTGAGCCTGAATGCGCTTGCTCGGGTAAGGGGCCTGGTCTTCACGGGTTGACGTTGGCTCCGCTGGGGCAGGCCGCACTGCCACCCACACGGTTGATACGGGGTGAAGCAGCATCAACCGGGTTGGCACCCAGCGCATACGCTGCTTTGGGTGCCTTGTAGCTGGCCAGGAAGGCTGTCAATGCGTCAATGTCTTGCGCGCCGCCGATGCGGTTGGTGCCCTTGAGCAGGGTTGAATAGCCGTCGCCGCCATCTGCCATGAAGTTGTTGACCGTCACGCGGTAAGTTTTGGTTGGGTTTTGCACAACGCCTGCTGTATTGACCAGCGTTTCAACGGCATTGCCAGTGCGCAATGTCACGTTGCTGATGCGTACGCCGCAGGCCTTGGCACCATCCCAAGTGTATTTGAAACCGGCTGAAGGCAGCGCAAAGCGCGTGGCCGTGGCGGACTGCCCCAGGCACCCGGCAAACTGCTCTTCCAGAAAATCCTTGATGTTTTGCGTGGTCAGCGAGAGTGTGACCAGGCTGTTGCCAAAGGGCTGGACCGTAAAAGCCTCACCATAGGTGACATTGCCATTGCCTTCGCCCACGCTGCTGGAGGCAAACGTGAAACCCGGGCTGCGCACGCCACCGCCATTCATGAAGGCCATCACCGCACCACCAAAGCTGGCCGGTTGCGTCGCGGCCAGTTGCGAGTCTGCAATCAGGTCGCCTGCGGGCATGTTGCAGGCACCGTCAGCGCGGCTGTTGCCCAGGTCGGCGGTGATAGCGCCGATCACGCTATTGGCCAGGGGTGACACCAGGCCTTTGTAGGCATCCACAATTTTGGCAACCACCGTGTCTGCCGTGATCGCCGGGTCGTTGCGCACCACCAGGCGGTTGGTGGCCAGGGCTCGGGTGATGTCACGCGTTTTGGGGTCAATCGTCAGGTCAATGTCGGTCAGAACGCGGCCAAAGGCGCTGGCACTGGTGACTGAAATTTTGCGTCCTGTGGCATTGGGCAACATGCAGTTGTAAGCACTGTGGGTGTGTCCGCTGATGACCAGGTCCACCGCGTTGTCCAGTTGCTTGACGATGCCTGCAATGGGTGTGGTATCCAGATTGCCTTCACAGCCATTGATGTCGCCCAGCGTTCCGGTTTGAAAGCCGCCCTCATGCACCAGCACCACGATGGACTCGATGCCCTGCGCGCGCAGCTCGGGGATCAGCGCGTTGACGGTTGCAGCCTCGTCCTTGAAGTCCAGCCCGGCCACACCGTTGGGTGTGACGATGGTGGGGGTGGCCTTGAGTGTCATGCCGATAAAAGCCACCTTGACGCCATTGAAGGTTTTGATGCCATAGGCGGGCAACAGCGGGGCACCGGTAGCGGTCGAGATCACGTTGGCCGACAACCACTTGAACTTTGCGCCCTCGAACGGCACGGGTGTGCCTGCAGTTGCGCCCCGGCAGCTGTTGGGGTCCACCATGCCCGCCGTGGTTTTGCAGCCACCGTTTTGCAGGCGCAGCAGCTCGGCCGAGCCTTTGTCAAACTCGTGGTTACCTACTGCGTTGAACTCCAGCCCGATTCGGTTGAGTGTTTCAACCGCAGGCTCGTCGAAAAACAGCGACGAAATCAGTGGTGAAGCACCGATCGAGTCACCCGCACCCACGACCACGTTCAGCGGGTTCTGCTTTTTCAGGCTGGCTACATGTGCAGCCATGAACTCAGCGCCACCCACAGCAGGTCTGCTGGCTGCTGCCACTGCACTCGTCTGGCCAAAGGTGCCGGGCGACTCCAGTGTGCCGTGGTAGTCGTTGAACCCGATCACCTTGACGTTGAAAGGCGTGCTTGACGCCGTCTCAAACAGGTTCGTGCCGCTGCTGCCACCGCCGCAAGCGACAAGCACTGCGACAGCGACCACAGATACAGTAGCGACAGCGATCAGACTTTTTTTCATGGAAGGGTCTTTGAAAAGTGTTGCAGGTGTGGAGGAGTCCACAACTTTCCTGACTTTAGACGCGCACAGTGACAGCTCTATGACATCACCCGGCAGACAAAGCAAGCTTTGTAAAGCCCCTATCTTTTAGCATAAAAAGTGCCTCCAAGGCAGCACCGACGTGGACCAGGCGCTATTGATTCAGGAGCAAAGCAGGCGCAACAGTTCTTTCTTCACCACACCGTAGCACTCGCAGGCGTGGGCCTCCAGCCCAACACGGTCCAGCACCGTGATGTGGCCGCGCCGGTAGCTGATCAGGCCGGCTTTCTGCAGTTTTCTGGCGGCTTCGGTCACGCCTTCGCGGCGCACACCCAGCATGTTGGCAACCAGCTCCTGGGTCAGGGTCAGCTCGGGGGAGGCACTGCGGTCCAGTGTGGTGAGGAGCCAGCGGCACAGCTGCTGCTCCAGCAAATGGTGGCGGTTGCAGGCAGCGGTCTGCATCATCTGGGTGATCAATGCCTGGGTGTAGCGCAGCAGGGCGTGCTGCAGGGCGTCGTCCCGGTCAAACGCCTGTTTGAGCTGGTGGGCTTCGAGTCGCCAGGCGTGGCCCCCGGTTTGCACCACGGCAAAACTGTTCATGGTCTCGCCGCCCATGAACAGTGAGACACCCAGCATGCCTTCGTTGCCGACGCCAGCGGCCTCGGCTGATGCACCCGAAGCCATCACGCAGTGCATCGAGATAATGGCTGTGGTCGGGAAATAGGCGTGCCACAGCTGGCTGCCCGGCTGGTAGAGCATGTCGCCCAGCCGCAGGGTGACCAGCTCAAGCTGGCCGGCCAGGCCGGCCAGGGTTCCGGACGGCAGGCCAGCCAGAAGCTGGTTTTGCTGCTTGGTCTGGGCTGTTGAAATATCGGGCAGTGCAGATATATACACCGCTAACGCAGGGTCCGTGTGGCCTGCAGTCAACTGGCCGCCCTCATTTCCACGCCAATGCCGCGAAACCCGATGAAGCGACAGGCGCTGTCGAGCATCGGCTCGCCACTGACCCGAAAGTGTTGCCGGGAGCCATCCAGGTTGACGCGGCTGAAAGGAAAATCCAGAAAAGCCTGCCGTGCGGAAATCTTGGCCTGCAGCGTTTCGCGTTCAAGCTGGTTCCAGCCAGTGATTTCTGCATCAGTCTGCTCGCCAAAAAACGCGGTGACCCGAAGGCCCAGAATCTCCAGCACCGGGCCTGACACGGTGGTGAACTCGCCGGTCGCGCTTTGCTCCCAGTACCAGTCAGAGGCCAGCTCCGTGAGGCTGCGAAAGCGCGCTTCGCTTTCACGCAACTTGGCCGTCCTGTCTTGCACCGTCTGCTCCAGAATCTTGTTGTGAAGCGCCAGCTGCTGGTACAGCAGCCGCACTTCCAGCATGTTGTGGATGCGGGTTTTGGTCTCGATCACATCAAACGGCTTGCTGATGAAGTCTTTCGCGCCAGACTGCAGGGCGCGCAGTTTGTGGCCAGGCTCGGCTGTCAACACAATCACCGGCAGGTATTCGTCGGTCTTGTTTTGTTTCAACGCTTCCATGACCTGAAAACCGTCCATGACGGGCATTTTGAGGTCCAGCAAAATCACGTCGTAGTGGTTTTCGGCGTGCAGGTCGCACACTGCTTGCGGGCTGGTCGTGGACGTGACGTGGGTGTAGCCTGCGTCACTGAGCAGCTGTTCGAGCAGCTGCACGTTGACGGGCTGGTCGTCAACGATCAGGACGCGGGCGTTGAGGATGTCGCTTTGATTAACCATGTTTGTCTTTCGTTTGCTTTCTTTAACTTCTTTGATGTCTTTGATGTCTTTGATGTCTTTGATGCTGCAGGCTTTATGGCTGCAAGCTTTTTTCGGTGCGGGCAATGTCCACAATTTTTTCAGCAATGGCTTCAGGCGATAAAACAAAGTCGATGCAGCCACTGGCAATCGCAGAGGCAGGCATGTCGGGTTGAATCGCCGTGCTGGGTTGCTGGGCAATGGTGATGCCGCCTGCGTCCTTGATGCTGCACAGCGCAGCTGCACCGTCACCGTCGTAGCCCGAGACAATCACGGCAATCAGCTTGCCGTCCCAGCATTCGGTCAGCGACTTTAAAAACACCGTGATGACGTCTGGCCAGCCCCGCGGTTTGGAGATCGGCTTGAGCAGAAACACGCCGTCAGACACATGCAGGTCCCGGTTGGCCGGAATGATGAAGACCTTGTTGCGCTCGACCAGCAGGCGCTCGGTGATCAGCTCCACCGGCATGCTGGTAAAACGCGGCAGCACTTCATGCAGCTGGGTGGGCATGATGGTGATGTGGTTGACTATCACAATGGCCACGCCCATGTCCGAGCGAAAGTGTTTGAGCAGGCGGATGTAGGCGTCCAGCCCACCCGCTGAGCCGCCTACACAGATGATGGGGAAACGGCTCATGACGTATCCCCTCTGTTGTTGCTGCTGCTGCTGCTGCTGCTGCTGGCTGTGCCGCCAGCGCCGGTTGTCGCGAGTGTCAAAGCCTCGTCCAGCGTTGCCATGAACGCATCGATTTTGATGGGCTTGGTCAGGTAGCGGTAAAAACCGGCAGCCAGGCCCTTGTTAATATCCGACGGTATCGCGTTGGCACTCAGGGCCACGACGGGAATATGTGCTGTGGCCGGATCAGCCAGCAGTTTTGCCACCAGCTCCAGCCCGCTGATGCCTGGCAGATGGATGTCCGTCAAAATCACATCAGGCAGGTGCGCCTGGGCCAGGGTTAGGCCCTGCAACCCGTCGTTTGCAGACAACAGATGAATGTCAGGCCGGTGCCCCATCAGGGACTCGATCAACAGCAGGTTGGCCGGGTCGTCTTCAATGTACAGCAGGGTGTGCAGCCGGGTACCGTTTTTAAGCAGGGCAGCTGTTTTTGCCGGTACAGGTGTCGATAAATCAGGCGTCAACAGATAAGCGGGCGACGCTGCAGGCGGCGCCGTCAGGGAGTGTCGTGCCTGCCCGGTTGTCACGGGCATTTCAACCCAGAAGGTGCTGCCCGCACCCACCACGCTTTCTACCCCGATGGTGCCGCCCATCAGCTCGATCAGCCGTTTGGTCATGACCAGCCCGACGCCGGTGCCTTGTTCTGTACGGCTTTCTTGCCCGAGCCGGTTAAAGGGCTGAAACAGCTGGGCGATTTTCTCTGGCGACAAACCTTCACCGGTGTCCTCGACCCCAATACGGACATGCCCGCCCGCCACTTCGGTGCAGGTCACCACCACCGTGCCGTGGGGCTTGTTGTACTTGACGGCATTGGACAGCAGGTTGATCAAAATCTGCTTGAGGCGGGTGCTGTCGGCCAGCACAAAGCAGGGCACTGCCAGCGGAGCAAAACGCACGCTGATGCCACGCTGGTCTGCCTGCGGCTCAATCATGGTGTGGCATTCATGCATGACGCCAGCCAGCGCCACGGGTTGCAGCTCCAGTGACAGCTTGCCGGACTCGACCAGCGCGAGGTCCAGGATTTCATTGATCAACGCCAGCAGGTACCAGCCCGCCTGAAGAATTTGATCGACGCTGCGTTTTTGTGCAGGCGTGGGCGGCGGTGTGCCCGCGTCAATTAACTGCGCAAACCCCAAAATGGCACTGAGCGGGGTGCGCAGCTCGTGGCTCATGCTGGACAAAAAGTCCGACTTGGCACGGTTGGACTTGTCTGCGATGCGGCTGGTCTGTTCAAGCGCAATGTTTTTGTCTTGCAGCAGCTGGTCCATTTTTTTGCGGGCCGTGATGTCACTGAGCACCACGCGCAGCACCCACGCGCCGTCGTCTTCGAGTGCGGTGGTGGTGGTCATCGTGGCCCAGAACGGCTGGCCGTCACTTTTGACCAGTTGCAGCTCGCAGGTGTGCGCCTCGCCGGTTGACCTCACCTGTCTGTTGTGGGTGTAGTAACGGTCCTGGTGCGCGCGCGCAATGAACCGGCTGATCGGCTGGCCGACAATGTAGCTTCGGCTCAAGCCCAGCAGGGCGGCTGTGGCCAGGTTGGCCTCGGTGACCAGGCCTTGTTCGCTGACCGTGCAGTAGCCCACCGGGGCCAGATCATAGAGGTCAAAGTAGCGCGCTCTGACCTTGTCCAGCAGCACTTGCGCCGTTTGCAGCTCTTCGTTTTGCATTTGCAGCTCAATTTGATGAACTTGCAGCTCGTGCAGTGTTTGCCGCATCACATCAGGCAACAGGTGGCCCTGATGGACGGGTGACAGCGGCGACAGCGGTGACAGCGGCGGCTGCAGGCTGGCGATGCGCTCAGCGCGCGCCCGCATGGCACGGCTGGCACTGGCTGCAACATCGGGGTGGCCTTGCAACGGCGTTTGCCCGGCTGGTTTATTCGGGTTGTGCATTTTTCTCCTCACTGGTGGATGTCGCGCTGCCGGGCCGGGCCCGCTCGGTGGTGGAAATGGCATACATCAGGCCAGACCCGTTGACCAGGGCCGTTGATGTCAATGACACCGCCCTGATGCTGCCGTCTTTGGCCAGGCGCTGGGTCTGGTAGGGCTCCAGGGTTTCGGCCTGGCTAAGCTGGTACACCCGGGCCAGGGCTTTTTCCTGCTGGCTGGCCGGAATCCGGTCACGCACGTTCATGGCCAGGGCCTCCAGTTCCGTCCAGCCGTACAGGCGCACAGCCCCCGGGTTCCAGGCAATGATGCGGCCATCGAGGTCTTGCACCGTGATCGCGTCAAACGCGTCGCGTACCACCACCGCCAGGCGCATCACTTCATTGGCTTTGCGCAGCGCCTCGCGGGTGTGAACAATGTCAGTGATATCGACAAACGTGATGACCGCACCTTCAATCACGTTGTCCAGCGTGCGGTAAGGCCGGATGCGCATGGTGTAGGACTTGCCTTCAGCCGTGTGTACATCGACTTCTTTGGGAATCAGCGTGTTGAGCACTGTCTGCACGTCTGGCACCAGGCGGTCGTAGGCCACCAGGTTAGAGGCTATGTGGCCTACAGGCCGGCCAATGTCACTCAAAATCAGGTTGATGATCTCTGTGGCAGCGGGCGTAAAACGCAAGATACGCAGGCCGTAGTCCAGAAAAATGGTGCCAATGCCCGTGCCTGCCAGCAAGTTGTTCATGTCGTTGTTGGCGCGTGACAGGTCAGTGATCTTGGTTTGCAGCTCGGTGTTGACGGTGTTGAGTTCTTCGTTCATGGACTGCAACTCTTCCTTGGAGGTCTCCAGCTCTTCGTTGGCAGACTGCAACTCTTCATTGACCGACTGCATTTCTTCGTTGGAAGACTTCAACTCTTCGTTGGTGGTTTCCAGCTCTTCAGTGGCGGTGTGCAGGTACTCTTCCTTGGCCTGCAGCTCTTCATTGAGCTGGGCAATGTGCGCGTTGGCCAGCTTGCTGTGCTGGTCTGTGCCAGGCTCGGGTGCCGCAGCGGCGACCTGAGCAGGATGCGACTCAGGCTCAGAGGCGGCTTCGAGAATCACCAGAAACAGCGGGGACTCCAGCGCCATAGCTGGCCCCTGTGCCAAGGGACACACCGTCAGGTTCACCAGCGTGAAGTGGCCGTTGGTTTTAACCCGCACACCGACGGCCTGTGTGCGCGCTTTGGTGCTTGCGGCTTTTTTCAGGGCGATGGTCAAATCCTTCTGCAAGCCTTGCCGCGCCATTTTCAAAATGTTGTTGATGCCGGTGTCGCCCGGTGCAGGCTCCAGAAACATGCCGGTGCGGCCATGCAAGTACAAAATATCGCCGTGGGCGTTCACAAGCGCGCCTGTCGGCGCGACCTGCTGCAGCAAGGCCCGCTCGGTGATGTCACGCAAAGAGGTCTTCAAAGGCACGGCGGCTTTTGCGGTGGTCATGGGTGGTGCCGTATTTTTGTCTGTGGCCGGGCCTTGAAGTGCGGGGTGCGACACAAAGCGTCCCAGCACGCCGCGCCGGGTACCTTGAAAGTCTTCCTTGCGCTGGTAGGTTTTGGACTTGCGGTCCAGCACGGCGAACAGGCTGCCGAATTCCCCAATCGTCTCGGACGTGCCCAGAAACAACATGCCATGCGGCACCAGGGCGTAATGAAACAGGGCAAGCAGCTTTTTTTGCAAGTCCGAGTTCATGTAGATCAACAGGTTGCGGCAGCTGATCAGGTCGAGCCTTGAAAACGGCGGGTCGCGGGCCAGGTCATGTTCTGAAAAAATCAGCATTTCACGTATGCCCTTGCGCACGCGGTAAGCGCTGCCATCGCCTTCTGCGGTGAAAAAGCGGCCCAGTCGCTCGGCTGAAATGTCGTGGGCAATGCTGGCCGGGTAAACACCGGCTCTGGCGGTAGCGATGGCGCGGCTGTCCAGGTCTGTGGCGAAGATTTGCACCTTGTAGTTTTTACGCAGCAGCGCCAGCTGCTCTTGCAACAAGATAGCCATTGAATAAGCTTCTTCACCCGTCGAGCAGCCAGTGGACCAGGCGCGAATGGTGCTGCCCGCAGGCTTGCCGTCGAAAAGCTTGGGAATGACCTGGGTCTGAAGCACCTCAAAGGCTTGCGGGTCACGGAAAAAGCTGGTCACGCCGATCAGTAGGTCCCGAAACAGGGCTTCGACCTCGACCGGTGTTTGCTGCAGGTACTTGACATACCCCCCCATGGTGTCAACCTGATGCACCTCCATGCGCCGCTCAATGCGGCGGTAAATAGTGCTGGTCTTGTACTGCGAAAAGTCGTGGCCAGTCTGGGTGCGCAGCAGGACACATATTTTTTTCAAGGCGTTTTCGTTGAGTGGCTCTGCGGCAGTCGCTGGCCGGGGTGGTCTGCCAAAGGCATGGGTGACATAAGCCATGAGCTGGGCGGGCATTTCGGCCGGTGGCAGCTCAAAGTCCACCATACCCGTGGCAATCGCACTGCAGGGCATGCCGTCAAATTCGCAGGAGTCGGGGTTTTGCGCCATCACCATGCCGCCTTCGCCCTTGATGGCCCGCACGCCCAGCGTACCGTCACTGCCTGTGCCCGACAGCACAATGCCAATGGCGCGTTCCCGCTGGTCTTGCGCCAGTGAGCGAAACAGAAAGTCAATCGGCAGGCGGTGGCCACGCGGCTCCGACGGCTCCAGCAGCTGTAGGGTGCCGTTCAAAAAAGCCATGTCCCGGTCCGGCGGAATGATGTAGGCGCAGTTGATCTGCACGGTCACACCGTCGCTAACCCCAAACACCTTCAGGTGCGTGGTGCGCTGGACCAGCTCGGCCAGAATGCTGTCATGGTCGGGGGCAAGGTGCTGCACCAGCACAAAGGCCATGCCGGGGTCGTTGTCGGGTGGCATGCCTGAAAAGAACGCCTCGAACGCGGCCAGCCCGCCCGCCGACGCACCAATGCCCACAATCGGAAAACTGGCGCTGGTGACAGGCGCAGTGTCTTCGGCGGCATCTGGTGGCGCGCGGCTTGGTTGCGGGGTACCTTGGCTTGTCTTTGAGTGGGTCATGCAGGGTTCCTGTTTCGGCGGGACGCGGGGTGTGCATCGTCTGCTGGCCGTTTGGTTCTCGCTGGTTCGGGCTGGTTTTTGTGGGGTGCTTGAAGACGTTTTGTCACATCTGCGGCGTGACAGCGCTGTTGGGTGCAGGCAGCACAGATTCGAGCGCCTCATCGAGTGTTTTCATGAACTCGTTGATCTTGATGGGTTTGGTCAGGTAACGAAAAAACCCGGCCTCCAGGCCTTTTTCAATGTCTCGCGGCATGGCGTTGGCACTCAGGGCCACCACCCGAATATGCGTGGTGGTCTTGTCCTCGTGCAAAATTTTCATGGCCCGGATGCCACTGATGCCCGGCAGATTGATGTCCATCAAAATCACGTCGGGCAGCGAAGCGCGTGCAATCTCGATACCGCGCGGGCCGTCTCGGGCGGTCAACAGGCGTATGTCTGGCCGGCGCTCCATGAGGTTTTCAACCAGCAGCAAATTGGCCGGGTTGTCTTCAATGTAAAGCAGGGTGCGCTTGTGCGCGTCGGCGTGGAGGGGTGTCAGGGGCGTGACCGGGAAGTCGGCGAGGTCAGCGAGTTCACAGCGCTCGTCAGTCAGACCCATTTCGACCCAGAACACGCTGCCTTTGCCGGGTGTGCTTTGCACGCCCATGTGGCCCCCCATCAGCTCGACCAGCCGTTTTGTCATGACCAGGCCAATGCCGGTGCCTTCTTCGGTATTGGCTTCTCGCCCCAGACGGTTAAAGGGCTGAAACAGCTGGCTGATTTGGTCGGTGGTCAAGCCCTCGCCAGTGTCTTCAACACAAATGCGAATCCGCTCTGGCGAGACCTCGACGCAATCGACCTGCACCCGGCCATCAACACGGTTGTATTTGATGGTGTTGGACAACAGATTGATCAAAATCTGTTTGACACGGGTCCGGTCGGCTTTGACAAAGTAATGCACTTCAAGCGCTGGAAACGTCACCTTGACACTGCGTTTTTGGGCCTGCGGGCCGACCATGGCCTCGCACTCCTGCAT
>JBBRMH010000007.1:0-45810 GCA_038230935.1 Burkholderiales bacterium | reverse complement strand
CAGCCCCAGCTTGTGGGCGTAGGCGGTAGTGGCCTCATCGGTCTGGCCAAAAATACGCGCGGCCACTTCACCAACGATGCCCGCCACCAGATGGCAGTAGCGCTGCAGGCCGGGAAAGTCGAGGTAGCGGTTTTGCTCCAGGTCCATCAGGCAGCCCTCAATCACGGCCTGCAAATGGCGCGCTTCAATCCGGTAGGCGCTAGCTAGCGGCATCAAAGCCTTCATGACCGGGTGACTGGGCTGGCCCGCAAACGCCTTGGTGACTTCACTTTGCCACCATGCAAGCTTGGTGCGCGCCACGCTGGGGTCGGTCACTTCGTCAACAACGTCGTCAATTTCGCGGCAAAAGGCATAAAAGGCGGTGATGGCGGCGCGCCGCTCTTTCGGTAAAAACAAAAATGCGTAATAAAAACTGCTGCCGGATGCGGCGGCTTTTTGCTGGACATACTGCTCAGGGGTCATACATCAGATTGTTGCACGGCTGTGTTCACATCCAGAGCGTGCGCCAGGTCATAACAATGGCATCCCATGCGTTGATTTTGGGCCGTTGCCGCAAGGTCGCAAAGTCAAGCTGCCTGATTTTTTCAGCAATCCGCAAGCCGCCTTGCACCACCAGGCGCAGCTCCCAGCCGGCTCTGCCCGGTACTTTTTTCACCAGGGGTGCGCCTTGCTGCATCAGCGTGACGGCCCATCTGACATGGGCTGCAACCAGTGCCGTGGTGGCCGGGTTGACCTGTAGCGACAGCAGTTGCGTCTGGTCAACGCCGTGGATGGCCCAGTTTTCTGAGGGCATGTAAATGCGCCCGCGCGGAATGTCCACGCTGAGGTCTTGCCAGAAGTTGACAAGTTGCAGCGCAGTGCAAATGTCATCACTTTGCTTCAAGGCCGTCGCATCATGAATGCCATACAGATGCAGCAGGAGTCTGCCCACCGGGTTGGCCGAACGCCGGCAATAGTCCAGCAGTTCGGCTTCGCTGGTGTAGCGCGTTTTGAGAATGTCCTGTTCAAAGGCGCTTAAAAGGTCGGTCAATAAATCTGCAGGCAATGCAAATTGATTGATCACGGGTTGCAAGCTATCGAAAACGCTGTGCCAGCGCTGCGACACGGCTCTGCGCTCCATGCAGGCAGACAGGTCAGCGCGGTAGGCCGTCAGGTCATCCAGGCGCGCTTGTGGCAGCGCATCACCCTCATCGGCCAGGTCATCGGCGGTACGGGCAAACCAGTAAATCGCTGAAATCGCAGGCCTGAATCGGGGCGGGCATAAAAAAGAAGCTACCGGGAAATTTTCATAGTGGTCAACGCCTGGCGACGTCTTGTGTTCGTTGGACTGAGCGCTTTCATGGCCTGAATTCATGCGGCAGATTCTCGCTTGACAAGCCTATGGCTTTATTTTAAATTACTAACCAGCCAGTCATTAGCTGGACCATCCTGACTTTCTCTGATTTCAAACCATGAAAAAAACAATATTGACGCTGGCAGTCATGTGCATGACCAGCCTGTTGCTGGTGGGCTGCTCCAAACCCGTACCCCCTGAGGAGCCGGTTCGTGCCGTCAGAATCATGACCATAGGTGCCAGTGCATTTTCATCTGGCTACGAGTACGCTGGCGAGGTCAGGGCGCAAACAGAGTCGAGGCTGGGTTTTCGGGTGGGCGGCAAAATCATCAAGCGCCAGGCCGAACTCGGCCAGCGTGTCAAAGCCGGGCAGACTCTCGCGCAACTTGACTCACAGGATTACAGGCTGGCAGCTGATGCGGCCAGAGCGCAACTCCGGGTGGCCGCGACCAACCGCGATCTGGCCGCAGCGGACTACAAACGCTACAAAGAACTCAAGGACCAGAATTTCATCAGCGGTGCCGAGCTGGAGCGGCGCGACAGCACGCTCAAAGCCGCGCAAGCCCAGTATGAGCAAGCGCAATCACAGCTGGCGGTGCAGGGCAACCAGGCGGCTTACGCGTCACTGGTGGCCGATGTTGCAGGAGTTGTGACTGCGATTGAGGCCGAACCGGGCCAGGTCGTGACGGCGGGTACCCCGGTGGTACGGATTGCCGCCGACGGTGCGCGGGATGTGGTGTTTTCAGTGCCTGAAGACAAGGTGACATCGTTCAAGCCTGGCCTGCCAGTGAAGGTTCGACTCTGGACGCAAGACACCCAGCTGTCCGCCGTGGTTCGTGAAGTCGCAGCCAGCGCTGACCCGTCCACCCGCACCTACCAGATCAAGGTGGCCTTGAGCGCCAAAGACACCGCACCACCTCTGGGTGCCACGGTTTATGTCTTGCCGCAGGGCCTGGGTGGCAGTGGCACCGAAGGCTTGCAGGTCATCAAGGTGCCGACCAGTGCTTTGAGGCGCGACGGCAACACCAGTGCCGTCTGGGTGCTGGACAAAGCCAGCATGACGGTGAAGTCGCAAACGGTACAAATTGCCACTGCCGATGGCAACGATGCCGTGATTGCAGCGGGGCTGCAGCCGGGCATGCTGGTGGTTAGCGCAGGGGTGCATGTGTTGTCACCAGGTCAGAAAGTCAGTATTTATCAGGAAAAAGTGCCACCAGGGCAGGTAAATCAAGCGCAGACAGCTATCAATTCAGGAGCAAACGATGCCGCAGCGGTGAAACTGGCAGCTTCGGCTCCCGTGCCCGGCGCGTCGGCAGCACTTGTGTCACCCATAGCGCCTACAGCGCCTACAGCGCCCATAGTGCCAATAGTGCCGCTGCTGGCTGAAACACCCGCTACCCGATAAGGCTGCAATGACACCGCCACCAGATAAAACTGTGAACAAAGCCGAAGACAAGGCGGGCTTTAACCTCTCCAAATGGGCGCTCGACCACCCAGCGCTCACGCGCTACCTCATGGTGGTGCTGATGCTGCTGGGTTTTGCCGCGTATTTTCAGCTCGGGCAGGACGAAGACCCGCCATTTACGTTTCGGGCCATGGTCATACGTACCAACTGGCCGGGTGCGACCGCGCAGCAGGTGGCGGAGCAGGTCAACGACAAGCTGGAGCGCACCCTGCAGGAGGTGCCTTATGCTGACAAAATCCGCAGCTACTCCAAGCCAGGTGAGTCGCAAATCATCTTCCAGGTCAAGGACACCATCAAGGGCGCGGACGTCACCAACGCCTGGTACACCGTGCGCAAAAAAATCGGCGACATTCGCAATACCTTGCCCGCAGGCGTGCAGGGGCCGTTCTTCAATGACGACTTTGGTGATGTGTATGGTGTGATTTACGCCCTGGAAGGGGACGGCTTCAACTACGCAGAGGTCAAAACCTTTGCCGACGACCTGCGCCAGAAATTGCTGCGTGTGCCCGATGTGTCCAAAGTAGAGCTTTTTGGCGTACAGGACGAAAAGCTGTTTATCGAGATTTCACAAAAACGGCTGGCCCAGCTGGGGCTGGACTTCAACCAGGTTCTGGCACAACTGGCGCAGCAAAATGCGGTGGAATCTGCCGGTGCGGTGCAGACACCGCTGGATGTGGTGCAGGTGCGCGTGGCGGGGCAGTTTGAAGCGGTCGAGCAACTGCGGGCCATGCCAATACGCGGTACGGCTTCTGGCGCTGGTACAAGCGCCGGGGGCGGCCAGTTCCGGCTGGGGGATATTGCCGAGATCAAACGCGGCTATGTTGACCCGCCAAGCGTCAAGGTGCGGCACCAGGGCAGGGAAGTTATCGCGCTGGGCGTGGCCATGGTCAAGGGGGGCGACATTATTGCGCTGGGCAAGGCGCTCAATGCGCTGTCGGCAACCGTCGCCAAAACACTGCCAGCGGGCATCAAACTGGTGCAGATTCAGGACCAGCCCAAAGCCGTGGCCACCTCGGTCAATGAGTTTGTGCAGGTGCTGATTGAAGCGGTGGTGATTGTGCTGGCAGTCAGCTTTATCAGCCTGGGTTTTCACCAGCGGCCGGACGGACCCAACGGGCCACTGGTTTGGTGGAAGCGCTACTACATTGACGTGCGGCCGGGCCTGGTGGTGGGCATCACGATTCCGCTGGTGCTCGGTGTCACGTTTTTGGCTATGCTGTATCTGGGCATCGGGCTGCACAAAATCTCGCTCGGCTCACTGATCATCGCCCTCGGCCTGCTGGTGGACGATGCCATCATTGCTGTGGAGATGATGGTGCGCAAGATGGAAGAAGGCTACGACAAGGTACGCGCGGCCACCTTTGCGTATGAGATCACCGCCATGCCGATGTTGACCGGTACGCTGATCACAGCAGCGGGCTTTTTGCCGATTGGTCTGGCCAAGTCTGTCACGGGGGAGTACACGTACGCCATCTTTGCCGTCACCGTGGTGGCGCTGGTCTTGAGCTGGCTCGTGTCGGTGTACTTTGTGCCTTACCTGGGCACGCTGCTTTTGAAAAAACCGGACCACGTTCAGGAAAAAGCCCATGACGACCATGGCCCTGCAGCTGCGGCTGGCACTGCGGGTGAAGGCCACGAGATGTTTGACTCGGCCTTCTACAACACCTTTCGCCGGGCTGTGAACGGGTGCGTCCATTACCGCTGGATCACCATCGGCACCACCGTGTTGATTTTCGCGCTCGGTATTGTGGGCATGGGCCAGGTGCAGCAGCAGTTTTTCCCCGACTCCAGCCGGCCAGAGATCATGCTCGACATCTGGTTTCCTGAAGGAACCTCTTTTGCGGCCAATGAAGCCGTCGCAAAACGTGTCGAGGCGCGCTTGCTCAAAGAAGAGGGTGTGTCATCCATCAGCACCTGGGTAGGTTCTGGCGTGCCGCGTTTTTATCTGCCGCTGGACCAGGTCTTTCCGCAGACCAACGTGACGCAGTTCATTGTGCTGCCCAAAGACCTCAAGGTACGCGAGTCACTGCGCATCAAACTGCCCGCACTGCTGGCGCAGGAGTTCCCCGAGGTACGTGGGCGGGTCAAGGTGTTACCCAATGGCCCGCCGGTACCGTACCCGGTGCAATTTCGCGTGGTCGGCAGTGATCCACAGGTCCTTCGGGCGCGCGCGGATGAAGTCAAGGCGATCTTTCGCAGCAGCGCCAATACACGCGGCGTGAACGACAACTGGAATGAATCCGTCAAGGTTCTGCGGCTGGAAGTTGACCAGTCCAAGGCGCGTGCGCTGGGTGTGACCAGCCAGTCGATTGCGCAGGGGTCACGCACCATCCTGGCGGGCACGAACGTCGGGCAGTTCCGTGAGGGGGACAAACTGATCGACATCGTGTTGCGGCAGCCGCAGGACGAGCGCAACGCCATCACCGACCTGGCCAACGCCTACTTGCCCACCTCGTCTGGCAAATCGATACCACTGACGCAGATCGCCAAACCGGTGTTCACCTGGGAGCCAGGCGTGATGTGGCGGGAAAACCGCGACTACGCCATTACCGTGCAAAGCGATATTGTCGAAGGCCTTCAGGGGGCAACCGTGACCAGCGAGTTGCTGCCCAAGCTCAAGGCACTGGAAGATCAGTGGAAACAGCATGGCTTCGGTGCGTATCGGGTGCAGGTCGCCGGTGCGGTTGAAGAAAGCAGCAAAGGTTCGGCGTCAATTGCTGCTGGCATTCCCATCATGCTGTTTTTGACCTTTACGTTGCTGATGCTGCAGTTGCAAAGTTTCAGCCGCTCGCTGCTGGTATTTTTAACCGGGCCGCTGGGTATTGCTGGCGTTGCGGGGGCGCTGCTGCTGTTGGGGCGGCCGTTTGGGTTTGTGGCCCTGCTCGGTGTGATTGCGCTCATGGGCATGATCCAGCGCAATTCCGTCATTTTGATCGACCAGATCGAGCAAGACCGGGCGCGCGGTGTACCGGCCTGGGACGCGATTGTGGAGTCTGCAGTGCGGCGTCTGCGGCCTATTGTTTTAACGGCAGCGGCGGCGGTGCTGGCCATGATCCCGCTGTCGCGCAGCGTATTTTGGGGACCGATGGCGGTTGCCATCATGGGCGGCCTGATCGTCGCCACGGCGTTGACGCTGCTGGCGCTTCCTGCCATGTATGCCGCGTGGTTTCGGGTCAAACGCGAGACTGCATAGTTTGGCCGGGCTTTACAGGCTAAAATAGAAAGTTGACCGATTTCAGGCAGGAATCAGGCCACCTCATGGAGAGATCCAGAGTGAAGGCCTTTCCTGCTTTTTGTTTGAGGCGCGCGGGTGGCGAAATTGGTAGACGCACCAGGTTTAGGTCCTGACGTCCGCAAGGATGTGCGGGTTCGAGTCCCGCCCCGCGCACCACTTTATTAAAAATGGCAGCCGTTTCAGCATCAGAGCGAGGGCTATGACTGACAACCGTTGTTTGTGTATTTGCAGACATTCAAAGAACCTAGAAAGAACACCATGGCCGTGACCGTTGAAACCCTTGAAAAGCTGGAGCGCAAAATCACCTTGACGCTGCCGGTTGGCACCATTCAGTCTGAAGTGGATTCGCGCCTGAAAAAGCTGGCCCGTACGGTCAAGATGGACGGTTTTCGTCCGGGCAAGGTTCCTATGACCGTGGTGTCACAGCGCTACGGCTATTCGGTTCATTATGAAGTCATGAACGACAAGGTCGGCGAGGCTTTTGCGACAGCAGCCAACGAAGCGAAACTGCGTGTGGCAGGCCAGCCCCGTATCAGCGAAAAAGAAGGCGCCCCTGAAGGCGAAATGACGTTCGATGCCATTTTTGAAGTCTATCCGGAAGTCAAGATTGGCGATTTGAGTGCGGCTGAAATCGAAAAAGTAAGTGCCGACGTCAGTGACGCCGCCATTGATAAAACAGTGGATATTTTGCGCAAGCAACGCCGCACCTTCACCCAGCGGGCGCTTGACGCGCCAGCGCAAGACAGCGACCGCGCCACGATTGATTTTGAAGGCAAGATCGACGGCGAAACTTTTGCGGGCGGCAAGGCTGAAGACTTCCAGTTTCTGATCGGTGACGGCCAGATGCTGACGGAGTTTGAAGAAGCCGTGCGCGGCATGAAAAGCGGTGAAAGCAAGACGTTTCCCCTGAATTTCCCAGAGGACTACCACGGTAAAGACGTCGCCGGCAAACAGGCTGACTTTCTGGTGACGGTCAAAAAACTCGAAGCTGCGCATTTGCCCGAAGTCAATGAGGCACTGGCCAAGTCATTGGGTATTGCGGACGCCACCGTTGAAGGCTTGCGCGCCGACATCAAGAAAAATCTGGACCGAGAAGTCAAATTTCGTCTGCTTGCCCGCAATAAAAATGCCGTGATGGATGCACTGGTCGCAAATGCCGAGCTGGATTTGCCCAACTCAAGCGTGCAGTCCGAACTTGACCGCATGATTGAAAGTGCCCGTGCTGATTTGAAGCAGCGCGGCATCAAAGACGCGGACAAAGCCCCGATTCCTGATGATATTTTCCGCCCTCAGGCTGAAAAGCGTGTGCGACTGGGGCTGGTGGTGGCCGAGCTGGTTCGCTCCAACAATCTGCAAGCTACACCCGAGCAGCTCAAGGCGCACATCGAAGAGCTCGCCGCCAGTTACGAAAAACCACAGGACGTGGTGCGCTGGTACCTGAGCGACAACCGCCGCATGGCTGAAGTCGAAGCCGTTGTGATTGAAAACAACGTCACCGACTTTGTGTTGTCCAAAGCCAAAGTCGCTGAAAAAGCTGTGTCATTTGATGACCTGATGGCTCAGAACTGATTTTTTGTTTGCCCGTCAATGAACTGGGGTTTGTGTCTGGCTTGAAGTCCAGCGCACAAACCCCATTTCTTTTGGGTAAAGTAAGTACCATCAAACACTGGAGTTATTTCATGTACAAAAGCCAAGCTGACAGCATCCCGTTCGGTGCGTACGATTCACTGCAAACCGAAGGTCTGGGGCTCGTTCCCATGGTGATCGAACAATCTGGTCGCGGTGAACGCTCTTATGACATTTATTCGCGATTGCTCAAAGAGAGGGTGATTTTTCTGGTCGGCCCTGTCGAAGATTACATGGCCAATCTGGTCGTGGCGCAGTTGCTGTTCCTGGAAAGCGAGAATCCTGACAAGGACATCTCTTTGTATATCAACTCACCCGGTGGCTCAGTCAGCGCGGGTCTGGCGATTTTTGACACCATGAACTTTATCAAGCCAGACGTGTCCACGCTGTGTACCGGTATGGCCGCCAGCATGGGTTCTTTTTTACTGGCAGCGGGTGCCAAAGGCAAGCGTTTTGCGCTGCCAAATTCCAGTGTGATGATTCACCAGCCATCGGGTGGCGCGCGGGGAATGGCCAGCGATATCGAGATTTCAGCGCGTGAAATTTTAAAAACACGTGAGCAGCTGAACAAAATCCTGTCGGAGCGTACAGGCCAGCCGATGGAGAAAATAGCACGCGATATGGAGCGTGACTATTGGCTGTCATCCAGCGAAGCCAAAGACTACGGTTTGGTAGATGAAGTGATCTCCAAGCGGCCGTAAATTTATCTCCCAGTCTGGAGGAAAAGGCGCTTTTGTAACAAGAAGCGCCTTTTTTATTTCGTTATCATTGATAAATCTAGTATCTTCATCCGGTTAAATGTGAATAAGGCATCCCCATAATGGCCGAAAAAAAAGGCTCCTCCAGCGAAAAAACCTTGTACTGCTCTTTTTGCGGCAAGAGCCAGCATGAAGTCAAAAAGCTTATCGCGGGCCCGTCGGTTTTTGTCTGCGACGAATGCATAGAGCTGTGCAATGAAATCATCCGGGATGAATTGCCCGCTGGTGAAGACGTTCGTGAAACACGAACTGATTTGCCAACGCCCCTTGAGATCAAAACAACGCTTGATGGTTATGTGATTGGTCAGGAACCTGCCAAACGTACGTTGGCAGTGGCGGTTTATAACCATTACAAGCGTCTGAGACACAAAGAAAAAGCCAAAAAAGACGATGTTGAACTGACGAAAAGCAATATTTTGCTGATTGGCCCCACAGGCTCTGGCAAAACTCTGCTGGCGCAAACACTTGCCCGTACTTTGAATGTCCCGTTTGTGATGGCTGACGCTACTACCCTGACTGAAGCTGGCTATGTGGGTGAGGATGTGGAGAACATCATCCAGAAGTTGCTGCAAAGCTGCAACTATGAGGTCGAGCGAGCACAGCAAGGCATCGTGTATATCGACGAAATCGACAAGATCTCCCGCAAGTCTGACAACCCGTCTATCACGCGTGATGTGTCAGGTGAAGGTGTGCAACAGGCTTTGCTCAAGCTGATAGAGGGCACCATGGCCTCTGTGCCCCCGCAGGGTGGGCGCAAGCATCCCAATCAGGATTTTTTACAGGTTGACACCACCAATATCCTCTTCATTTGTGGCGGTGCGTTTTCAGGGTTGGAAAAAGTCATTGAAAACCGCACGGAATCTTCCGGCATTGGTTTTGGTGCGGCTGTCAAAAGCAAGAAAGCCCGTAGCCTGACCGATGCTTTCAAGGAAGTTGAACCTGAAGACCTGATCAAATTTGGCCTGATTCCCGAGCTGGTCGGGCGCATGCCAGTCGTGGCAACGCTTGCTGAACTCAGTGAAGATGCCTTGGTACAAATCCTGACCGAGCCCAAAAACGCGGTGGTCAAGCAATTCAGCAAGCTCCTGTCCATGGAGGGCGTTGATCTGGAAATTCGTCCCTCGGCGCTCAAAGCCATTGCCCGTAAAGCATTGGCACGCAAGACAGGTGCCCGTGGTTTGCGCTCCATTCTTGAACAGTCGCTGATCGACACCATGTTTGATTTACCCAACGCCGGTAATGTTGACAAGGTAGTGGTGGATGAGTCCACCATCGAAGAAAACAAGGCTCCTTTGCTGGTTTACAGGGAAACTGCCAAAAAGGCCTGACAGATTGACCGACCAGTCGCTTGAAAAGAGGCATTTGTCCCCAAGCTCTGAATGACTGTCATTAGCTTGGCCTTTGAGATGTTTCTCGAAGGCTTATGTTTAAAGTTCTCTAAAGGCTTCTATGTCCGGACAAACTTCCCTACCTCCAACCCCCATCGACCTTCCTCTGTTGCCCTTGCGTGATGTGGTGGTTTTTCCGCATATGGTGATTCCACTGTTTGTGGGTCGTCCAAAAAGTATCAAGGCGCTTGAATCAGCCATGGAGTCCGAAAGACGGATCATGCTGGTTGCGCAAAAGGCTGCTGCCAAGGACGAGCCTTCAGTAGAAGACATGTTTGAAGTGGGCTGTGTAGCCACCATTCTGCAGTTGCTCAAGCTGCCAGACGGAACCGTCAAGGTATTGGTGGAAGGCCAGCAGCGCGCCAAGGTCAATAAAATTGAAGATGGCGAGCAGCATTTCAGCGCTAACGTCACGCCAGTAGAAGCCGCTGTCATTGCCGCAGACAAAACGAGTGAAATTGAAGCATTGCGTCGTGCAGTGATGCAGCAGTTTGACCACTACGTCAAGCTCAACAAAAAAATCCCTCCAGAGATCCTCACCTCGATTTCAAGCATTGATGACGCAGGCCGACTGGCTGACACCATTGCGGCGCACCTGCCACTCAAGCTCGACGCGAAGCAGGTCATTTTGGATTTGGCACCCGTCAAGGAACGTCTGGAAAACCTCTATGAGCAGCTGGAGCGTGAAGTCGATATTCTTAACGTTGACAAGAAAATCCGGGGTCGCGTCAAACGGCAGATGGAAAAAAATCAGCGCGATTTCTATTTGAACGAGCAGGTCAAGGCCATCCAGAAAGAGCTGGGTGAAGGCGAAGAGGGGGCTGACATCGACGAGATCGAAAAAAAGATCAAAGCAGCCAAAATGCCCAAGGAAGCGCTTAAAAAAGCCGAGAGCGAGTTGAAAAAACTCAAACTGATGTCTCCGATGTCAGCTGAAGCCACTGTTGTTCGCACTTATATTGATGTGTTGACCAGCTTGCCGTGGAGTAAGAAAACCAAGATCAAGCATGACCTGGTCAATGCTGAAAACGTGCTCAACGAAGACCATTACGGTCTTGAAAAAGTCAAAGACCGTATCGTTGAATACCTTGCAGTCCAGCAACGTGTTGACAAACTCAAGGCACCGATTTTGTGTCTGGTTGGGCCACCAGGCGTTGGAAAAACCTCTTTAGGCCAGTCAATTGCCAAAGCTACGGGTCGCAAGTACGTGCGCATGGCGTTAGGCGGTATGCGTGATGAGGCTGAAATTCGTGGACATCGCCGTACCTATATTGGCGCTTTGCCGGGCAAGGTTTTACAGAGCCTTGCCAAAGCCGGAACGCGTAACCCGTTGTTTCTGCTTGATGAAATCGACAAACTGGGCACAGATTTCAGGGGCGATCCGTCCAGCGCCTTGCTGGAGGTACTGGACCCTGAACAAAATCACACTTTTGGTGACCATTATGTGGAGGTCGATTTCGACCTGAGCGATGTGATGTTTGTGGCAACGTCAAACTCCATGAACATACCGCCAGCCTTGCTGGACCGCATGGAAGTCATCAGGCTGTCGGGTTACACCGAAGACGAAAAAACCAGCATTGCCATGCGGTATCTGTTGCCCAAGCAGGTTAAAAACAATGGCGTCAAGCCCGAAGAGCTTGAAGTGCAGGAGCAGGCCGTACGTGACATCGTGCGTTACTACACCCGCGAAGCTGGCGTGCGATCGCTGGAGCGTGAGTTGTCAAAAATTTGCCGTAAAGTCATCAAGGGTATCCAGCTTAAAAAGATGCTCCCGCAGGTAGTGGTGACACCAGACAACTTAAATGAGTTCCTGGGTGTCCGTAAATTCAGTTATGGCCGGGCCGAGCAGCAAAATCAGGTGGGTCAAGTAGTTGGTTTGGCATGGACTGAAGTTGGTGGTGATTTGCTGACCATTGAAGCCGCAGTTATGCCGGGTAAAGGAGTGATCACCCGTACGGGCATGCTTGGTGATGTCATGAAGGAGTCTGTTGAGGCCGCCCGCACAGTGGTGCGCAGTCGCTCAAGAATGCTGGGTATCAAAGACGAGATGTTTGAAAAGCGCGATATTCATATCCATGTGCCAGACGGTGCGACGCCCAAGGATGGCCCAAGCGCGGGCGCTGCCATGACGACAGCATTTGTATCAGCCCTGACTGGCATACCCGTCAGAGGTGATGTAGCGATGACCGGCGAAATTACCTTGCGTGGAGAGGTTACAGCCATCGGGGGTTTGAAAGAAAAACTGTTGGCAGCTTTGCGTGGCGGTATCAAAACGGTCCTGATTCCTGAAGAAAATGCCAAGGATCTCCAGGAAATTCCCGAGAATGTTAAAAACGGTCTCGAGATCATCCCGGTGAAATGGATCGATCAGGTATTGAAGGTGGCGCTTGAACGTCAGCCTGTGCCGTTGACAGACGAGGAGCTTGCGATGGCAGCCGCTGTGCCCGTTGTGGCCGTGATTGCAGCTGGGATTTCAGGCGTTGTGAAACATTAGCAGCGTTGCCACAGGCGCATCTTTGTCAGAAAAACGCGCTATAATAGAAATCCTGAAATGCGGGAGTAGCTCAGTTGGTAGAGCGCAACCTTGCCAAGGTTGAGGTCGAGAGTTCGAGACTCTTCTCCCGCTCCAGATTAGAAGGACAGCACTGCAAAAATGCTGTCCTTTTTTATTGAAATAGTTTAATAATTGGCACCCTGAAAAGGGACGATTAAGTTGACTTTTCAATGATGAGAGCAGGGCGCGGTAACAAAGCGGTTATGTACCGGATTGCAAATCCGGCTAGCCCGGTTCGACTCCGGGCCGCGCCTCCACTGTTCATGTTCGGCCCTTATGGTTTGTGGTACCAATGCTGTGCTGCACGATGATGCTGGCCGCGTTGTTTGAGATGCTCAAGGGCGTATGTACGGGCATCTCGATTGCCGACTCAATGCTATCGGCGGTGTGCGATAACCTATATTAAACAGCACAAGGTTTTGAAAGACCCCACCAAGCTGTGCAGACTCTCTGCCGGCTGGTTCTATGGTTGCAAGCTCCATGCTGTGATCAACCTCCAAGAGGAGTTGCTTAAAATCCAAGATCACAGCTAGCAGCGTTGATGACTGTAAGGGCTTGCTGGACATCGTCCCAGGCCTGTTTGGAAAGCTCAATGCTGACAAGGGCTGTATAGGCAAGGAGTTCACGCAGAAGATCAAGGACAAGGTCTTACTGAGCAAATGCTCGCTGGTGAAGCTGCGCATTCCTGCAACCCGTTGGTTACCAGCTGAGCGACTCTTTTTTATCCAGAGTTCAGGTTAAATGATGCAGGATGCTATAAATTGCATAGCTGTCAGCCCACGTATTAACTGCCCAGGAGGCCATTTTGTTATTAAATCAGGATCAAGTTCAGGTTCGCGACGCGGTTCGCGCCTTTGCAATGCAAGAGCTGTGGCCGCACGCCGCACGCTGGGACAAAGAGCACACCTTCCCCAAAGACGTTCATAAAGGTCTGGCCGAGCTGGGCGCTTACGGCATCTGCGTGCCGGAAGAGTTTGGTGGTGCCAATCTTGATTATTTGACGCTGGCGCTGGTGATTGAAGAAATCGCTGCCGGTGATGGTGGCACCAGCACGGCGATCAGCGTGACCAATTGCCCGGTCAACGCGATCTTGATGCGCTACGGCAACCCCGCGCAGAAAAAGCAGTGGCTGACACCGCTGGCACAGGGCCACATGCTGGGCGCGTTTTGCCTGACCGAGCCGCATGCGGGCAGCGACGCGTCGTCGCTCAGAACCACGGCGGTCAAAGAAGCTGACAGCTATGTGATCAATGGTGTCAAGCAGTTCATCACCAGCGGTAAAAACGGCCATGTCGCCATCGTCATCGCTGTGACCGACAAAGGCGCAGGCAAAAAAGGCATGAGTGCCTTCATCGTGCCCACCAGCGCGCTCGGCTACAGCGCCGACCGGCTGGAAGACAAGCTGGGCCAGCATTCCAGCGACACCGCACAAGTCAACTTTGACAACTGTCGCATTCCTTCGGAAAACCTGATCGGCAACGAGGGCGATGGCTACAAAATTGCCCTGAGCGCACTCGAAGGCGGGCGTATTGGCATCGCCGCACAAAGTATCGGCATGGCGCGCAGTGCGTTTGACTTTGCACTGGCGTATTCAAAAGACCGTCAAAGTTTTGGCACGGCCCTGTTCAACCACCAGGCTGTTGGCTTCCGTCTGGCAGATTGCGCCACCCAGCTGGAAGCCGCACGCCAGCTGACCTGGCACGCCGCCATCTTGCGCGACGCGGGCCTGCCCTGCCTGAAAGAAGCCGCCATGGCCAAACTGTTTGCCAGCGAAATGGCTGAAATGGTCTGCAGCGCTGCTCTGCAGACGCTGGGCGGCTATGGTTATGTGAGCGACTTCCCCATCGAACGCATTTACCGCGATGTGCGGGTCTGCCAGATTTACGAGGGCACGTCAGACGTGCAGAAAATCATCATTCAACGGGCGCTGTAGTTCCTGCGCTGCCTGCGCGGCTCAGAGCGGCCAGACAATCAGCAGCAGCGGCAGGCTGACCGCCACGACCAGCAGTTCGAGCGGCAGCCCCAGCTTCCAGTAGTCACCAAACCGGAACCCCCCTGGGCCGAGGATCATGGTGTTGTTCTGGTGCCCGATCGGTGTCAAAAAGGCACACGAGGCGCCGATGGCCACGGCCATCAGGAAAGGGTCTGCGTTCACCCCCAACGCTGTGGCGCTGCCAATGGCGACCGGGCACATCATGGCTGCAGTCGCCGCGTTGTTCATCAGGTCTGACAGGAACATCGTCACGACCAGTACCAGCGCCAGTGCCACGACGGCGTTTCCCTGGGCGACAGAGTCCATCAGGCCCCGGGCCAGCAGGTCGGCTGCGCCGGTGGACTGCATGGCGGTGGCCAGCGGAAAGAGGGCACCGAGTAAAACGATGACAGGCCAGTCGATGGCTTCATACAAATTGCGCAGCGGTAGCGCGCGTAGCAGCAGCGTGCACAGCGCGCCCGCCAGGAAGGCGACGGAGGCAGACACGAGCCCCAAGGCAGCGGCGGCCACCGCCAGCAGCATGATCAGCGTGGACTGGATCGCCTTGCGCTTGTTCGGTATCAACAGCTCGCGTGTGGCCAGCGGCACGCAGCCGGTGTCACTGGCGAACTCTGCAATAGCGTCTGGCGGACCCTGCAGCAGCAGGATGTCGCCAGGTCTGAGCTGCATCGCGCGCAGTCGTTCAACAGACCGGTTGCCCTGTCGGGATACAGCCAGAAGGTTCAGGCCGTAGCGGGAGCGCAGTGAAATGTCGCTTGCGGAATAACCCGACAGACTGGGGCCTGGCAGTACGACCAGCTCAACCAAAACAATCTCTGCAGCATCGCTGCGCGACTTCCCGTCGTCTTTGTCCTTCCCGGTTTTCTCTGCCTCGTTCCCCGGATCGCGGGATGCGATTGTCTTGCCCTCTTCGTTGTTACTGCCAGTTTCATCCTCGCTCTCGGCGGGTCGTCCTGACTCTTCAAGTTTCAAACCAAGGGTTGACAACAGGGTTGACAAGGTGTCGGCACCCGCTTGAATAACCAAAATATCGTCAGCGCGCAATGTGCGGTAGGGGCTGGGCGTGCCGATTCGCATGTCGTTTCTCACCAATCCGACCACTTGGGCACCGGTTTGCTCAATGATTTTTTCCACCTCGGCAAGGGTCTTGCCCACGGACTCACCAGCCTGGATCACCCTGACTTCAGTCAAGTACGCTGCCGTGTCAAAGCCCTCTAGACCCTCTGCCTGACGTTTGGGCACGAGTCGCCAGCCTAACAGCGCAATAAATGCGACGCCCAGCACAGCCACGGGCAGGCCAATCGCCGCGAAATCGAACATTGCAAACGAGCCTTTGCCATCCTTGAGATCAGCCCGGAAGCCCGCAACAATCAGGTTGGGCGGGGTGCCAATCAGCGTTGTCATACCGCCCAGGATGGTGCCGAAAGCCAGTGGCATCAACATCCGGCCTGGTGGGATGGACAACCGCGTGGCCAATTTCAACGCAATGGGCATCAAGAGCGCCATGGCCCCCACATTGTTCATAAATCCCGACAGCACGGACCCCAGCCCCGTCAATGCGGCAAGGCTCAGTGCCACACCCGCCTTGGCCGGTATGGCGTAGCGTGCCAATACATCGACGGCCCCCGAGACCTGCAGGGCTTTGCTCATCACCAGCATACAAGCTACCGTGATGACCGCCGGATGGCCAAAACCATTGAAGGCCTTGTCGGGGCTAACAAGCCCCGACAACACGCAAGCTACCAATGCGCTGACAGCTACCAGGTCGTGCCGCCATTTGCCCCATAAAAACAGGCCCACCACCATCCCCAGGATAAGTAACACGGTAATCTGGTCTGATGTCATGAAGCGGCTTTATAAAGGGGGCGGTGGGTCAGGGAGCAGGCTGGGAGCCTGGGCAATAGACATCGGCAAATCGACAAGTGGACTGCTGCGGCCAGCGTCGCACTTGATTGTCTTTTCGGCGCCCAGACACTTTTGAGACCACCCTGAATTTCGCGTGGTCACCAGCGATTTTAAACAAGGCACGCGGGCCAAAATACCAGAACACGCGCTGCAGCTTCGCGCCTGAGCTCCTATTGATCTGAAAATGAGACAGGAAGGGCGGTATGCTTGCGGTGTGATTTTTCTTCTCCCCCGGTCATGACACCGCTCCATGCATTGCCATGCCCCTGTGGACGTCTGAACGCGGCGGGCAAAACGCTGTTATTTGCCACTTGTTGTGCGCGCTACCTTGACGACTTTGACAACACCCCCGCCCCCGATGCACAAAGCCTCATGCGCTCCCGATACAGCGCATTTGTATTGGGCCTGACTGATTACCTGGAAGCCACCTGGCACGCCTCCACGCGGCCTCGTGATTTGGCAGCTGACCCTGGCACCCGCTGGCTGGGCTTGGAGGTACGCCGCCATGCAGTCATTGACGCAAGCCATGCCGAAGTGGAGTTTGTGGCACGCTACCGCGCATCTGGTGGCACAGGTCCGGCAGTGCGCATTCATGAGCGCAGCCGCTTTGTGCGTGAAGACAGGCGCTGGTACTACGTGGATGGGGATTTGCTTTAACGGCTCTGGTTTATAAGCAAAAATGGCTCTCGGGCAGGATTTGCCTGGACATGCCGCTACAAAATAAATAGCAAAAGGAGCTTGATTTTGAAATTCGATGCCGTATTGTTCGACTGTGACGGCGTGCTTGTGGACAGTGAGCCTATTACCAACGGCGTGCTGCGCGACATGCTTGATGAGTCGGGCTGGACGCTCACGCTGGCTGAATGCATGCGCCAGTTTGTAGGCAAAGCCGTCTGGGACGAGCGCGCCCTGATCGAGGCCCGCACTGGCCAGCCCTTGACTCAGGCGTGGATGGCGCGTTTTCGCGAGCGACGCAATGCCAGTCTGATGGCAGATCTCACGGCCATTGATGGTGCGGTCGAGGCTGTTGCCAAAATTCACACACGGTTTGAAGGCCGCATAGCCTGTGCCTCAGGCGCTGACCGCTTCAAGGTGGAGCTGCAGCTGGAAAAATGCGGTTTGATGCCGTACTTCAAAGGCCGTATCTTCAGTGGCCATGAAACACCGCGCTCCAAACCCTTCCCCGACGTTTACCTGGCCGCTGCAGCCGCGCTGGGCGTGGACTCCAGGCGCTGCGCCGTAGTGGAAGACACGGTGACTGGCGTGAGGGCAGGGGTTGCTGCAGGTGCGACGGTGTTTGGCTACAGCCCGCCTGAGGCGGGGCATGATGCGCCAGCTGCATTGCGCGCAGCCGGTGCAGTGACCATCTTCACGGATATGTCTGATTTGGCTGGCTTGCTGGCGCAGTAAAGCCGCTACCAGCCGCTGGTACCCGCTTCACCCTTGAAAGGCCCGACCAGCTCGGGCGTGATCCAGCCACCGTAAAAGCCACCCGGTTGCGGTGTTACCTTTTGGCCGTTGACCGTGCAGTCCAGATCAGTGGGGTAGAAGGCTACGTTACCGGCAATCGCCTCTGCGCCAGCCAGCGGCTTCGGGTAACTCCAGGCCACGTTCTTCAAACTGCGTGCGCCATCGAGCAATGACCAGTAGGCAGCTGGCCCCTTCCATTCGCAAAACGAGCCGCCGCTGCCAGGCACAAGCAGCGTCCGGTTGACATCAGCCCACGGGATGTAAAAGCTGGGCGGGTGCGAGGTCTCCAGCACCAGCACGGCGCAGTGGGTACGGGCGACTTCCACGCTGCCCCGGCAAATCACCACTTCACGCGTGTCGTGCACCACGCGGGGCGGGCGCGGAAAGTCCCATACCGACACCTGGCCTGGTCCCGGCTCAACCGCAAACGGCGGGCGCGTCTGGCCCCGCCAGTTCCAGTGCGCGCGTGCAGATTCAAGCCAGGTGGGGGTTGGGGGTGTGGTAGACATGGGACTATTTTGCTGCTTTTTACTTTCACCCGTTAGCCCCCAGGATTCTCAAACATAAGCCCGCGTGATAAGCTGTCTGCCCGACTTCTACAAAGACTGCGAGATCACCATGCCCGGACTTTTACCCAACGTTGACCCTGATGGCCTGCTTGAGTTTTCAGTGGTCTATACCGACCGCGCGCTTAACCACATGTCCAAGAGCTTTCAGGGCGTGATGACAGATATTTCGAGCATGCTCAAGGAGGTCTACAACGCCCATTCAGCTGTGCTGATACCCGGCAGTGGCACCTATGGCATGGAAGCTGTCGCGCGTCAGTTTGCCCACGGCAAGCCTGTGATGGTGATTCGCAACGGCTGGTTCAGCTACCGCTGGTCACAGATTTTTGACATGGGCGGCATACCTGCCAGCACCACCGTCATGAAAGCGCGGCAAGCTATCAAAACTGCGCAGGCACCCTGGGCACCCGCGCCGATTGCCGAAGTGCAGGCCATGATTGCCAAAAAAAAACCCGCTGTTGTGTTTGCGCCGCACGTTGAAACCTCAGCCGGCATGATCCTGCCTGACCATTACCTGCGCGCCGTGTCTGACGCGGTTCACGCTGTGGGCGGCCTGTTTGTGCTCGACTGCATTGCGTCTGGTGCGATGTGGGTCGATATGCAAGCCACAGGCGTGGACGTGCTGATCTCGGCCCCGCAAAAAGGCTGGAGCAGCTCACCGTGCTGCGCCATGGTCATGCTCAGTGAGCGTGCCCGGCTGGCGATTGACTCGACCGTCAGCTCCAGCTTTTCCTGCGACCTCAAGAAGTGGCTGCAGATCATGGAGACCTATGAAAACGGCAGTTATGCCTACCACACCACTTTGCCGACAGACGCCCTGACGAGACTGGCTGAAGTCATGAGCGAGACTCGCGCCTACGGCTTTGCGCGGGTCAAGGCCGAGCAGGAGTTGCTGGGCAAAAAAGTCCGCGCATTGTTTGAAAGTCGTGGCCTGCCCAGCGTAGCTGCCGAAGGCTTCAAGGCCCCTGGTGTGGTGGTCAGCTACACCACCGATTCCGACATCCAGTCAGGCAAGAAATTCTTGGCAGAAGGTCTGCAAACCGCTGCCGGTGTGCCGCTGCAGTGCGACTAAGGCGCAGACTTCAAAACCTTCCGTGTGGGGCTGTTCGGGCTGGACAAGTGGCACAACGTGGACAAGACGGTTGCACATCTGGCGGGGGCGCTGGACCAGATTGGGGTGGTTGAGACGGTCGCTGAAGAAATTGCGGGCTGAGCCGTAACCCCATAAAAAAAGCGCCTGATGGCGCTTTTTTTTACGGCTTGTTAACGCTTGATGTCTTGCAGGATGGAAATGTCGGAAGCAGCAATCACGCCATTTTTACGGTAAGCGTGAACAGTTCAACTTGCGTGCCTGAAGCGCAAGGGCGAAAGGCCTGTGCGTTCCCGAAACGCCCTCATAAAGCTTTTCTCATTGCGAAACCCCGAAGCCGCTGCCACCTGTTTGATGGGCTTGGTTGTGCACAGCAATAAATTTTTCGCACGTTCAAACCGAACCTCGTCTTTCAGCTGCTGCAGTGAAGCATCTTCTTCTTTCAACTGGCGGTGAAGGGAGCGGGGCGACATGTTCAGTGCTGCAGCCAAAGTCTCTGCATTGTGCGAAGCCACCGCAGGATTGCCCAGCACCTGACGCACCTGCTGCACCAGCAGTCTGTCGCGCCGGTATTGCAACACCGTCAGAGGCAGGGCTCGCTGCAGCATCAGTTGCAAGGCCTTTTCATCGCGGCGCAGGGGCAGGGCGAGGTAGCGGGCATCAAACCTGATTTCTGCCTGTGCGGCATTGAACTGCAACGCCGGGCCGGGAAACATCAGCGCGTACGCGGCGGCGTGCGACGGTGCGGCAAAGGGAAAGCGTGCGCCCTGCAGCGGAATGCGTGAGTCCACATACCAGCAGGCCAGACCGTGGATGTTGCGCAATATATGCACAAGGCCAAACTCGCCTGTTGTGTGCGGTACTTTTTCCTGAACCGTGATGGCTGCAGTGTTACCTGAAATTGTGACCTTCAAGACGATGTCATCCGTCAACAGCGCATGGTGGCGGCACCAGCGCTTGAGGGCCATGCCCAGACTGGACGAGGTAATTGATGCACGGGCCAGCATGCCGTAGCTGCCCCAAGGCAGCTTTCGACCAAATGCAGCCAGCCCTTCGTCGTCCAGTTCCTGCATGGCGGTGCCTGACAGGATTTCCATCTGCAGGGCGGTGATGTGAGCTGCAGGTTTGGCCAGCTGCGCTGGCGTGATCTGTGCCGCTTTGAGGGCTTCAACCGGGCTTTGCCCGTAGCGTTGGTAGGCATGAAAAATGCTCATCGCAAGCGCCATTGGAGTGGCAGCAGCGGGCTGGCTGCTTCGGTTTTTGATGGCTTTGCCGGACATTGCTGCAGTTTCGTTCATCTTGGCACGATTTGCAACCTGATTGACGGTGTGGATGACACAGGTTTTCGCTAATTCGCCGGATCGGCATCCGATTCGCGTTAAGGTATGGGTTTGGCCCTGGATCAAGACAGAGACAGCGCCCCGTTTCGCGATTAGGAGACCCATGTCAGTTCTGGAAACCAAACTCAACGCCCGTACCGCCGACTTCCAGGCCAATGCTGCTGCCATGCGCGCGCTGGTCGATGACCTGAACGAAAAAGTCGCCAAAGCAGCCGCAGGCGGTGGTGCAGCCGCCCGTGCCAAGCACGTTGCACGGGGCAAGTTGCTGCCGCGCGAGCGTGTGCAAATGCTGTTGGACCCCGGCACGCCGTTTCTTGAGCTGTCACCGCTGGCTGCTTACGCGATGTACCCTGACCGTGACGGCACAGACAGCGCGCCGTGTGCAGGGGTGATCACCGGCATTGGGCGGGTCGAAGGCATTGATTGCCTGATAGTGTGCAATGACGCAACTGTCAAGGGCGGTACCTACTACCCCATGACGGTTAAAAAGCACCTGCGTGCGCAGGAGATTGCCCAGCAAAACAACCTGCCTTGTGTCTATCTGGTGGACTCGGGTGGTGCCAACTTGCCGAATCAGGACGAGGTGTTTCCTGACCGTGACCATTTTGGGCGCATTTTTTACAACCAGGCGCAAATGAGCTCGCTCGGTATCGGGCAAATTGCCGTCGTCATGGGCAGTTGCACCGCAGGTGGCGCTTACATGCCGGCCATGAGCGATGAGACCATCATTGTGAAAAATCAGGGCACGATTTTTCTGGCTGGGCCGCCGCTGGTCAAGGCCGCAATTGGCGAGATTGTGTCCGCTGAGGATCTGGGCGGTGGCGACATCCACACACGGCTGTCAGGCGTGGCAGACCACCTGGCGCAAAACGATGCGCACGCGCTGGCACTGGCCCGCCAGGCGGTTGCCAGCCTGAACCGCCAAAAGAACAGCCAGCAGGTGCTGCGCACACCCGAGCCGCCGCTGCACAGCCCTGAAGAGCTGTATGGCGTGATTCCCTTTGACACGCGCAAGCCTTATGACGTGCATGAGGTCATCACCCGGATCGTCGATGGCAGTGAGTTTCATGAGTTCAAGGCGCGCTACGGCCCCACGCTGGTTTGCGGCTTCGCCCATATTGAAGGCATGCCAGTCGGCATCATCGCCAACAACGGGATTTTGTTTTCAGAAAGCGCACAAAAGGGCGCGCACTTTATCGAGCTGTGCTGCCAGCGCAAGGTGCCACTGGTGTTTTTGCAGAACATCACCGGCTTCATGGTGGGGCGCAAATACGAGGCTGAAGGGATTGCGCGCCACGGCGCCAAACTGGTCACAGCAGTGGCCACGGCGCAGGTGCCCAAATTCACCGTCATCATTGGCGGCAGCTACGGTGCGGGCAATTACGGCATGTGTGGCCGGGCCTATTCACCGCGCTTTTTGTGGATGTGGCCGAATGCCCGCATCTGCGTGATGGGTGGCGAGCAGGCGTCCAGCGTGCTGGCCACCGTCAAGCGCGACGGTATCGAGGCTAAGGGCGGCAGCTGGAGTGTTGACGAAGAAGCCGCCTTCAAGCAGCCGGTGCTGGACCAGTTTGCGCACCAGTCACACCCGTATTATTCAAGCGCCCGACTGTGGGACGACGGCGTGATTGACCCGGCGGATACGCGGCGAGTGCTGGCGCTGGGTTTGTCGGCGACGATGAACCAGCCGATTGGCGAGCCGAAGTTTGGTGTTTTCAGGATGTGATGATCTGACCGTTCGGCCTGAGCCTGTCGAAGGCGTTTCGACAAACTCAACGTGAACGGTAAAAGAATGCATTTAAACCGGTAAATAGAATAAAAGAGACATATGGACAACATCTTCATAACACCCGAGCACGAGCTGCTACGCGACCAGGTGGCGCGTTTTATTGCAAAAGAGGTCGAGCCCTTTGCAGCCCAGTGGGAAGAAGACGGCTTTGTGCCGCGCGATGTGCTGCGCCGCATGGGCGAGGCCGGTTTTTTTGGCTTGATGTATGACGCCGAACATGGTGGCAGTGAGGCTGATGCATTGACCAACCTGGTGTTTGCCGAGGCGCTGTCGCAGTCCACCTTTGGCGGCTTCATCATCACCGTGCTGGTACACACCGATATGGCCAGTCCACATTTATTTCATGCGGGCAGTGCAGCGCAAAAAGCCAAATACCTGCCTGACGTGATTGCTGGAAAAAAGATTACAGCCGTCGGTATCAGCGAGCCGGGCGCGGGCTCCGATGTGGCCGGCATTCGCACCTCGGCAAAACGCGAGGGCGACGAGTGGGTCATCAACGGCACCAAGATGTTCATCACCAACGGCGTGCATGCCGACCTGTATTTTGTTGCGGCCAAAACCGGGCCGGGCAAGCGTGACATGTCAATGTTTATCGTTGAAAAAGGTACGCCTGGTTTTACCGTGGGCCGTGCGCTGAAGAAGACTGGCTGGTTGTCGTCAGACACTGCAGAGCTGATTTTTGACAACGTACGGATACCGGTGGGCAACCTCCTGGGCGAAGAAGGCAAGGGGTTTTATTCGGTCATGAAAAACTTTCAGACCGAGCGCATCGCACTCGGGGCTATGGCGGTTGGGCACTGCACCCGGGCGTTGGAAATAACGCTTGATTATGTGCGCCAGCGCCAGGCCTTTGGCGGCACGCTATGGGACCAGCAAACCATTCGCCAGCGCATCTCGATGCTCGACGCCAAGACCCGTGCAGCGCGGCAGTTCATGTACCACTGCGCCTGGGCTGTCACGCAACAACGCGACATCGTGCAGGAGGTATCCATGCTCAAGGCGCTGACAGGCGAGCTGGTCAACGAGGTGTTGCTGACCTGCCAGCAGTTTCATGGCGGCATGGGCTTTATCCGTGAAACTGCGATTGAAAGGCTGTGGCGTGACGCACGCGTGCTGGGCATTGGTGGCGGCGCGACCGAAGTGATGCTTGAGGAAGTTGCGAAACGATACTGAAGTGCTCGCAGAAAATCCATTTTTAACAACCATCTCGCGTATGACAAAAAACAGCGCTTTCAAATTTAGCGCCATCCTGGCGGTGATGTTTTCTTGCGGTGCGGCTAATGCGCAAGCGGTAGAGCCCGACAAATCATTAGGCGAGCGCATTGAGTTTGTAAAAAACGATAAATTTATCCCGGTTAGCCTGCAAGTCACGGTTTTCCAGCCAGAGGGCACAGGACCTTTTCCGGTGGTGATTCTGAACCAAGGAAAAGCCGGCGGAAACGCTCACTTACAGAATCGGGACCGTCCACTGGGTGCTGCGCGTGAACTGCTGAAGCGTGGATATGTGGTCGTGGCGCCTATGCGTCAGGGCTTTGCAGAATCTGGCGGATCAGCTGTCGGAGAGGGCTGCAACATCGCCGGTAATGGCCAGGCTCAGGCCGGGGATTTGGTGGCGGTTGTTCGTTGGTTAAGCACGCAGAAATGGGCAGATACCAGTCGCATGATGATGATGGGTCAATCGCATGGCGGGTTGACGACCCTGGCTTATTCACAAGATCCAAATCCGGGTTTCAAACTCTTCGTTAATTTTGCTGGGGGTCTGAGATATACCGCGGGTTGTCAGTGGGAGCTGGCCCTCCGAGACGCTTATATGGATTACGGAAAGAAGAGCAAGGTGCCGTCTATCTGGTTTTACGGAGAAAACGACAGCTATTTCCCTCCACCCGTTATTGCACCTGCCTTCAAGGCATTTGTGGCGTCGGGCGGCAATGGCGAAATGGTGGCTTATGGCCCGTTTGGTGTGGACTCGCATGCAATGTTTGGTAGCGCCGATGGTTTGGACATTTGGCTCGATAAAGTGCTGGCAAAGATGAAAGACGTAGGTTTGCCTGTCGAGGTGACATTGCCGCAATATGGGCGAACCGCTGGTGCTCCTCCGGCCACGGGTTACGCCGAGATCAACGATTTGAGCGCGGTACAGCGTGTTAGCCCTGGCTCCGAGAACACCTACAAAATATTTTTAACAAAGTGTCTGCCGCGAGCCTTTGCAATCGCTCCGAAAGCAGGTAAACGTCAGTATGTGTGGGGAGGTAACAACCCGGTAACGCAGGTGCTTTCGCTTTGCGAGAAGAATAATGGTGAGCCCTGTGTGCTGTATGCGGTGGACGACGCTGTAGTTTGGAATAAACCATGAATCACCTTCTTCTCGATACCACAAATTTCGTCGCGACCGTCACCATGAATCGCCCCGACGTACGCAATGCGTTCAACGATGAAGTCATCGCTGAACTGACGCAGGCTTTTACCGAACTCGGTGCGCAGGACGATGTGCGTTGCATCGTGTTGGCGGCTAACGGCAAGGCTTTTTGCGCTGGCGCTGATTTGAACTGGATGCGCAGCATGGCTGACTACAGCCATGCGCAAAACCTCGAAGATGCAGGGCGGCTGGCCAATATGCTCGCCACCATCTATCGCTGCCCCAAGCCGACCATTGCCCGCATTCAGGGCGATGTTTACGCTGGCGGCACCGGCTTGGTTGCAGCCTGCGACATGGCTGTGTCGGTCGATACCGCCAATTTCTGCCTGAGCGAGGCCAAGCTCGGGCTGGTTCCTTCCACCATCAGTCCTTATGTGATTCGCGCCATGGGCGCGCGCATGGCGCATCGTTATTTTCTGACGGCCGAACGTTTTGACGCAGCGGCCGCCTTGCGCATGGGTTTTGTGCATGAAGTAACAACGGCAGACGCACTGGATGCCAAGGTCAACGAACTGGTGCAGCTTTTGCTGGCCAACGGCCCGGTGGCCGTTCCGTTGTGCAAAAAGCTGGTGCAAGACGTTGCGGGCCTGGAGATCACGCCTGAACTGGTGAAGCTGACGGTTGCCAGCATCGCAGATGTGCGTGTCAGCGAAGAGGGCCGAGAGGGTTTGCAGTCGTTTTTGCAAAAGCGCAAGCCCGCCTGGCTTTTGCCTGAAGCAGGCGAGGCCGCGTGATGCCGGGCATAGGCGGCGTCCCGCTCGATACGGCTCAGCTCATTGCGCTCGCTGGAGCACTCGGGTGGGCCAGTGGCGTGCGGCTTTATCTGGTCGTGCTGCTGACGGGCCTTGCCGGTTATCTGGGTTGGGTTAATTTGCCGCAAGGGCTGCATTTGCTGGCAAACCCGGTCGTTCTGGGCGCCAGTGGCTTTATGGTGTTCGTCGAGTTTTTTGCCGACAAGATTCCGGGGCTTGACTCATTATGGGACGTGGTGCACAGCGTGATTCGCATCCCGGCGGGCGCCGCGCTCGCTGCAAGCGTCTTCAGCGCCGACAGCGGCGCTATGAGTCTGGTAGCGGCACTCCTCGGCGGAACCTTGGCTGCAACCAGTTTTGCCGCTAAAGCCACGAGTCGCGCTGCCATCAACACCTCGCCAGAACCCTTCACCAACATAGGGGCGTCCTTGATTGAAGACAGTCTGGTACCCATGGGTTTGTGGCTTTCAGTGGCGCATCCTTTCGTTTTTATCGGCTTGCTCGCTCTGGTTCTTGTGCTCAGTATCTGGCTGGTACGTATCTGCTGGCGCTTTTTACGGCAATTGTTCTTGCGCGTCGCGCGGATTTTCAGCGGCAAGTCCGATCCTGGCGTTAGCGATGCATTAAAGCTGAAGCAGCGCTGGACAAAAGGCGGCTCTGATGCATAGCGTTGTTGCGACTTGCCCTGCAAAGCCTGCAAGGCACGCGGTCCACTTGCGCCGTCGCCAGGTGGTACTGGGCGCTGCGGCTGCTTGTGTGGTCGGAAGCAGTGCGGCTGAAGCCCAGGCAGTGCCGGCAATCTCAAGCCTTGACGAACTGGCCCGCCGCACCAATCGCCGCTACGGTTTTGCCATTGACCCGTCTTATGCGCAAAAAGAACCAGCCAGAAGTTTGTTGGCTCAGCATGCCGGCGTCATCACTGCGGAAAATGCGATGAAATGGCGCAACGTTGAAAACGCGGCCGGCATTGCCGACTATTCGGTGGCCGACCGTGTCGCCGACATCGCAAACAGCCTGAAAGCCCAGCTGCGCGGGCACACGCTCGCTTGGCACCAGTCAACCCCGGCGTATCTTGCCAACGCAAGCCCAGCCGATTTCAAGGCGGCTCAAACCTTGCACCTGCAGGCTATGGCCAAACGCTACAAAGGGCGAATTGATACTTGGGACGTGCTCAACGAAGTGGTGGATGCTGATGCCAAAAACGGCAGTGGCCTGCGCGACTCGGTGTTGTCGAGGCTGTGGGGTATCAGCCACTACCCAGCACTGTTTGAACTTGTCCGCGAGGCCGACCCCAAGGCCAGCCTGGGCTATAACGACTATGGCATGGAGCAGGACGATATCTGGTGCGAGCGTCGCCGCACGGCCGTGCTGCGCCTGCTCGACAGTTGGGTCCGCCAAAAGACGCCGTTGGATGTGATGGGGCTGCAAGCCCATCTAAGTCTGTCGCGCCCTTTTTCAGCGAATGTGCTGTTAAAGTTTTTTGATGAGTTGCAGGCGCTGGGACTACGCATACAGATCACCGAGCTTGATGTACGTGATGATTTGGTTCCCGGCGATATACAGTTGCGCGATGCCGCCGTGGCCGCACTGTACCGTGACTTCATCGGTGCGTGCTTTAGCCACCCGGCAGTCGAGATGGTCGTCATGTGGAACGTGACTGACGACAACAGCTGGATCAATCGCTGGACCCAAGGCCAACGCCGTTCCGATGGTCTGCCGATGCGGCCCACATTGTTCGATGCCCAAGGCCAGCCCAAACCAGCGTTTGCAGCCGTGGTGGACGCCATGCGCAATGCCACGGTCCACTTTGAAGGCCAGGCGAGATCCCATGCCTGAATGTTTATTGAAAGGCAGCCGCTTTGGCTGACTGATCGCGAAAGTACCCTATGTTTAAAAAAATCCTTATTGCCAACCGGGGAGAGATAGCCTGCAGGGTCGCAGCAACTGCGCAGCGCATGGCCATTAAAACCGTGGCCGTTTACTCAGATGCCGATGCTCACGCCAAGCACGTCACCTTTTGCGATGAAGCCGTCCATATCGGCGGCAGCGCGCCGAAAGACAGCTACTTGCGCTGGGAAAAAATTATTGACGCAGCCAAATCCACGGGCGCTGAGGCCATTCACCCTGGCTACGGTTTTTTGAGCGAGAACGAGGCCTTTGCGCAAGCCTGTGCCGACAACGGCCTGGTTTTTATTGGCCCGTCACCATCGGCCATCAAAGCGATGGGCTTGAAAGCCGAGTCCAAGCAATTGATGGAAAAAGCCGGTGTGCCCCTGGTGCCCGGCTACCACGGCAGTGACCAGAACCCCGAGCTACTCAAGCGTGAAGCCGACCGGATTGGCTACCCGGTGCTGATCAAGGCCAGTGCGGGCGGCGGCGGCAAGGGCATGCGCACGGTTGAAAAGTCAGAAGATTTTGATGCGGCGCTGGCCTCCTGCAAGCGTGAAGCCATCAACAGCTTTGGCAACGACAACGTGCTGGTTGAAAAATACGCGCTGCGCCCCCGGCATATCGAGATTCAGGTGTTTGGTGACATGCACGGCAATTACGTTTATCTGTTTGAGCGCGATTGCTCGGTGCAGCGCCGCCACCAGAAGGTGCTGGAAGAAGCACCTGCACCCGGCATGACAGAGGCGATGCGCCAGGAGATGGGCGAGGCCGCAGTAGCTGCTGCCAGGGCTGTGAACTATGTCGGTGCGGGTACGGTTGAATTTATTGTCGAGCAGCGTCCTGATGGTTCCATGAAGTTTTATTTTATGGAGATGAACACACGCCTGCAGGTTGAGCACCCGGTGACCGAGGCGATTACCGGCCTCGATCTGGTCGAGTGGCAACTGCGGGTGGCAAGCGGTGAGAAGCTGCCACTGGCGCAAGACCAGCTGGTCATTCACGGGCACGCGATTGAGGCACGCATTTGTGCCGAAAGCCCCGACAACAACTTTCTGCCTGCCACCGGCACCCTGCATGTTTACGACAAGCCCGCCTGCACCAGTTTTGAAAGAGGCGTGGTGCGCGTAGATGATGGCGTGCGCGAAGGCGACACGATTTCACCGTTTTACGACTCGATGGTGGCCAAGCTGATTGTGCATGGCAAGACGCGCGAAGAAGCATTGGCCCGGCTGGACGAGGCACTGGCCCAGACGCGCATTGTCGGGCTCAATACCAACGTGCAGTTTCTGCGTTATGTGGTGCGCAGTCCGTCGTTTGCCCAGGCCAATCTGGACACCGCGCTGATCGAGCGTGAGCGCGCAGTGCTGTTCCAGCAGGAGCCGGTCGGCCTCGTGATGGCGGCTGCCAGCTCGATTGCAAAAACCCTGCTCGACGAGCGCGTCCTCGAAGGCGCTGACCCGTTCAGCCGCCGCGATGGCTGGCGTGTGCATGGAGTCAATGTGCGGCGTTTCGAGTTTGAGTTCCAGGGCACAGTCGCCAAGGCAGAGCTGACTTACCTGCACGATGGCACGCTGCGGGTGACGCTGGGCGATGTCTCTGGCCTGCTGGTTTTTTCACAGACACTGAAGGGCATGGATATCCAGTTTGCAGGCCAGCGCATCGTGGCAAAGGTGTACCGGCAAGGCGAGACAGACCATATTTTTATAGCGCGCGGAGCCACCCAGATCATCACCATAGACCAGCTCGCACATGCGGGGCATGGCCCTGCCGAAGGTGGCCGCCTGACCGCCCCCATGCCGGGCAAGGTTGTGTCATTTGCTGTGAAGGCCGGAGATAAGGTCAGCAAGGGCCAGGCGCTGGCCGTTATGGAGGCCATGAAGATGGAACACACCATTGCCGCGCCCGCCGATGGCGTGGTGCAGGAGCTTTTGTACGCGCCTGGTGACCAGGTGACTGAAGGAGCCGAGTTGCTCAAGCTGGGGGCCTGAACATGGCGGTACCCCTGCGCATCACTTTTTGCTGCACGGACACCAAGGCCCAGCCCTGGCTGGACGGCCTGCACGCCGCCCTGCCAAATGCCAGCGTTGAGCTGTGGATCCCTGGTGCAGGCCTGGCAGACTACGCCGTGGTCTGGGCACCGCCACAAGCTTTTTTTGACGAGCAGGTGGCGCTTAAAGGTGTCTTCAATATCGGTGCTGGTGTGGATGCGCTGATGAAGCTGCGCCTGCCGGAACATGTGCTCATGGTCAGGCTCGATGATGCGGGCATGTCGGTGCAGATGGCTGAATACGTTTGCCATGCAGTGATTCGGCATTTCCGTGAGTTTGACGCTTATGAGGCCGATATGTCAGCGGGCAAGTGGTCTTACCGCAAGCCGCGCCTGCGCAGTGATTTCCCTGTTGGCGTGATGGGCCTGGGTGTGCTGGGCGAGCGCGTGAGCCGGGCGCTGGCACAGTTTGATTTTCCGGTGCTGGGATGGAGCCGTTCACCCAAAGCGCTTGAGGGTGTGCGCTGCTTTTCAGGTGGGGCGGGATTCACCGACTTTTTGGCAGCGACCCGGGTTCTGGTCTGCCTGCTGCCTTTAACACCCGACACAGAAGGTATTTTGCGGCGCGACACGCTGGCACAGCTGCTGCCGGGCGCTTATGTGATCAATGTGGCGCGGGGCAGCCACCTCGTCGATGGCGATTTGCTGGCGTTAATTGCCAGTGGGCATGTGGCTGGCGCAACGCTGGATGTGTTTCGAGCCGAACCGCTGCCTGCCGAACACCCGTTTTGGAATCATCCAAAAATCACCCTCACGCCGCATACGTCTGCCCGCACGCTGCGTGAAGAAAGCATCGCCCAGATTGCCAGGAAAATTCTGGCACTTGACAACGGCGCGCCTGTTGCCAGTCTGGCCGGTGTGGTTGACATTAAAAAAGGATACTAGCGACATGAAATTTCCACCCAGAGTCAAGCTTGTCGATGTGGGTCCACGCGATGGTCTGCAGAACGAAAAAGCCATGGTCTCCGCCGCCATAAAAATCGAGCTGGTACACCGCCTGCAGGCCGCTGGTTTGCGTGAAATCGAAGTCACCAGTTTTGTCTCGCCCAAGTGGGTGCCGCAAATGGCCGACAACGCCGAGGTGATGGCGGGCATCCAGCGCAAGCCGGGTGTGCGTTATTCCGTACTCACGCCCAACCTGCAGGGTTTTGAGGCGGCAGCCGCGTCCCGGCCTGACGAAGTGGTGGTGTTCGCAGCGGCCAGTGAAGCCTTCAGCCAGCGCAATATCAATTGCACGATTGCCGAGAGCATTGAGCGCTTTCGCCCTGTAGTCGCAGCGGCGAAGGCCCGGAATATTTATGTTCGCGGCGCGATTTCGTGCGCTGTGGGCTGCCCTTATGAAGGCGAGGTGCCGCCGGAGCAGGTGGCCCTGGTGGCGCGCCTCATGAAAGACATCGGCGTGCAACATATTGGTGTGGCCGACACGATTGGCGTGGGCACGCCTGTCAAGGTGCAGCGCGCCATCGAAGCGGCGCTCCGGCATTACGCGATCGACGACGTGTCGGGCCATTTTCATGACACCTATGGCCAGGCGCTGGGCAACACGCTGGCCAGTCTGGAACTTGGCATCTGGCAGTTTGATACGTCCGTCGCCGGGCTGGGCGGCTGCCCTTACGCCAAAGGTGCGACCGGCAATGTCGCCACCGAGGACGTGGTGTACATGCTGCACGGCATGGGCATTGAAACGGGCGTTGACCTGGACCTGCTGGTCGATGCGGGTAAATTCATCAGCGACTTCCTGGAACGCAAGCCCAACTCGCGTGTATCGACCGCGTTGCTCAACAAAAGGAGTCTTTGAAATGTGTGGGTCCGAGTTGATTTCTTTGCCCGAGGGTGTTCAGAAAGTGGCCGCGTGGCTGGAGTCCAGAGGGCACCCGCATGCACCCGTCATGCTCGATGAGGCCGCCCGCACGGCCCAGCAAGCCGCTGATGCGCTGGGCGTTGCGCTCGGCCAGATTGCCAAGAGCATTGTGTTTCGTCGCAAGTCAGACGACATGGCCGTTTTGGTGGTGACCTCCGGTGACCAGCGGGTTGACGAAAGAAAACTGGAAGCCCTGGTGTGCCTCGATGGCAAGCGCATTGGCCGGGCCGATGCGGCGTTTGTCAAAACCAGAACCGGGTTCTCGATTGGTGGCGTGTCACCTGTGGCCCACGCGGGCGAGGTTCTGACCTTGATAGACCGCAGTCTGATGCGCTTCAGCGAGGTATGGGCCGCTGCAGGTCACCCGCATGCGGTGTTCAAGTTGATGCCGCAGGCGCTTGAGACGCTGACGGGTGCTCTGGTCGTGGATGTAGCTATAGACCTTGATGATGAAAAGGCTGCACACCAAAATGCTATCAAAGCAATAGCTGTTCGTGCCCGTGAAGTAAGCCCTGGCAGCGATTTTGTTCTCTCACCGTGTATTTCAGTGTGTCGTATCAGTGCAGACAGCGGCTTGTGTGAGGGGTGCTTTCGCACGCTGAGTGAAATTTCAGTCTGGAGTCGATTGCCGGTTGAAGGCAAGCTGCTACTGTGGCGGACCATTGAGCAGCGTATCGCGGCTCTGCCGGGTTGAATAAACAAGGAAACGCAAGTCGATGAAGCACATCACGTTTTATCTGGACTTTATTTCGCCTTACGCCCACCTGGCCTTCGAGCGCCTGCCCGAAGCCCTGGAGGGCCTGAGCTACAGCGTCAGCTACCAGCCCGTATTGTTTGCCGGCATGCTCAAACACCACGGACAATTGGGTCCGGCCGAAATCGCTCCCAAGCGTGACTGGACTTACCGCCAGGTGCTGTGGCTGGCCAACCGCCTGGGCATTGCGCTACAAATGCCTGCCAGCCATCCATTCAATCCGCTGCCCTTGCTGCGACTGGCGCTGGCCTGCAGTCCTGAGGCGGCACCGGGCCTTCCTAATCGCCATGTCTGCGAGGCGGTGTTTCGCCATGTCTGGCATGGCGGGGCTGAAGCGGGCGATGCGCAGCGTCTTGAAGTTTTGAGGCAACAACTGTCTGAAGGGCGGAATTTGCACGATGCCGCCAGCGTCAAGAAGCAGCTTGAAAAAAACACCCAAGACGCGGTTGCCAAAGGTGTTTTTGGTGTGCCCTCGTTTGCAGTCGATGACAAGCTTTTCTGGGGACTGGATGCGCTGCCCATGCTGCGCGATTACTTGCTGGGCGACGCCTGGTTTGAAGGGGCTGATTGGGAAAGTGCGCGTCAGGTTTCTGTAGGTGTCAGTCGCAGTCGCACGTAGCCATTGGGCGTTTTCCCGGATGTAATTCGCATGCTGAAAAGTTCTCAAAGGGTTTCCCCTTGGCTTGTCAGCTTCGCATAAGTTCAGTGCAAGCTTCTGTTATTTTCACGTCAGAGCTGGGTCAGCGACGACCAAAATAATGGGTGCAGCTTCCAGCTCGGATGCACTTACTATTTTGGAGACACAACACATGTCAATCGCCATCGACAACAGACCGATGTCCAATGAGCAGAAAAAGGTGATTTTCGCCTCCTCGCTCGGCACCGTATTTGAGTGGTACGACTTCTACCTTTATGGCTCACTCGCGGCCATCATTGCCAAACAGTTCTTCAGCGGGCTGGATGCCGGCTCTGCTTTCATCTTTGCGTTGCTGGCGTTTGCCGCAGGCTTTATCGTGCGACCGTTTGGCGCGCTGGTGTTCGGACGGCTCGGTGACATGATTGGCCGCAAGTACACCTTCCTGGTCACCATCGTGATCATGGGTTTATCGACCTTTATCGTCGGCTTGTTGCCCAGCTATGCCTCTATTGGTGTGGCAGCACCCGTGATTTTGATTGCCCTGCGCATGCTGCAAGGTCTGGCTTTGGGCGGTGAGTACGGCGGCGCTGCGGTGTATGTTGCCGAGCACGCACCTCACCACAAGCGCGGTGAATACACGTCATGGATTCAAACCACAGCCACGCTGGGTTTGTTTTTGTCGCTGATGGTGATTCTCGGTACCCGCACCATCGTTGGTGAGGCTGCTTTTGCTGACTGGGGCTGGCGTGTGCCGTTCGTGGTGTCTATTTTGTTGCTGGGTGTGTCGGTGTATATCCGTTTGTCTATGAACGAGTCACCGGCTTTCCAGAAAATGAAGGCTGAAGGCAAGACCTCCAAAGCCCCGCTGTCAGAGTCGTTCGGTCAGTGGAAAAATCTGAAGATCGTCATTCTGGCTTTGGTTGGCTTGACGGCTGGCCAGGCGGTGGTCTGGTATTCAGGCCAGTTTTATGCCCTGTTTTTCCTGACGCAAGCACTCAAGGTCGATGGCCCAACCGCCAACATTCTGGTGGCTTATTCGCTGATTCTTGGCACGCCCTTTTTCGTGATGTTCGGCATGCTGTCAGACAAAATCGGCCGCAAGCCCATCATCATGGCCGGTTGCCTGCTGGCGGTGCTGACCTATTTCCCGGTGTTCACGGCGCTGACCAAAGCCGCCAACCCTGACTTGTATGCCGCACAGGAGAAAAACAAGGTCATCGTCACGGCTGACCCAGCTGAGTGCTCGTTCCAGTTCAACCCGACCGGCACTGCCAAGTTCACCAGTTCATGCGACATTGCCAAGCAGGTTCTGGCAGGCGCATCCGTCAGCTATGAAAACGCAGTCGCACCTGCAGGCACCGTGGCGACCATCAAAATTGGCCAGACCGCCATTACAGGCTACACCTCCAAAGGTTTGTCTGCTGACGAGGCCAAAAAGAAAGATGCCGAGTTCAAGAAACTGGTCGCAGACGACCTGAAAGCTGCCGGTTACCCAAGCAAGGCAGACCCCGCCAAAATCGACAAGGTTATGGTGACTGTGATTTTGTTCTATCTGGTGCTGCTCGTGACCATGGTTTATGGCCCGATTGCTGCCATGCTGGTTGAGATGTTCCCCACCCGTATTCGCTACACGTCCATGAGCTTGCCCTACCACATTGGTAACGGCTGGTTTGGTGGCTTGCTGCCGACCACGGCTTTTGCCATCGTCGCGCAGACCGGCAACATGTACAACGGCTTGTGGTATCCCATCATCATCGCTGGTGCAACCTTTGTGATTGGTACCCTGTTCATCCGTGAAACCAAAGACGTTGATATTTACGCCAACGATTAACGGACACCTCATTTGTCCTGACACCCTGTATGTTGTGCTGGCCCTGGCTGGCATGTGATAAAGAAAGTTATGTAAAAAGTCTCAGGCCTCCGTCACATGACGGGGGTTTTTTTTTGAAAGAAATAGGCTATGTGGAAAATTGTTGTCGGTTTTATTTTGTTTGCAGGTCTTGCGCTTTTTTTACTTAGCAGAGGCGGTGATATTGACATGGGCGGTGAAAAGCATGGCGCTCTTGAACCAGGTGCTTTGGCTCTTTTCAATTTGCAAGCCACTGGATTGCTGCAGCCACAAACGTGTGCTGGCTGAGCCCTTTTGCATAAATGCGGATGCGCAACCCTTTAAAATGAGTTAGATTGAATTGCACGACAAAAAAATCACAACCATGTCGTCTAATACGCAGTCGTAAGCATTTAATGCTGCCCGCTGCACGGGGATACTTCATGGAGCAAGGCTGATGATTTTTATAAAGACAGCGTTGGGGCAGTCCGCATTGCAAAATCGTTCACTGGCATTAACCCCCCGGCAACGCTCGGCGTTCATCATGTTTGACGGCAAACGCTCGATTGATGATGTCATGAAAGCGACGGCAGGTCTGGGTGTGACGCCTGAGGACGTGAACCATCTGGTATCCCTGGGGGTACTGGAGCCTCATGGGTCTGCCACCACTGCAGGGCTGGTTAAAACGCCCGCCACGGTCCTGGCACCTGGCGCTAATACGGATGCGACGAATGCGAGTGCCAGTGCACCACAGTCAGCTGCCCTGGCGTTCGATGCAAACGGTCAGCCAACAGCCCATGCGCAGGCACGGTATTCAAAAGCGTACCCCATCGCCATACGTCTGACGGCTACGCTGGGCTTGCGTGGTTTCCGGCTCAATCTGGCCGTAGAGGGAGCCGGTGATCTGGACAAGCTCAAGGAGCTGGCCCCAAAAATCAAGGAGGCGGTGGGCGCTGAAAAATTTCTGGAGCTTGAAAACGCGTTGTATTACTGAGTCCCTGTTGATCATTAGCGCTTGAATTTTCCATCGGTGCCAATAATGGACAAATCTGCAAAATCAAGACCGGTATGGTCTTCAGGGCTAAAGCTGACTTCCAGCCCACCGATGTCCAGCTTGCGAATACCTTCAAGGGCTGCATGAATTTTTTCCCGGCTGGGCTTTGCACCTGCACGGCGAAGACCTTCGACCAATACCTTGGCTGCTGCAAAACCTTCCAGCATGGCTGGAGAAATTTCATTCTGGCCTTTGGCTTTTGCCATTTCCTGCGCTTCCCTGACCAGCGGGTAAGCAATCGACCGTTCTGACGGGAACACCTGCGTGACGATCACGCCGTGCCCCTGGCTGCCCAGGCTTTTCACAAAACCACCTGACGCGTTGTTCGATAGCGTCACGATCTGGGCTGCCGATCCTGCTGCCCTGAGAACCTTGATGCCTTCTACCACCGCACCACCGGAGGCCACCATCATCACTGCCTGCGCATTGGATTGCATGACTCTGGGTCCAATGGGTGCAAAGTCAGGCTTGGAGCGGTCAAACTTTTCCAGAAGTACCGGTTTCAACTTGGCCAGATCCAGCCCTTTTTGAGCCCCTGCAACGCCATCATCACCAAAACTGTCGTTGGCATAAACAATCGCAATTCGCGTGATTCCCATGGAGCTAAGATGGGCGATGGCTTTTTCGGCTTCGCGCTGGTACGTCGCCCGAACATTGAAAATATTTTTTAGTACCGGCTGGTGCAACACCATGGCACCTGTTGAGGGGCCAACAAGTGGCACATTGAATTTGTCCAGGAGCGGAATGATAGCCTGTGTGTGCGGCGTTCCGCGCGTCAGAAACATCGCCACCACGCCTTGTTCTTCAATCAATTTGCGCGTATTCTCCACGGCCAGCTTGGGGTCAAACTTGTCGTCCAGCGATATCAGCTCAATTTTTTGTCCGTTTACACCACCTTTGTCATTGATGGCGTCAATGCACAGCTTGGCACCGTCGGTGGTTTCTTTTACCCCGGCCCCCACTGGCCCGGTAAACCCGGCGGTTTGACCGATCAGAATCTGGGCATAGGATGTATGACTGGCGAGCGACAGAACCAGTGCAATGCACCTGAAAATCATTTTTTTCATGTTTTGTCTCGTGAAATGTGCAATTCATGCACCAAAGTTATGTGTGAGCGTATGGGCCGTATGGCCCAGCAAGCCGATGATACTGCGCCAAATGCTGTACAAAACAGGCATGAATCCCTTTTAACCCCATCATCTGCTTTCGTACGGGGTCTGTCTAGAATGTTTGACCTCTTCAGGAAAGCACCCAGTACATGTCCCAGGGAACCATCCGCATTCGCGGTGCGCGCCAGCACAACCTTAAAAATATTGACCTCGACATTCGTTGCAACGAGTTGACGGTGGTGACCGGCCCCAGCGGGTCGGGCAAATCGTCGCTGGTGTTTGACACGCTGTTTGCAGAAGGCCAGCGCCGTTATGTCGAGACTTTCTCGGCCTATGCCCGCCAGTTTCTGGACCGCATGGACAAGCCTGCGGTTGATAAGGTCGAAGGCGTGCCGCCCGCCATTGCGATTGACCAGACCAATCCCGTGCGCAGCTCGCGCTCCACCGTGGGTACCATGACAGAGCTGAACGACCATTTGAAACTACTCTACGCACGGTCGGCACAACTCTTTGACAAACAAACCGCACAGCCCGTGCGCCACAACACGCCTGAGTCGATTTATGCAGCGTTGATGGAGCGTACGGCCGACGCTGACTCACGAGTGGTGATGACCTTTCCGGTGGAGTTACCGGGCAACACCAGCGCCGAGCAGTTGGCGCAGTGGCTGTCCGCCAGTGGCTTTACCCGCGTGCACGCAGAACGTGAAGTGGCCACGCCCGCCGGGCCGCACAAGCTGCTGGACGTGGTGGCCGACCGATTCCGCATTCAGACCATTGAAAAAGCGCGCGCGGTTGAAGCGATTGAAGTGGCCATCAAGCGCGGTGGCGGCAAGCTGAATGTGTACGTTCAAACAGAGGGGCACGATGAAGAAATGTGGCGCTTTTCCACCGGCCTGCATTGCCCTGACAGTGACACCCGCTATACCGACCCAACCCCCTCGCTGTTCTCGTTTAACTCCGCCATGGGTGCCTGCACCACCTGCAAGGGCTTTGGTCGTGTGATTGGCGTGGACTACGGCTTGGTGATTCCCAACGACAAGCTGACACTGCGCGCAGGCGCTGTCAAGGTCATGCAAACCCCGGCGTGGAAAGAGGCGCAAGACGATTTGATGCGCCATGCAGAAGGTGCAGGCATACCGCGCGACACGCCCTGGTACAAACTCACGCCAGAACAGCAGGCTTGGGTCATTAACGGCTCGCCGAACTGGAACGGCAAATGGAGCCAGCACTGGTTTGGTATCAAACGCTTTTTTGAGTACCTTGAAAGCAAGTCCTACAAGATGCACATCCGTGTGCTGCTGTCCAAATACCGCAGCTACACACCGTGTGAAACCTGTGGCAGTGCCCGCCTGAAGCTCGAATCGCTGCTGTGGCATCTGGGCACCAAAGAAGCAGCTGATGCGGTGTTGCCGCCCTCAGAGCGTTTTATGCCGGTAGGCGTGCAATGGAGCCGTGGCCAACTCGAAGCCATGCCCGGCCTGTGCCTGCATGACCTGATGCGCTTGCCGATTGACAAGTTGCAGAAGTTTTCCGCCAGCCTTTCTCTCGCCGCAGCGGGCGATGACGCCGAGCAAAAGGCCCTCAAGTCATTGTTTGAAGAAATCCAGACGCGCCTGAAATACCTGTGTGATGTCGGCATTGGCTACCTCACGCTGGACCGCCAGAGCCGCACACTCTCAGGCGGTGAAGTGCAGCGCATCAACCTGACTACCGCGTTGGGCACGTCACTGGTCAATACGTTGTTTGTGCTGGACGAGCCTTCGATTGGCTTGCACCCGCGCGACATGAACCGCATCACGCAGGCCATGCGCCGCCTGGTTGACGCAGGCAACACGCTGGTGGTGGTGGAGCATGACCCGGCGGTGATGATGGCTGCCGACCGCATGATTGACATGGGCCCTGGCCCCGGTGAAAAAGGTGGCCAGATTGTGTTTGACGGCACGCCCGAGGACTTGCGCCACGCCGACACCCTGACTGGGGCTTATCTTGGTGCGCGCAAGCAGGTCGGTATGGGTATCAAACGACCCGTGAGCGACAGCACGCCGCGCCTGATTCTCGAAGGCGCGCGTGACCACAATCTGAAAAACCTGACAGTTGATTTTCCTTTGCAGCGGCTGGTGGTGGTGACCGGCGTAAGCGGCTCGGGCAAGTCCACCCTGATGCAGGATATTCTGGCCCCGGCATTGCTGCGCCAGTTCGGCAAGGCCACTGAAACGCCCGGCCTGCATGACCGGCTGATGGGTGCCGACCATTTGACAGATGTGGTGTTTGTCGATCAATCGCCCATTGGCAAGACCGCACGCTCGAACCCTGCCAGCTATGTGGGCGCGTGGGATGCCGTGCGCGAGCTGTTTGCCCAGGCACCGCTGGCGCGGCAACGCAGCTATACCGCGTCAAAGTTCAGTTTCAACAGCGGCGACGGGCGTTGCCCGACTTGCGGTGGCTCGGGCTTTGAGCATGTAGAGATGCAGTTTTTGAGCGATGTGTACCTGCGTTGCCCCGATTGCGATGGCCAGCGTTACCGGCCCGAGATTCTTGAAGTCACGATTGAACGCAAGGCGATTGGGCAGGGTATGCCGCGCATCATGAGCGTGGCCGATGTACTGGATCTGACGGTCAGCGAAGCCGTACAACTGTTTGCGCAAGACCGCGACGTGGTGCGTGCCCTGCAACCCATCATTGACGTGGGGCTTGAGTACGTCAAGCTCGGCCAGCCAGTGCCCACATTGTCAGGCGGTGAGGCGCAGCGCTTGAAACTGGCTGGTTTTTTAGCGGAAGCCAGTAAATCATCGGGTAAGTTGCAAAGTGCCAGCAGGCAGACTCTGGCCTTGCGCAACCCTAACCGGGGCACACTGTTTTTGTTTGACGAGCCCACGACAGGTCTGCACTTTGACGACATCGCCAAGCTCATGCGGGCATTGCGCAAATTGCTGGACGCGGGCCATTCACTCATCATCATTGAACATAACCTGGACGTGATCCGGTCTGCTGACTGGCTGATTGACCTCGGCCCCGAGGGCGGCGAAGCGGGTGGCCTGCTGGTAGCCGAGGGCACGCCCGAGCAGGTGCGCGAGCACCCTACATCGCACACTGCTCTGGCCTTGCGCGAATACGAGACCGTGATGAACAAAGTACACGGAGTTGAAGAAGCCCGCCCGAAGGTGTGGGAGAAACAGCCCACGTTTTCAAATGATATCCAGATCGTCAACGCCAAAGAAAACAACCTCAAAAGCCTGTCGGTCAACATCCCGCGTGGCAAGTTCAATGTGGTCACCGGCGTGTCGGGTTCGGGCAAATCGACGCTGGCATTTGATATTTTGTTCAACGAAGGCCAGCGCCGCTACCTGGAGTCGCTCAACGCCTATGCACGCAGTATCGTGCAGCCCGCTGGCCGGCCCGAGGTTGATGCCGTGTATGGCATACCGCCTACGGTTGCGATTGAGCAGCGTCTGTCACGCGGCGGCCGCAAATCTACCGTCGGCACCACCACCGAAGTCTGGCACTTTTTACGCCTGCTGTACGTCAAGCTGGGCATACAGCACTGCACCAAAGACGATGCTGCAGTCATGCCGCAAAGCCCCGAGAGCATTGCCGCGCAGCTGATGAAAACCTACCGGGGCAAGCACATCGGCCTGCTGGCACCACTGGTGATTGCACGCAAGGGCGTCTACACCGAGCTGGCCGACTGGGCCAGACCGCGCGGCTACACCCATTTGCGCATTGACGGTGAATTTTTACCGACTACGGGCTTCCCGCGCATTGACCGCTTCAAAGAGCACACGGTTGAATTGCCGGTTGCCAGCATGCACATCACGCCTGAAAACGAAGCCGCCCTGCGACTGGCATTGACGGTGGCGCTGCAACACGGCAAAGGCCAGGTGCATGTGCTGGCTCCGCTGGATGGCTTGCAGGGCGCCATGATGGCGGGCACGTCAACGAAGGCCATCGGCAGGTTAGAGGCATTTTCAACCAAGCGTGCCTGCCCGGTGTGCAGCACCTCCTACCCCGAGCTGGACCCGCGCCTTTTCAGCTACAACAGCAAGCACGGCTGGTGCCCGGACTGCGTGGGCACGGGTGTCAAGTTGACCAAAGAGCAGCGCAAGGTGTTTGACGACTCTGTGCGTGACGACGATAACAAAGGCCGAGAACAAAGCTTTGCCGAACCTGAAGTTGAAGATGTGCTGGATACGGTCTGCCCCGGTTGTGCGGGAACGCGATTGAACCGGCAGGCACGCGCGGTGAAGTTCGCTGGTGTGGGCATCGCAGACATCGCCCGCCTGTCAGTCACAGACGTGCGCGCCTGGGTCGAAAAGCTGGCGCTGGTAGGGCGTGAGAGTGGTATTGCACGCGATTTGATCCCTGAGATCAAGTCGCGCCTTGAGTTTCTGGAAGATGTGGGTTTGGGCTACCTCACGCTCGACCGGGGTGCTCCCACCCTGTCAGGCGGCGAGGCGCAACGCATCCGGCTGGCGGCGCAACTCGGCTCCAACCTGCAGGGCGTTTGCTATGTGCTTGACGAGCCAACGATTGGCCTGCACCCGCGTGACAACAAGATTTTGCTCAGCGCTCTGGGCAAGCTCAGCGAGCGCGGCAACACGCTGGTGGTGGTGGAGCACGACGAAGACACGATTCGCCGTGCTGACAATATTATCGACATTGGTCCAGGTGCCGGGAAGCGTGGTGGCCATCTGGTGGCACAAGGCACGGCGGCGCAGTTGTCAGCGGTGCCGGATTCATTGACAGGTCGCTATCTCGCAAATCCGCTGATTCACCCGCTGCATGCGCGTCGCGAGACTGAGCAGCCCCTGTCCACAGCCCTCTCTCCAGACGGTCGAGGAAGCCAGACGGATTCACTCCCTCTCCCTCTGGGAGAGGGCAAGGGTGAGGGTTCCCCGATCCCGCTTCTGACGCCCGCCATCAGCAAACAAAAAGCCGCCAAATTGAAAGCAGCCGCATTAAAAGCCAACGCCGCATCTGCCAGCATCGTCCACAACGCAGCTCCGGTGACTGCCAGCAAACACACCTCCTGGCTCACCGTCACCCAAGCTGATCTGCACAACCTCAAGGACGTGACGGTGGATGTCCCGCTCCATCGCCTGGTCGCCGTCACAGGCGTTTCGGGTTCGGGCAAGTCCACCCTGGCGCGTGATGTGTTGCTGACCAACGTGCATGCCGCGGTCATGCAGTGCTCCACCAAGGCCGGGCGTGACCTGGACGATGCAGGCAAGCACCCCGCCTGGACGGGATGTGAAAGCATTGCAGGCTACCGCGTGGTGGACCGCGTGCTGGAGGTGGACCAGACCCCGATTGGCAAGACGCCACGCTCCTGCCCCGCCACCTACATCGGTTTTTGGGACACGATTCGCAAGCTGTTTGCCGACACGCTGGAGGCCAAAGCCCGTGGCTATATTGCCGGGCGTTTTAGCTTCAACACCGGGGAAGGCCGCTGCCCAACGTGTGAGGGCGCAGGCGTTCGCACTATCGGCATGAGCTTTCTGCCCGACGTGAAAGTGCTGTGCGAGACCTGCCATGGCGCACGCTTTAACCCTGAAACCCTGGCAGTGACTTGGCGCGGCAAAAGCATTGGCGACGTGCTCAAGATGGAGGTTGATGAGGCCGTAGAATTTTTTGCATCCATGCCCAGTATCGGCCACCCGCTGCAATTGCTCAAAGATGTTGGTCTGGGTTACCTGACGCTGGGCCAGCCGTCCCCCACCCTGAGTGGCGGCGAAGCCCAGCGCATCAAGCTGGTGACCGAGCTGAGCAAGGTGCGAGATGACATCACCCGGCGCGGCCAGAAAGCACCGCACACCCTGTATGTGCTCGACGAGCCCACCGTTGGCCTGCACATGGCGGACGTTGAAAAGCTGATTCACGTGCTGCATCGCCTGGTCAACGGTGGCCACAGCGTAGTGGTGATTGAGCATGACCTCGACGTCATTGCCGAGGCCGACTGGGTGATTGACCTCGGGCCAGACGGCGGTAATGCAGGCGGCAGGGTTGTAGCTGCAGCGCCGCCAGAAACGGTGGTCAAGCTGGGAACCCACACCGGCAATGCGCTGCGTGGCGTACTGGCGCGGGTCTGATTGATGTCCACCTATGCCTACGCTGCCGTAGAGCCCCTCATTCCATTTCCACATCAATAGGAGATTAGGCGCGAAGCTGCAGACAGTGCCTTGACGGCCAAGGCGAAACAACAACATATCGTATCGATATGAAAGTGGAATTAGGCCTGCTGTTTGTGCGTCAGCCCGCCGCGAAACCGCAGCGCTGCCTGGCGTATCACTTCAGCCAGCAAAGCCTCCTGGCCCTGGCGCTCGCGCAGCCAGCGTGCATCGTTCTCATTGCGCTCCACGCTGGTTTTGAGCATCTGCAAAAAGGCGCTGGCACTCAGTTCTTTGGCGTGCTGCTCAATTTTCTGGAAGGTCAGCAAAATATGTTCACGCAGCGGCATGTGTTTGCCGGTAGCGGGGTCCACATAAATCGCATCCAGGCCAAAACGGCAGGCCTGAAAGCGGTTGTAGGTATAGACCAGGTAGTCGTCTTCCTGCGGCATGAAGGGCTGGTCATGCATGAACCAAGCGGCCAGTGACTGTACAAAGGCAGACAGTGCAGCGGCCCGTTCGATGCTCAACGGGGTGTCAAAAACGCGGATTTCAATGGTGCCAAACTCGGGTTTGGGCCGGATGTCCCAATAAAAATCTTTCATGCTTTTGACCACGCCGGTGTGTGTCATCTTGTCAAAATATACCGTGAACTCGTCCCAGGTCAGTGCAAACGGTGCGCGGCCAGAAAGCGGAAAGGCAAACACCGAGTTCAGCCGGGCCGAGTCAAACGCTGTGTCTTGTCCCTGCACATACGGACTGGAGGCCGACAGCGCAATAAAGTGCGGAATGTAGCGCGACATGCGGTGCAGCGTGAGCAGCGCGGTGTCGGCATCGGGGCAGCCTACATGCACATGCTGGCCAAAGATGGTGAACTGCTTGGACAAATAGCCATACAGCTCCGACAGCTCCCGAAAACGCGGCTTGTCGTAAATGCGCCGCTCGTGCCACTGCTGGTACGGGTGCGTGCCACCGCCGACGATGGCGATGTTGAGCTTGTCGGCGCTTTTGACCAGCGCATCACGTATTTGCGACAGCTGTCCCAGCACCTCGGAGGAAGAGGTGCACACGCCGGTCGATATTTCAATCATGCTCGACGTCATCTCGGGCACCACCGCACCCGGCAAGGGCGTTTTGGCCATCAGGCGCAGCATGTCTTCTGCGTACGGGGCCAGGTCGTAATCGTGCGTATTGACCAGTTGCAGCTCAAGCTCAACGCCGAGCGACAGGGCATCGGATTTCTGAAATGTTTCAAGACTCATGAACAGGCTCCCGGCGGGTTGCAGAGGGGGCTACAGGCGCTGTAGAGCGTGCGCTGAGCAGCCACGGTTTGGAGCTTTCACCTGCGCGGTAAATAGCCACGGTGGTGAGCACCGCACCGAGGATTTCCATCACCAGAATGGCGGGCAGGGCAATGCCAGCGATGAGCTTGCCCAGCACCGGTGATGCGGTGACGAATTGCGCCACCAGCAGCAGCGCCACTGATGACAACGGCATCATGGCGCAGCCCACCCAAAGCGCCTGCTTTGCGCTGGAGCCACTGCCAATATTGCCCAGTGCCACACCGGCAATTTTGGCCACGGCACGGGCTGCAATCAGCGCCAGCACCAGGCCGGTAATCGGGCCGGCCCACTCGGCCTGCGCTGCAACGACGGACACCAGCACAAACATCAGCATGGTCAGCATGCTCGACGCCGTGCCCATTTGCCGGGGCCAGGACCAGGGGCGGGGGTTGAGCTGTTTGAGCAGCATGCCGCCCAGCAATGCAGCCAAAGCTGCTGAGCCACCAAAATGCGCTGCCAGCGCGGCACCTGCGGCGATCAGCGCCAGCAGCAAAATACCCGTGTTCTCGCTGGTCGGGCTCATCACGCGCAGTGCCGTGCGCAGCACCAGCGCCAGCACCGCACCCACCACGACCGACAGGCCCAGCACCACCAGCACCGGGTAGAAGGTGTCACTGAAGCTGATATTGGTCAGCACCTGCTTGCCGCGACCTATCATCCCGGCACTGGCGCTGCACAGGCTCAAGGCATACAGCGTGCTCATGGTCGACAGCACCATGGCCCGCTCACTGACCGGGCCGGAGGCGCGCGTGTCCATCAGCACCCGCGAGAGGACGGCAGGTGAGGCCGCCATGGCTATTAGCGCCAGGGGCTGGGCCACGTCGTCGCGCATGCCCATGAACTTCAAGGCCCAATACACCGCAACAAAGGTCAGGGTGGACTCGACCAGGCTTTGCACCAGCACCATGGGGTTGTGCCTGAACCAGCGCAACGAGATGCGGCCACCGGCTTCAAACAGCACCACAGCCACGCCCAGCTCCAGCAAAAACAGGCTGGTACCCTGCAGCGGCCAGATCGCCCCGGTAAAGCCCGCCAAGCCGGCAAACGCACCCACCACTGAATAACCGATGAGTTTGGGCAAACCGGTGTAGCGATGCACCAGGTGGCCAGCGGCAGCCGCGAGCGCCAGCAAAATAGACCATTGCACCGTTGGCAAGCCCGCAGAGGGTTTGATCCATTCGGCCCAGATCACCAATAGTTCATTCATAAAAAAGGTGTCTCCTTGATGGATTGAAGTGGTTGCAGGGATTGCAGTCATGAACGCCATGCCGGTTGGGCAGACGTGCCGCGTGACGGGGCATGATTGAAAGCGAAGTCGCGAGGCATGAATCATGCGTACGGCTTTGACTTCGAATCAGTATAACTAGTGCCTGACCGAAAACCTCTGCTCCCCAATGAAAGATGGCCATTTTCCTTGACGAAGACTTCCCCAATTTCTTCGATTCCTTCGTTTTTACGTGCCCAAACTCCCAAAGACGGCCTTTTTAGGCAAATCTTCGTTCT
>JBBRMH010000006.1:0-46864 GCA_038230935.1 Burkholderiales bacterium | reverse complement strand
TGGTCCAGCACCGTCGGTGCCATGCCCTGGGCCAGCAGCATGCGGCCAACGATCTGGCCATAGCGGCCAAAACCGGCAATGATGACGGGTGCGTCCTGCTGCTCGGATATTTCCGCCATGGGCGTGGCGTTGCAGTTGGCGTAGCGGGGCAGCAGAGCCTTGTCGACCAGAATCAACAGCAGCGGACTGAGCAGCATGGACAGCGCTACCGCGCCTATCAACAGCGAAGCGGTCTCCAGTGAAAACACATTGGCCCCGCTGGCTGCCTGAAACACCACAAACGCAAACTCGCCGCCTTGCGCCAGCAGCACAGTGAATACGGCCCGCTCCTGAAAAGGCAGCTTCATCAGGCGCGCCAGACTGTAAATCACCGCCAGCTTGAGGCCTAAAAACCCGAACACAATGGCCGCTATCAGGCCGGGCGACTTGAGCAGCACGCCAAAGTCAATGCTCATGCCCACGGCAATGAAGAACAGTCCCAAAAGCAGGCCCTTGAAGGGTTCAATATCGGTTTCCAGCTCGCGCCGGTATTCGCTTTCGGCCAGCAGCACACCCGCCAGAAACGCGCCCAGCGCCATGCTCAGGCCCACCATCTGCATCAGTGCGGCAATCCCGACGACCAGCAGCAGGGAAGCTGCAGTGAAGATTTCGGGCGTGCCGCTGTTGGCGATCCAGCGCAGCAAGGGGCGCAGCAGCAGCCGGCCACCGAGAATGATGCCGCCGATGACCGCTATTATTTTGATAGCTTCCAGCGCACGGTTTACCTGCCCCAGAGCCTCATTTTGTCCTGCAATCGAACCCAAAAGCGGCAGCAGCGCAAGAATGGGGATGGCCGCGACGTCCTGAAACAGCAAAATAGAAAACCCCGCCTGCCCGCTTGAAGTAGGCATCAGGTTGCGCTCGCCCATGACCTGCAGGGCAATCGCCGTGGATGACAGCGCCAGTCCCAGACCGGCGACCAGCGCGGTTTGCCAGCCCACACCGCAGGCCATGGCCACGCCAGTCAGTACAAAAGCGCAGCCCAGCACCTGGACACTGCCCCAGCCGAAGATCGGGCGACGCAGGTTCCACAGGCGTTTAGGCTCCAGCTCCAGTCCGACCAGAAAAAGCATCAACACCACACCGAACTCAGCGAAGTGAAGAATGTCCTGCACATTGGTGACCAAGCCGAGGCCCCATGGCCCAATGCCGATACCCGCTGCCAGATAGCCAATGATGGAACCCAGGCCGAGTTTTTTGGCCACCGGCACGGCCACCACAGCGGCGGCCAAATAGATAAAGCTGTTGGTCAGCCAGGCGGGCGCTTGCTCTGTCATGTTGCCGCCTGCTCAACGTACCGGTCGCGCATGGGCACCACGCAGGCGGGGCATTGTTCAAGGTCCTCCAGCTCGGGCCACTCGGGGTAACTTTGCAGGCGCTGGCGAAAAGTCTCCACATGACGGGCGACGCTAACGTCGTCCACGATGTGCGCGCCATGCAGCACCATGGGTGGCAAAAACCGCATGCCGCAGACCGCAGCACTTTGCTCGTAAGGCGGCAAAAAGGCATCAAAAAAGTAGCGGTTATAACCTTCGGGATGGTAGGACGCTTCAGGCCCGCCGGTAGTGGCTACCAGCCACAGGTCTTTGCCCTGCAGCGCGGTGCCGTTGTCGCCGTAAGCCCAGCCGTAGGCCAGCACGTCGTCAAACCAGAGTTTTTGCAAGGCGGGCATGGCGTACCACTGGATCGGGTGCAGCAGCACCACCAGCCGGGCTTTGGCCAGTGCTGTCTGCTCTGTGGCGACGTCAATGGCGTAGTCCGGGTAACTTGTGTACAGGTCTTGCACCTGCACGCGGCCCAGGCTGTGCGCCGCGTCCATCAGCGGGCGGTTGACACGGGATGCGCGCCAGTCGGGGTGGGCCGCGATGACATAAATATCCGTGTCGGCTTCAGGGTGGGTATGCAGGGGTTCCATGGCCTGACGATAGCGCAAAACAGCGGCAGGAACCAAGCCTTGCCTCCGGGCACAAACACATGGCTTCAGGCGTGTTTGCCATGCTGGAAAACGGCATGGGTTGAAGGGGCGCTTGTGCGCAGCTTCTTAAAATAAGTTGGCCTTGTCACTCATCTGGCAAGTTGCCCGCATCGGTTGCCCGTAAAGTCAAGCCATGAAAACATTTCAAACCATCGCCGATTTGACGGCCTGTATCGGACAAGTGGTCGCTGTCAGCGACTGGATCACCATCACCCAGCAGCAGGTCAATCTGTTTGCCGATGCCACCGGCGACCACCAGTGGATTCATGTGGACCCTGAAAAAGCCGCCGCCGGGCCATTTGGCGGGCCGATTGCACACGGGTTTTTAACCCTGTCACTGCTGCCCAGATTTTTTGAATCATCGTTTGAGATCGCAGGCTCACGCATGGGCGTGAACTACGGCTTGAACAAAGTGCGGTTCACCGCCCCCGTGCCGGTGGGCAGCCGCCTGCGGGCCAGCATGAAGCTGTTGGCATCTGAGCCGATTGCCAATGATGGCGTGCAGATGACCTGGGAAGTCACCGTCGAACGGGAGGGCTCAGACAAGCCGGTGTGCGTGGCTGAATCGCTGGTGCGCCGGTACGCCTGAACAACAGTTTGCCGGTACCGTGTCTTAAAGTTGCTTGAGCTGCCCCGCAGACAACCAGCCATCAAATGCTGGCAGCAGCACCTTGATATTTGGACTGCGGTTTAGCGTCAGCACGTCAACGGGCTCGCAGGTTCGGCGAAGCCGTTTTGCCGCCATGCTTCAAAGACCACCACTGCTACTGTGTTGGACAGGTTCAGGCTGCGCTGCCCGGACCGCATCGGCACTTTCAGGCGCTGGGCAGCCGCAAAGGTGTTGCGCAATTCAGGCGTCAGCCCCCGCGTTTCAGCCCCAAATACCAGCCAGTCACCCGGCAAAAAAGCGGTGTCGTACAGGCTGTGCGCGCCTTGAGTGGTCAGGGCAAACATTCTGGAGGGCAGCGGCTGCTCTGTGTCCAGCAAGGCCTGCCAGCTGGCGTGCCGCTGGACGCTGGCGTACTCGTGGTAGTCCAGCCCGGCGCGGCGCATGCGCTTGTCGTCCATCGAAAACCCGAGCGGCTCGACCAGATGCAGCCGACACCCCGTATTGGCCGTCAGGCGGATCACGTTGCCCGTGTTGGGAGGGATTTCAGGTTCGACCAGGACAATATTGAACATCGGGACGGGGTCACAAACGGATCAGGCAATGAGGGTGTGGATGCGCACCAACCACGGCAGCCTGGTGCGTCGAATGCAGATTTTAAGTTGCCGGCGTGCGTGCCAGTGCCATGGCTGTGATGTGCGCCGCACCTGCTGCGCGCAGGGCTTCGGCGGCAGTAAAAAGCGAAGCGCCGGTGGTCATCACATCATCAAGCAGAACCACCCGCCGCCCGGCCAGTCTTGAGGCGCGCAAGGGGTCCACCTGAAAAGCACCCTTGAGATTGGCCAGTCTGGCTTCTCGCTGCAAAGTGGTTTGCGGCTGGGTGTGCTTGACCCGCAGTAGCAAACGTGCATCTGACTGGGCAAGTGTGCCCGCCTGCAGGCTCACCGCACGGGCCAAAGCCCAGGCCTGGTTAAAGCCGCGCGACTGCAAACGCTCGGCTGACAGCGGCATGGGAATGATCAGGTCATCGGCGTGCAGGGCTTCAAGCACGGGGCGCACGCCAGCTGCGCCCAGCAGGATGTCGGCAAAAAAGGGGGCCCAGCCAGGCCGGTTGCCAAACTTGTAGCGCGTGATCAGTTCCGACCAGGGGTAGGCGTAAGTCACTGCAACCAGCGTGTTGTCAACCGGCGGTGGGTGCCGGATACAGTCGATACAGAGCCTGGGGTCGGTCTTGATGCCCGCTGTGCCCAGGGACAAATCAGACGGCAGGTCCAGCGCGCAGGCGGCGCAGCGCAGTGTCTGCGGCGAAAAGCGCGATACACACGGCGCGCAGACCTGCCGGGTCGGCCAGCTGTTGCACACGGCGCACTGACTGACCAGTAAGGGCAGCGAGAACGGCAGGTTAAATCGAGGCGTAAGCAAGCGTTTGAACACACAGTCAATATACTCGCGTAGCTTTTAATCCTGAAGATTCATGACAACCACCCAGCGCCCCCCGACACTTGACCCGCTGGCCGTGGCCCGCTGGCAGCGCGTGGCACCAGCGGCTTCACCCTGGCTGCATGAGGAGGTTGCCAGCCGCATGCAGGACCGCCTGCAATGGATCAAGCTGCAGCCCGGGTCATGGGCACACTGGGGCGCTGTACGGGGTGGACTGAAGGCCCATGCGCAGCTGGCCTTGAAATATCCAAAAACAGTATGTTTTGTGGCTGAGGCCCAGGAAAAACATAGACTGTACGCTATTGAAAATATAGCAAAACCGTGGTGGAAACCCACACTCTGGGGCCGCCAGTCCACGCGTTTTGAGTTGCCGCCGCCTGCCAGCGTGGATATGCTCTGGGCTAACATGGCGCTGCACGAAGCCGCTGACCCGCTGGCATTGCTGGCGCAGTGGCATCGGGCTTTGAAGGTCAACGGCTTTTTGATGTTTTCCTGTCTGGGGCCAGACACCGCCATTGAACTGCGGGCGGTGTACCAGCAACTTGGCTGGCCGCCTGCCGGGCACGAGCTCACAGACATGCACGACTGGGGTGACATGCTGGTGCAAACCGGGTTTGCCGAGCCGGTGATGGACATGGAGCGCATCACGTTGACGTACGACAGCCCGGAGCGGCTTTTGCAGGAACTGACCGAGCTGGGGCGCAACTTTCATCCGGCCCGCTTTGCCGGCTTGCGCGGGCGTCACTGGAAAGCCCGGCTGCTTCAGGCGCTGGCAACGCACCTGGTGCGCGGTGATGATGGGCGGCTGTCGCTGACGTTTGAGGTTATCTACGGGCACGCCCTGAAGCCGCAGCCAAAAATCAGGGTCAGTGCGTCGAGTTCTGTTTCAGTCGAAGACATGCGCCGCATGTTGCAAGGTTCGGGCGGTGCGCAAAACCGTCCTCGAGCAGGGTAAAGCCTGCTTGACGAGGGCAGAAAAGGGTCTGTTACAAGCCGTTTTGCGGGGCTTTTGAACCACTGGCCCAGCAAACACAGCTATACTTTGGGCTGTAATTTTTGGGTATGTTCCCACGCCTCAAGCAGCAGGTCATTGCCAAGCTGCATTTTTTGAGTGTCGTTCCGTGTTGCACCCCACTCCTGCATTCCAAACCTCCAGACTACGTTTTGCCACTGCACCCGGCCAGGGTCTGACTGCGCAAGACCCTGATGTTGTTCAGTGGCTTCTCAAGCGCAATTGCTCTGTGACGCCACTTCAGCTGGCCTGTCTTTATCTGTCGCTCTGCGTGGTGTCGCTTGGAATAGCCACTTTTTTCTGGGTCAATGGTGCCAAAATGGTCATGCTGTTTGCATGGCTTGAACTGTTGGCGGTTGGCGGGGCTTTTTTGGTTTACGCACGACATGCAGGCGATGGTGAAAAAATTGTGCTTCAGGGGGGCCAGCTGGTGGTTGAACTGGAAACTGCAGGACGCTTGCAGCGAGCTGAATTCAACCGTGAATGGGTGCGGGTTGAACCCCGCAAGGGCGATGGGTCTTTGATAGAAGTATCAGGGCAAGGCTTGTCCGTCAGCGTGGGAAGACATTTGCGGGCTGAATTACGGCCCGCATTGGCGCGGGAAATCCGCTCGGTGTTGCGCACCCCGGTTGTTCATAATGTTTAGGTCAAGAGTCAGGCATGCAAGTCAGACCGGCTGTTCGGGCCGTCAGTACCAGGAAAGTTGCGCGTGAGAAGCTGTGCTTGGCGCTAACTTTATAATCAGCGACTTCGGGGTCCGGGTGACCTCGGTGAATGAATCTGGCAGAAGAGTCGGGCAGATTAATTGGACCGGTATTTTTGGCCGGTTATGGAAGCAATAAAAGTGATCACGATGAACGTAAGCAAAACCATGAGCAAATTGACGCGGCTTGGCGCGCAGCACGCGGGTGCTGTTTCAGTTTTTCTAGCTGCTTGTCTCAGTACCTCTGCCCATGCTGTCAACGACTTGCCCGGTGGCCCGGCTGTCAATCAGCTCAATTTGCATCCGGCAGCCTCCAAAATCGCCGAGCAGCAGCACTGGCTGCACTGGTACATGATGATCATCTGCCTGGTGATTTTTGTAGCGGTTTTCGGCGTCATGTTTTATTCCATCTGGAAGCACCGCAAAGCGGCTGGACACAAAGCGGCCAATTTCCACGAATCTGCAGCGGTTGAAATTGCCTGGACGGTGGTGCCGTTTTTGATTGTCATTGCCATGGCTTTGCCCGCGACCAAGACGGTCGTTGCACAAAAAGACACGACCAGCGCTGACCTCACCATCAAGGCCACTGGCCAGCAGTGGAAGTGGGGCTATGACTACGTCAAAGGCGAAGGTGAGGGCATTGGCTTTCTGTCAACGCTTGACAACGCCCAGCGTGTGATGTCCAACAACGGCGGTCCGAAAGCGGGCGAGAACGTTGACAACTATCTGTTGAAGGTCGATAACCCGCTGGTTGTGCCAGTGGGCAAGAAAATTCGTGTGATCACGACCGCCAATGACGTGATTCATGCATTTGCTGTGCCGTCCATGGGCATTCACCAGGATGCAATTCCGGGTTTCGTGCGTGACACCTGGTTCAAGGCTGAAAAAGTCGGTGATTTCTATGGTCAATGCGCCAAAATTTGTGGCAAAGAGCACTCGTACATGCCCATCCATGTCAAGGTTGTTTCCGCTGCAGACTATACGGCCTGGGTAGCTGCCAAGGGCAAGGAGGCCGCTGCCAAGGCAGATGATCCATCCAAGGTATGGGCTCTGGCCGACATCAAGGTACGCGGCGAAAAAGTCTATGCCTCGAATTGTGCGGCCTGCCACCAGGTCAATGGCAAGGGCGCAGGCCCGATCAAGCCGCTTGACGGCTCGGCCATCGTGCTCGATTCGGACCATAACAAACAGATAGCCATTCTTCTTAACGGTGCAAATGGTGGTGCCATGCCATCGTGGAAGGCGTTGAGCGATACCGATCTTGCAGCTGTGATCAGTTACACCAAAAACAACTGGTCCAATCAGACAGGGCAAGTTGTGCAGCCTGCCGAATTGCTGGCAGCGCGCAAATAACCAGCACAGCAGCAAGCAGCGCCCGCACAGTACGCTTATTCGTTTTCAGACCTTAGAACACCAGACCACGGCTGCGGCCCCAAAAGGATTTCAAGATGAGTGCAGTTCTAGACCATCACGGCCATGCGCATGATGACCACCATGACCATGGCGCGCCAGTCGGCTGGCGTCGCTGGGTGTTTGCGACCAACCACAAAGACATCGGCACGCTTTATTTGCTGTTCAGCTTCTCGATGCTGATGTTCGGCGGTGTTCTGGCTCTGTTGCTGCGTGCCGAATTGTTTCAGCCGGGTTTGCAACTGGTTAACCCGGAGCTGTTTAACCAGCTCACCACCATGCACGGCCTCATCATGGTGTTTGGTGCCATCATGCCCGCGTTTGTGGGCTTTGCGAACTGGATGATTCCGCTGCAGATCGGTGCGTCTGACATGGCGTTCGCCCGCATGAACAATTTCAGTTTCTGGCTGATGGTTCCGGCTGCGGCGATGCTGGCAGGCTCGTTCTTTCTGCCAGGGGGTGCGCCTTCTGGCGGCTGGACACTTTACGCGCCTTTGTCACTCCAGATGGGGCCAGGAATGGACGCAGGCATTTTTGCGCTGCACATTCTCGGTGCATCTTCCATCATGGGCTCGATTAACATCATCGTCACCATTTTGAACATGCGCGCTCCTGGCATGACGCTGATGAAGATGCCGATGTTCTGCTGGACATGGCTGATCACTGCTTACCTGCTGATCGCTGTGATGCCGGTGCTGGCAGGCGCTATCACCATGACGCTGACGGACCGCCATTTCGGCACCAGCTTCTTTAACCCGGCTGGCGGCGGCGACCCGGTGATGTTCCAGCATATTTTCTGGTTCTTTGGTCACCCTGAGGTGTACATCATGATTTTGCCGGCCTTCGGCATCATCAGCCAGATCATTCCGGCTTTTTCACGCAAGCGCCTGTTTGGTTATGCCTCCATGGTTTACGCGACCGGCTCGATTGCCATTTTGAGCTTTGTGGTCTGGGCACACCACATGTTCACAACGGGTATGCCCGTGACCGGCCAGTTGTTCTTCATGTATTCAACCATGCTGATTGCGGTACCTACGGGTGTGAAAGTATTCAACTGGATTGCCACGATGTGGAAGGGTTCCATGACGTTTGAAACCCCCATGCTGTTTGCGATTGGTTTTATTTTCGTCTTCACCATTGGTGGTTTGTCGGGTGTGATTTTGTCGGTCGCACCGATTGATATCCAGTTGCAGGACACCTACTACGTGGTGGCACACTTTCACTACGTCCTGGTGGCGGGCTCACTTTATGCCATGTTTGCCGGTTATTACTACTGGTCCCCGAAATGGACTGGCGTGATGTACAACGAAACCCGCGGCAAGATTCACTTCTGGTGGTCGCTGATTGCATTTAACGTGACCTTTTTCCCGATGCACTTTTTGGGTCTTGCAGGGATGCCACGTCGCTACGCCGACTACCCAATGCAGTTCGCTGATTTCAATGCCATTGCTACTGTCGGCGCGTTCTTCTTTGGTTTTGCACAGGTCTATTTCTTTGTGTTTGTCGTTTTGCCCACCATGATGGGCAAGGGCGAGAAAGCCAAACAAAACCCCTGGCTTGACGAGGGCGGCAAAGGTGCTGAAGGGCTGGAATGGGAAGTGCCATCGCCTGCACCTTTCCATACGTTTGAGACACCGCCCAAGCTGGATGCAACGGCAACCCGTGTGATTGGTTGAAACACGCATGCCATCGCACCTTGACACCATGACCGCTGATCAAAAGAAAAAAAACTTCCGGCTGGCGCTGATACTGGCGTCAGTAGCGGTGGTATTTTGTGGTGGCTTCATGATCAAGATGATCTTCTTTGGCTCTCATTGAGGGCGCGATGTCATGAAGCTTCAGCTTGAAAATTCCAAAATGGTGGGCAAGCTCGCGGTGATTGTGCTGGGCATGTTCTGTTTTGGATATGCACTGGTTCCTATTTACCGCGCCATCTGCGAGATGACGGGTATCAATATACTCGCGCTCGGGGACAGACTGATACCGGGCGCAACCCCCAAGCTGCCCGCCAACACACAGGTCGATCGCACCCGAACCATCACCGTGGAGTTTGATGCCAATGCGCGAGGCCCCTGGCATTTCAAGCCTGCCCTGAATACCCTTCAGGTGCATCCAGGCGAGCTGATGACCGTCATGTATGAGTTTCAAAATGTCCAGAACCGGACCATGTCTGCGCAGGCCATTCCCAGTTATGCGCCAGCCCAGGCGGGGCCTTATTTCAATAAACTGGAATGTTTTTGCTTCAGCCAGTACACACTGGCACCCGGCGAGAAAAAGCAGTGGCCCGTCGCGTTTGTGATTGATCCGAAACTCTCCAAAGACGTCAGCACGATCACGCTGTCCTATACGTTTTTTGAAGTTGGAGGCCGAACGCCTGCGGTGCCGCAAGCTTCCAGTGGAGCAGCTGCGAATGTTGTTTTAATGGACAGCAAGGTGCCAGGACGGGTACCGGGCACATGACCAAGCCAGTGGGTCCGCCTGAGCCGCTAGACGCAGAGCCGTCAGTTTTCAAACGCAAGGGCTCGATTTTCCGTACTGTGAAAGCCGTGATGTGGTCATTTGTAGGTCTTCGTGCCCGTGGCGATTATGAAAAAGACATAGACCAGTTAAACCCCGTACACATTGTCATTATTGGCTTGATCGGGGCCATCATTTTTGTCGGTGGCCTGATTGCATTGGCGACCTGGGTGGTGGCCAAATAATCCGTGAAGGCTGGCTGGCCTGCCACATATCAATCGAATCTCGGAATTTAGCGAAAAGAGGAGTTGGGAATGTCATCAATAACATCATCAGGTACCGCACCGGTTGCCCCCTATTATTTTGTGCCCGGACCATCCAGCCACCCTGCGATGGCAGCGCTGGGCCTGTTCTTTGTCATTTTGGGCGCTGTTGAATGGGTCAATGGTGCCAGCTGGGGTGCTTACTCGCTGGCGCTGGGTATGGTTGTCTGGCTGGGGACGCTTTTTGTATGGTTTCGTGACTCGGTTCGCGAGAGCGAAGGCGGCTTGTACGGTCACAAGATTGATTTGTCTTACCGCTGGAGCATGAGCTGGTTCATTTTTTCTGAAGTCATGTTTTTCGGCGCATTCTTCACAGCGCTGCTGTGGGCCAGGGTGCACTCGGTGCCTGCGCTGGGTGATCTTGAAAATTCTTTGCTGTGGCCTGATTTCAAGTCGGTCTGGCCGAGCATGGCCGCTGGTGTGACCGCTTCGCCCGCCAACATTGTTGAGCCATTCCAGACGGTAGGTCCCTTCTGGCTGCCAACGATCAACACGGCACTGTTGTTAACTTCGGGTGTGACGATGACTTTTGCGCACCACGCGCTGCGTGAAGGTCACCGCGCCAAAACCATTGCTTTCATGTGGGCCACCGTCATACTCGGTGTGGTCTTTTTGATTGTCCAGGGTTATGAGTACTACCATGCCTATGTAGAGCTGAATCTCAAGCTCACGTCGGGTATTTACGGCTCGACATTTTTCATGTTGACCGGCTTTCACGGTTTTCACGTATTTGTCGGCATGCTGATGCTCTTTTTCATCACTTTGCGTTTGCAAAAAGGGCATTTCACACCTGAAAAACATTTTGGTTTTGAAGGCGCTGCCTGGTATTGGCACTTTGTGGACGTGGTGTGGCTGGGTCTTTACATCCTCGTGTACTGGCTCTGAATTCCGGGTTGGGATTCTGTATCCCGACTAGCAAACGCAAAAAAGGCCGCATTGTGCGGCCTTTGTTTTTGAACTTTGGTTTTCTGGCGTTATCTGCCAACAGGTATACCCGTTGGCTGAATGTAGCCCAGCTTCCATGCAATCAAGATGCAAACAAACAGCAACACCGAAAAACCCACACGAAACGCCAGCGCGCGCGCCATGCTGCTGGTTTTGGCTTTGCCGTTGGTGCCGTCTTTCAGCATGAAAAAAAGCGCAGTGCCCAGACTGCCGAGAATGGCTAAAAAAGCGATGCCTACGAGATATGTCATAAACTGGATTATCCACATATGACACCGGTTCTGCACAGGCGACGTTTTTGGCTGGTGACGGCTGCGGCCTTGATAGTGGCGGCAGGAACGCTGTCGCTGGGTCAGTGGCAACTGCGCCGCGCCGCGCAAAAAGAAGCCTTGCAGATGGCCATCACCTCCCAGTCCAGCTTGTCCCGACTTGATAATGCTTCTTTTGATGCGACAAAAAATCTGTCAGAGGTCATTCACAGGAAGGCGCAGCTCAGGGGTGTCTGGCAAGCTGACCACACGGTTTTTCTCGATAACCGTCCCATGGGTGGCCAAACCGGTTTTTTTGTCGTGACGCCGTTGGCGCTTGAGGGAAGTGCCCAGGTTCTGCTGGTCCAGCGTGGCTGGGTGCTGCGGGATTTCAACAACCGAACGCGCTTGCCGGCGATTCCAACACCTCCGGGTACGGTGACGGTACAGGGCCGTATTGCCCCGCCGCCTTCCAAGCTATACGAGTTCAAAGGCGTTGAAAGCGGTCGTATCCGGCAAAATCTGGACATCAGCGCATTTGCATCAGAAACCTCACTCCCGCTGTTACCGGTTTCATTGCTTCAGACGGGGGCGGCCAGCGAAGGCCTGCTACGCGACTGGGCCGCGCCCAATCTGGGCGTCGAGAGGCACTATGGTTATGCTTTCCAGTGGTTTGCTCTGTGCGCCTTGACCACTGGCCTGTATGTCTGGTTTCAACTGATTCAACCCCTGCGCGTTAAAAATCGTGTATTTCCCTAGTTTGCCTGCAGAAACCTTATAACGCCGTGATCAACGAAAAATCCCCCCATCTGAATGCCTCACCTGGGCTTGACCAGCCCCTGGGCTTGACGGTGCATTCGCTTCCCGAGCCAGGTCAGGATGTTGTGCGCAACACTGCCGGGCGCTGGAAAATGATCGTCATCCTGCTGGTTTGTGCTGCGCCAGTCTTGCTGTCTTACTTTACTTACTACGTTATCCGCCCCGAGGGGCGGCGCAATTTTGGCGAGCTGATCAACCCGCAACGACCTTTGCCCAGTATGCGCACCGAAGGCCTGGACGGCAAAGCTGGTGAATTGAAAGCGCTCAAGGACCAGTGGCTGTTGATCAGCGTGGGCAGTGCTGCCTGTGAGCAGGCCTGTCAGCAGCGTCTGTATTACCAGCGGCAGTTGCGTGAGTCTCTGGGCAGGGAAAAAGATCGCCTGGATTCGGTCTGGCTGATCAACGATGCGGCTGCCGTGGACGCCCGTATTCGTCCCGGCCTGGCATCGACCACGGTGCTGCGCGTGCCAGCGGACGCAGTGGCGCAATGGCTGCAGCCCGCTGCGGGTCAGCGCCTGGAGGACCACATCTACCTGGTTGATCCGCTGGGTAACTGGATGATGCGATTTCCCGCCACGATGGACGCGGATGGGGCGGCTAAAGCCAAGCGCGACCTCGACCGCCTTCTGCGCGCCTCTGCCAGTTGGGACAAGGAAGGCAGAGGATGACCCCCACGCTTGTCGCTACGTGTGGTTCGCTGCACCTTGCAGGCCGCCGCTCGCCAGAGGCTTCGCTTCTGTCGCCTGTCCAAACCTGCTCAAGCAGGTTTGGAGCCGCAGGCTCCAGCCCCGAGGGGGCCGCTGCGCCTGCGGCCCGGCAAAGCCGGTTCCGCGGCCCCTGCTGGCGAAGACGGGTAGCTGCGGTCGTACATTGCTTTTGGTTTGTACACCTTGCAGGCCGTCGCTTGCCTGACTTCTGTGCAGTTGCTATTTGGAAACCCTGAGAATGACGACACAAGAGCTTTATAACTTCAGCCCGGCCCTGCGCCTCATGCTTATGGGTCTGGTCGTGGCTATGGGGCCGCTGGCCTGGGTCTGGCTTCGTAACCGCAATGCACCTATTGCGCAGCGCTTGCGGGTGCTCACATTTCTGACGCTGTTTTTGACATTTGATCTGGTGGCTTTTGGTGCTTTTACCCGGCTGACTGATTCAGGTCTGGGTTGTCCTGACTGGCCGGGCTGCTATGGCCATGCCAGCCCGGTCGGTGCCCAGGTGCATATTGAAGCAGCACAAACAGCCATGCCATCCGGTCCGGTGACGCACCCCAAGGCCTGGGTTGAAATGATTCACCGCTACCTGGCTACGGGCGTGGGCGTGATGATTTTGACCCTGGCAGCCACCAGCTGGTTTGACCGCAAACGTGTGCATATCTCGCCCTGGTGGCCGACCTTCACGCTGCTCTGGGTCTGTTTGCAAGGCGCATTTGGTGCGCTGACCGTCACCATGAAGCTGTTTCCTGCCATTGTCACCATGCATCTGCTCGGCGGCATGGTACTGCTGGCGCTTTTGAAAGTGCAAGCGGTGCGCTACACCCAGGCGCAGGGTGAGCCGTCTTATGTGCTGCTGCCATCAGGCACACGCTGGCTTGTGCTGGCGACCTTTGGGCTGCTGTGGCTGCAAATTGCACTGGGCGGCTGGGTCAGTACCAACTACGCCGTGCTAGCCTGTACACAGTTCCCGGGCTGTCAGAACTCATTGTGGCCAGACATGGATTTCCGGCTGGGCTTCACGCTCTGGCGTGAGCTGGGTGCCGGTCTGGACGGTGACAACATCACTTTTGCAGCACTGACTGCCATCCACTATGTGCACCGCCTGAGCGCTTATGTGGTGTTCGCTGCCATCTTGGCGTTGACGCTCAAACTCTACCGGATGCCGGAACTGCGCAGGCAGGCGCAGTGGCTGGGCGGGCTGGCCCTGTTGCAGCTGGCTACCGGCCTGGGCAATGTGCTGTTGGGCTGGCCACTGGCCGCTGCGGTGTCGCATACAGGCGGTGCAGCGGGGCTGGTCATTGTGCTGACCGGCATCGTTTTTTGCACAAAAAGCGCGTTTGTTGCTGTCCACAGGTCAAAATTGAGTGCTTCAAGATTGACTGCATGACCCCTACTGACTCTTCTGTCGCTGCTCTTTCCCCGCTGGCGGCTGTGCCTTCCAAGTTCAGACAGTTTTATTCACTGACCAAACCGCGCGTGGTTCAGCTGATTGTTTTCTGCGCACTGATCGGCATGGTGCTGGCGGTACCGGGCGTGCCCAGCTGGGCTGAAGTCAGGCTGGGTCTGATCGCGTGTGCCGGGATCTGGCTGGTCGCGGGTGCCGCTGCAGCTTTTAATTGCCTGGTCGAGCAGGGCATTGATGCCCGCATGAAACGCACGTCATGGCGTGCCACCGCACAGGGCCAGATCAGCAATGTTTTGACACTCTCATTTTCTGCTGGTTTGTGCGCCATGGGTTCGGTCATCCTGTATGTCTGGGTCAATCCGCTGACGATGTGGCTGACATTTGCCACCTTTGTTGGCTATGCCGTGATCTACACCGTGGTGCTCAAACCCATGACACCGCAAAACATTGTCATTGGTGGTGCGTCCGGGGCCATGCCGCCGGTACTCGGCTGGGCGGCCATGACGGGTGGCGTCGGTCCTGAAGCGTTGATCCTGTTTCTGATCATTTTCCTGTGGACTCCGCCGCATTTCTGGGCGCTGGCGCTGTACCGGGTAGAGGATTACCGCAAGGCCGGGCTGCCCATGCTGCCCGTGACCCATGGCAACGAGTTCACACGGCTGCAGATTTTTCTCTACACGCTGGTGCTGCTGCCCGCCTGCCTGATGCCGTTTGTTTTCAGAATGAGTGGCTGGATTTATCTTGTAGCTGCCCTGGTTTTAAGTGCCGGTTTCTGCTGGTACGGCTGGCGTCTTTGGCGTAATTATTCCGAATCACTGGCGCGCAAGACGTTTCGCTTTTCACTGCTTCACCTGTCGGTGCTGTTTGCAGCACTGCTGCTGGACCACTACCTTATTTAGGCGCTAACCATGGCACGCTCACTGATTGATTCCGGTCGTCGAAGAACTATCAAATTAATAGCAGGGTGTGCAGGCATTGCTTGCGCTACAGCCCTTTTGGGAGCTTGCTCAAAAGAAGAGGCACCGCAGTTCAAAAGCATTGATTTGACAGGGGCCGACTACGCCAAGGATTTTGCCCTGCCCGACCAGAATGGCCAGGTCCGTAGTCTCAAAGACTTTGCGGGCAAGGTGGTGGTGGTGTTTTTTGGCTTCACGCAATGTCCGGATGTCTGCCCGACGACCATGGCCGAGCTGGCACAGATCAAAAAATCACTCGGTACCGATGGCGACAAGCTGCAAGCCATTTTCATCACGGTGGACCCGGAGCGCGATACGCCCGAACTGCTCAAAGCCTACATGGGCAACTTTGACCCCAGCTTTCTGGCGTTGCGCCCTGCCATGGACAAGCTGCCCGAGGTGGCCAAAAATTTCAAGATTTACTATAAAAAAGTCGAAGGCACCACGGCTGGCAGTTACAGCATGGACCACTCCGCAGGCAGCTATGTGTTTGACCCCAAGGGGCAAGTACGGCTGTACAGCCGCTATGGCACTGGCCCTGAAGGCCTGACGTCGGACATTCGGCTGCTGATCAAGGGTGCCTGATCAAGGGTGCCTGTCCAGATAACTCAATCATTTCCGCACGTAAAAAAGCCCTGTCTGCAACCAGGCAGGCAGGGCGTTTTATGAAGCAGCTTCAAACTCTCAAGCGTACTCGGTGAGCGTCTTCTTCATTTTCTTCATGGCGGCCACTTCAATCTGGCGAATCCGTTCAGCGCTGACACCGTAGATTGCGGCCAGATCATGCAGCGTCATGCCGCCTGATCCATCGTCGTTCACCTTCAACCAGCGCTCTTCCACGATCTTGCGCGAGCGCTCGTCCAGACTTTGCAGCGCTGTGGTGATGCCGTCACTGGCGAGGTTGTCACGCGCCCGTGACTCCATCAGTTCGGTTGGCTCTTGTGCGGTATCGGCCAGATAGGCAATCGGGCCGAATGCGTCTTCGCCGTCATCACCGGGGCTGGGGTCCAGCAGCACGTCACCGCCTGACATGCGCTGTTCCATCTCGATGACTTCTTCGCGTTTGACGTTCAGCGTTTTCGCCATCGAGCTGATCTGGTCTTCACTCAGTGTGTCGCGGTGCGTGGCCACATCAACGTCGTCCTTGAAGCCCTGCTTCATGGAACGCAAATTGAAAAACAGCTTGCGCTGGGCTTTGGTGGTCGCGACTTTGACCATGCGCCAGTTTTTCAGAATGTACTCGTGCATTTCGGCCTTGATCCAGTGCAGCGCGTAGCTCACCAGCCGCACGCCCTGGTCCGGGTCAAAGCGCTTGACCGCTTTCATCAGGCCAATGTTGCCTTCCTGAATAAGGTCGCCATGCGGCAAGCCATAGCCTAGATACTTGCGTGACGTGGACACCACCAGGCGCAAATGTGACAAGACCAGTTTTTCAGCCGACTCGATATCGTTGCTGGCTTTGAGTTTGCGGGCAAAGTCCTGCTCCTGCTCCAGTGTGAGCATAGGCAAGCGGTTGACTGCTGAAATATAGGCGTCCAGGTTTCCCAGAGGCGGCAGCAACGACCATGGGTTGAGCGCTGCAACCCCACTTGCAGGGCCAGCTGACACCGACATGACGCCAGCAGAGGTCGAATTTTTGGGGGCAAGAGCATAAGACATAGCAAAACTCCTTTTCTTTAATCTCAAATGTTAGCACTCTGTTAGAGAGAGTGCTAACCAATAGGTTCAATGCTTGGGATAGCGCAAGGCTAATAAGTAAAAACCCTAATGTTTGACTTTACACCTGCTGTGGGCCTGCCGCATCAAGTCATTGGCGACGATGGCTGTAGGTGCAGGACTTCATACCGGTCACGATGCTGGCCAGTATGCAGGGCACGAAGGCAGGACATTTAAACGGGCTGTCAAACTCAACACCAGCAAGCTGTCAATGCTGAGGCCTCAGCGTTAACGAAATCAGCCTCGCAGCCAGCAAAGTCGAGGGCTGTGCGCTATCAATTTTGAAGCGTATATGCAGCCTTTTCAATTCCCCGGCGTTGTATCCAGTAACCGCACCAGCGGTTTGCCGGAAAGCCAGGCCTCCAGGCACTGCGTCACACCCGTGGCAAAACGCTGGTAAACAGGCTCTGTGACAAAGCCCAGATGCGGGCTCAAGAGAACATTCGGTAACTGGCGCAGGGCATCGTTCAAGGGCAACGGTTCTGTGTCAAACACATCGAGCGCGGCAAACCCGGGCTGGCCTTTTTCCAGCGCCTTGACCAGAGCCGCGCCATCGACCAGCGCCGAGCGCGAGGTGTTGACCAGCAGACTGTCAGGGCGCATCAGGGCCAGGCGTTCAGCGTTGAGCAAGTAGCGGGTTGCAGGTGCAGGCACCAGATGCAGGCTGACGACGTGGGATGTGCCCAGCAGTTCTTCGAGCGTGACAGATGTTGCGCCTTTTTCAAGCGCACGCTCTGGTGTCATGCGCGGGCTCCAGGTGACCACTTTCATGCCCAGTGCCTGGCCGACTTTCGCAACGCGTCCGCCAATTTCGCCCAGGCCCACCAGGCCCAGCGTCTGGCCGTGCAGCACGCCCGCCAGGGGCACCGCTGCGGCGGGGCGCCATTGCCCACTGCGCAGCAGGGCAATTTGCGACTCCAGCTGGCGTGTGGCGGCCAGTATCAGTGACCAGGTCAGCTCGCAGGTGCTGTCTTTGGACGGTCCCCAATCGGTATGGCTGACGGGTATCTGGCGCGCGGCCATGGCGGCAAGGTCCAGCGTGGTGTTGCGGTTGCCGGTAAATACCAGGTAACGCAGCTTGGGCAGCTGTGCCAAAAGTGCCGCGTCAAACGGCGTGCGGTCGCGCACCAGCACCGCTGCATCTGCATCTTTCAAGGCTGCTACCAGGGCATCGCCTTGAAGCGGCCAGGGATGCACCGCCACGTTGGCCTGCGCATCAATGGTTTGCCAGTTGCCCAAGCGGCGCAGCGCCTGCTCGGCGTCACCGAGTATGGCGATGTTGGGGCGTGCGGGCGTGCTCATGCGCGCACCGGCGATGTCAGTTCGACCAGCGCTTTGACATTGGCAGCGCCGCCCAGAGCCCAGCAGGCGTTGATCAGCTCGCTGGTGTGGCCAGCGCCCAGAATCGCGTCAGACAGGCCCTGGAATTTGGCTTCCAGCTGCATGTCAGACATCGGGTTTTGAAGCGAGCCAATGGCGTGCTCTACAAAAACATGCACGCGGCGGCCATCGAGCAGCACGGCGGTCACATCGGCGCTGGCTTCGTCAATCGAATCATCGACTGTAGCGACGACCTTGCGGCGCAGCGCCACCATGTCGGCACGGTTAACCACGCCGTCAGAAAACTCTTCTTCGGCGGCGTAACCAAAGGTCAGCCCTGCTGCGCAGCCGTGGTACACACTGAACTTGGCCTGCAGACCGTCTTGCGGTTCTTTTTTACCCGTGAGTTCAAGCACCAGGGAATGCACTTTGAGTTCAATGCGGTCAATCTGCTCCGGCGTGACGCCCTGTTTGCGAAGCTGCGCGCAGGCGTCGATGCTGGGGTGAATCACGATACCGCAGGCAAACGGCTTGTAGGTGTTAAACGAGATCTCAAAACGCTCGCCCAGATCGCTGGTGATTTCAGTCCAGTCGTTTTTGGTCGAAATCGTCTGCATCATGCCGCGCGGTGCCTCCAGTGCCTTGGAACTGGCCGTGAAGCCCTGGCTGGCCAGCAGTGTCGACATCAGGCCGGCACGTGCCGCACCGCCCGGATGAAACGGCTTGGTCATGGTGCCAAACTGCTCGCGCATGCCAATCGGCTGCGACGCGGCAATGCCGAGCGCCATGGCGGTTTGCTGCGCGTTCAGCTTGAGCAAACGCGCACATGCCGCCGCTGCGCCCAGCGTTCCGGTCGAGCCGGTAATGTGCCAGCCGCGGTCGTAGTGGTCAGGGTACATGGCATTGCCCACACGGCAAGACACGTCAATGCCAATCACCAGTGCGTCGATGACTTCGCGGCCCGTGTTGCCCATGTGCTCGGCCATGGCCAGCACGGCGGACGCCACCGGCCCGGCCGGGTGAATGATGGTTTTCAGGTGGGTGTCGTCAAAATCAAAGGTGTGCGAGGTGATGCCGTTGATCAGCGCAGCACTGGCCATGTCAACTTTTTCAGTCCGGCCCAGCACGCTGGCTTGCGCTGCCGGTTGCAGCATGTTCACAGCGGCCAGTGCAGCTTCAGCCGCTTCGTGATGGCTTGCACCCACGGCGCAGCCCAGCCAGTTCATGAAGGTGCGGTGCGCCTCGTGGTCAACCGCATCGCTCCAGCCTCTGGATGGGTGGGTGGCGACAAACTTCGCCAGGATGTGCGTGACGGGTGGAGCGTTGTGGTCGGCGGCGACCTGGGTATTGCGGGCCATGGTTTTTACAGGAGTTGATTTGAAAAACGTTTGCTATCAATTGGATAGCTGCTTGGGCAGGTAATTGGAGCGCTACAGGGCGATTTGACTGGTTATTTATTGAGACTGGCCTGCAGGAGGCAGAAAGATTTGATCCCAGAGGTACAGAAAACGCAGAGGGCCGCAGAGTCCAAGAAAAAGAACCTATTTATCTTCTCTGCGCAACTCTGCGTTCTCTGCGCCTCTGCGGTAACGGACTTGTCTGCCCCGGCTTTTTGGTCGTTGTGGTGTGCGCTGTATCAGCTTTCCAGCTGGATATTGCGGTCTTTGGCCAGCCTGGTCCAACGGGCAATGTCTGCCTTGATGAAAGCACCAAATTCTTCAGGTGACATGACTTGCGGCTCAATCGCTTCGACAGACAGCTTTTCGCGCAGGTCAGGGGCTTTGAGCACCACGGCCAGCGAGTCACTGAGCTGCCTGACAATCGGTGCAGGCATCCCCGCAGGGCCTACCACGCCATACCACTGCTGCGCGTCGAACCCTTTAAAACCTGATTCGTCCAGCGTGGGCACGTCCTTGAACTGCGGGTGGCGGGTCAGGCCAGTGACCGCCAGCGGGCGCACCCGGCCAGACCGGATATGCGGCACAGCGGCGGCCAGTCCCGGAAACATCGCCTGCGTTTGCCCGCCAATCAGGTCGCTGAACGCAGGGGCAATGCCCCTGTAGGGGATATGCACCATGAACGAGTTGATCTGCTGCTTGAACAGCTCCATCGTCAGGTGCGTGAGCGAGCCCTGGCCCGCCGAGCCGTAGCTGATCTTGCCTGGGTTCTTTTTGACGTACTCAATGAACTCTTTCACGGTTTTCACCGGCAGCGCGCTGTTGACGACCAGTACATTCGGCGTACCCCCAATCATGCCAATCGGCGTGAAGTCCCTGATGGGGTCATAGGGCAGCTTGCGTGTGGCCGGACTGGTGCCGTGCGTGGCCACATAGCCCTGCAGGAGCGTGTAACCGTCAGGCGCAGCTCTGACTGTGGCCTGGCAGGCAATCACACCGCCGCCGCCGCCCTGGTTGTCCACCACAAAGGCCTGCTTGAGCTGGTTGCCCCAGCGTTCCGTCACTGTGCGGCCCACAGTGTCACTGCCGCCGCCTGCGGCTACCGGCACGATGTAGCGAATCGGTTTGGACGGGTAAGTGCTTTGCGCCAGCACCAGACCAGGCGCGTAAACCAGGGCAGGCGCTGCCTGCAACAGGGTGCGTCGTTTCATCATCATGAGGTGGTTGTCTCCAGGGTGATTTCGGGGTTTATTTTTAAAAGCAGGCGCTGATAGGCGCCGCCGACGTGGTCTGCCATCAGGGTTTCACAACGCGTCGCATTGGCCACGCGCACGGCATCAACAATGTCGGTGTGCTCGGTTATCGACAGCTGCATGCCCAGGTCCTGCGACAGGTTTTTAAGCCGTGACAAATGCAGCTTCTGCACAATGCTGCGGTAGGTTTGCAGCAGTTGCTGGTTGCCCGCCGCTTCCATGATGGCCCAGTGAAAGCGCAGATTCTCAGCGTAATAAAGCTGTACATCGTTCTGGCTGGCCGCTTGCTGCATGGCAGTGGTGCAAGCGCTTAAAAAAGCGGTGAGCGTATTCCGTTTGTCTGTCGGCAGTTGCGTCACACAGCGCCCGGCAAAGCCATCGAGCAGGCCGCGCATCTGGTACAGGTCGCGCACCTCGGTCGCATCCAGCTGGCGCACAAACACCCCCGAGTGCTTGCGCGAAATCACCAGCCCCGAGCTTTCAAGTTCACGCAAGGCTTCACGCACCGGTACCCGCGACACCTGCAGGCGGCTGGCCACATCAGGCTCGTTGATGCGCTGGCCGGGCACCAGAACGCCTTTGAGAATCAGCGCCTCAATATCACCCTTGACCAGCTTGGATAGCGAGGTGTCGCGCACATCGCTCAGGCGGTCTGTGGGGAGGTCGTTGGACCAAGGCAAAAGAGACGACATAGGTATATCGTATACGAAAAATACGAACTGGATAGTTTTCTGCCAGCCGTCGTCCATGCCGCGACCAACTTTAACCATGAGTCATCAAACTGCGAAGCTACTGTGGCTCTGAATACTGGCTTCTGTATCCGCAATCGGGTTTGCGTTCCGCTACTGCGAGCAAGTCTCAGGTTCGCATGCGCTCAATCACTGACAAATACTCTTTCTTTTTCCCCAACATGGTGGCAGGTACGTCCTGAAACTTGCCCCAGGTTTCTGTCAGCTGTTGCGCGTCAACCGTCCGCCCGCCCGCGTGGGCCATGTTCTGTACCGCGTGGGTCAGACTTTTCTCAGTCACAGGGTCTTTCTGCCACGTCCAGTTCGTCAGGAAATGCAGCTTGGTCGGAACCGTTTCTTTGCCGCACCAGTAAAACTTGATACGTCCTTTGCCGTAAGGCACAGTTGACTGGCCAGGATGAAAGAAAGTAAAGAGTTCGCGGGCTTCGGCATCCGTGTCTGATATGTAAGAGTTTTTCAAAAAAACCTGGGAGTAATACACCTCCTTGCCTTCAAAAATCAGGCTTCCGCCAAACGTGAAGATACCCAGCCGGATCAGGCGCGACATCTCTTTGGTCGCTGTTCGACCTTCCCAGGATTCATGCTTGGGTGAGTCTGCCTTCCAGCCTTCGGCCGTTGTAGCAAACGTGCGCTGGTAGGCATCACGACCAGACTCTGCCATGCTGAAGGGGCCAGTGAACTTCATGGCATGGTGGATGTATTCGGCAATGACCGGAATGCGCTGCGTGTACAGGCTGTTGCCCGCCTGGCCGTAGTACATGTCCATCATCTGCATGTCATTGGCGAGGTAAATGCTGGCCCGCCGTCCGGGGTCAAACAGGTTCAGTTCACGCGCGAGTACCGGAACAAGCGCCTGCTCAGTCGCAGGGGCCATCACGGAGGCACCGCTCTGGATTTCGGCGGGTGAATGCTTGCGTGGTCTGGACGCCCAATTTTTGAGTCCCCTCACAATCATGCTGCCTGTGCCCCCCGTGCCATACACAAACGAGCTGCCAGCGAAAGCAACGGCCAGCTGTGTACGACCTACCCGGTCTGCGGCCAGCCACTCGGAAACACCGATTTGTTTCATACAAACCCAATCACTTTGTTATCGATTTGTCCAGATTAAAGCGCAGATTCAGTACAACTCCAAGAGGATTTTACTCAGGTGTTAGGCCTGATGGTCGACTATCCGGCCAATGCAGGCATGTCTGATGGCCAGCTCACCATTGATCATCAAATAAGCGCTTTGCGTAGCATCTGCGAGCGTGGGTAGCTATTGAATTGGGAGCAACCAGCATTGACGACTTGAGCGGCGCAGTGCACTGCCAGTGGAAACAGCGACATCGAACGGAGATATCTCAGAACGAGGCCGCAGGGTCAGGTCTCAATACTGTTCATTTAAGCGGGAAAACCGTTCGGGCTGAGCTTGGCCTGTCCTGAGCTTGTCGAAGGGCCGAAGCCTTACCGTGTATTGGCAGCCCTTCGACAAGCTCAGAAGCCGATGCTAGGGTCAGGTCTCAATACTGTTCTCTTAAGCAGAAAACCGTTCGGGCTGAGCTCGGCCTGTCCTGAGCTTGTCGAAGGGTCAAAGCCTTGCCCTGTATCGGCAACCCTTCGACAAGCTCAGGGAGAACGGTCTTAAGTGAACAGTATTGAGACCTAACCCCATTTTTCGCTAGGGAAAAGACCTCTTAGCCCAAGTGGGGTCTGCATGAGCCGCTATCAATTTTGAAACTACTCAGTGCGAATTGCTATATTGCAAGACCTGACCCCATTTCCTTTCTCCATTTCCTTTCTCCTATTGCCGTTAAGACTTATCAATGCGCAGTGACTCCAAACTTGAGCCCTGTTGCCTTTAAGACAGCGGTCAAAGTTTTAATTGTGGGGTTACCGCGCACAGACAACGTGCGGTATAAAGATTCTCGCGACAAATCTGCTTTGTCTGCAACTGCCGCGATACCGCCTCTAGCTTCCACGACCTGCCTAAGTGCAGTGAGGTATGTCTTAGGATCATCATCGTCTCCTGCAGCGTTCAGGTATTGAGCTGCAAACTCCGCATCAGCGAGTTGTACCTTCAACCAATCGTCATGACTCACACCAGTTTTCATACGTCACTCCGTTCTTGCCATTCATTCCAACGACTAATTGCCCTTGCAATATCTGCACTTTGCGTACGCTTGTCGCCACCATCGCAAAGCAAAACAACGCGACTGCCTTCAAGGGCATAGTAGACACGGTAGCCCGGACCCCAATCGACGCGCAGCTCCCACACTCCATCTCCGACAGGTTTGCAGTCACCAAAGTTTCCGTTCTTCAGTCGAATAAGGCGGGCAGCAACTCTGGATTGTGCTTTGCGATCTTTGAGCCTGTCGAGCCACTTGGCAAACAAATCCTGGCCTTTTTTGTCTACGTAGTGGCGCAAGTCATACATAGCTAATTGTAGCTTATAGGCTACTTTTTACTAGAAGGTAGATCATCCGTCTCAACAGGTATTACCCCCATTGGTCCAGGCACGGGCATTAGCGCAGCTTCTGCGATGCTGGGGTCAGGTCTTGCAATGTAACATTTATGGCAATCTGACTACAGCTGTTGATTTCAACTATGCCTAACTTTTATACATGAATGCTATTTTGCAAGACCTGACCCCTTTTTTCTATTTTGCAAGACCTGACCCCTTTTTTGGACCCCTTTTTTGGACCTTTTTTGGACCGACCCCTTTTTTGGACCCCTTTTTCGTGCAGATTAAAGCGCAGATCCAGTACAACACCAAGACAATTGCACGCAGGCGTCGAGTCTGCTGGTCGAATACCTGACCAATACGGGCAGGTCTGATTAGGCATGCCGTTTGCAGGAGGACTTTGATGACTGCGTCATCCCGTAGCGGCGGTTTGATCATGCAAACTTTGCGCTATAGACTACGTTATGCCTCTTGAAACCCCACTTGCAAGCACTATCGCTCAGAATACCGCCCTATGACATCAGCCACGATCAAGCTGTTCTTGCCGCATGGGGACGCGAAGCGCATTCGTGTTGGCGAAGTTTCTAACTGGACGGGCAAAGCTCTTGCCGCGCCACGAACGGAACTCGATGATCTTTTGGTCCGCGAGGAGCTCGAAAGCGCCGGGGTCTATTTTCTACTCGGGACGAACCCAGACACCGGTAATCCTCAGGCATACATCGGCGAAGCCGAGGTCATCAGAGATCGCCTGAAACAGCACAAAGCCAAAGCGCTTGAATTTTGGACTTCGATCGTCGTCTTTGTCAGCAAAGATGAAAACCTCACAAAGGCACACGTTCGGTTCTTGGAGAATCGCCTTTGGCAAGAATCGAAGATTGCGGGCCGATACGAGCTCGAAAACGTGAATGGCAGTAATCCAAAGCTTCCAGAGTCAGACCGCGAGGACATGGAAGTATTCCTTTCTCGAATTCGCCAAGTTCTACCAGTTCTAGGCTCAGATCTACTTACGCCAATTGCAGGATCGACCAAACCAACGAAGGCGCAGCCTAACCTCATTTGCAAGATAAAGAACGCCCTCGCCGAGGGCAGACGAACGGAGGCGGGGTTTGTTGTGTTCAAGGACTCGACTGCCGTGCTGGCACTGCGCCCGTCCGCCGAATCCCAGCACCCCTTTGTGGTCGCATTGAGGCACAAGCTTGTGCAAGAAGGAACACTGATTGAGAAGGCCGGTACCTATGTTTTCACACAGAACGCAGAGTTCTCCAGTCCAAGCGCTGCAGCTGCTGTCATCCATAGTGGCGGAGCAAACGGGCTCACCTCTTGGCGCGACTCGACGGGCAAGACCCTCAAGGAGCTGGAAGAGGCATAACCTTTCCTTCAAGCGGACCGGCTTGCGGTCAACCACTTAAGTCAAACGTTAATGGGTATGTGCAGGGTGCTTAATGCCCGGCAAGAGTTACTCATACAGCCCAACAAGCCAATTACTTGTCATGGCGAATTTCCCGCACTTCAACGTCCACCACATCGCCCGTCTTTGCCACCCCGTTGTGTGAATCACGGCCAGCAGCGCCTGGCCACATGCCCTTGGGCGAGTATTGTTGAAAGCGGTTGAAAGTCGTCAATACGGCGGGCTTTTTGCCGGTGACCAGGGCTTTTAGCAAGCTCAAAACGACAACCACCAGGGCCGCAGCCAGCAGGCTGACCACAAAGACCAGGCCAAATGCAGCCAGTACCAGCTTCAGGATGAATCGAAAAAATCCGTTGATAAAGTCGGTCACTTGCGTCCTTTAAACTGTTTAGATGACGGTGTGCTGGTGATTTTCAAGTCTGGCGGGTTGCTGCAGTGCCCCTGCAATCGAGTTTGCCAGCGAATGCCCCGCTTCACAAACGGCCAGCCCAGTTATGCAAGCAATGCCTGCGCAAACTCCCGCGCATTGAATGTTTCCAGGTCTTCCAGCTGCTCACCCACGCCAATAAAGTAAACCGGCACCGGGCGCAGTTCTGGTGAGGCTGCCTGGCGTTCGCGCGCCCACAGCGCAATCGCTGCCAGCACGCCGCCCTTGGCCGTGCCGTCGAGCTTGGTGACGATCAAGCCCGTCAGGTGCAGCGCCTCGTCAAAGGCCTTGACCTGGCTCAAGGCGTTTTGGCCGGTGTTGCCATCAATGACCAGCAGTATTTCGTGAGGCGCTGTGGCATCGGCTTTTTGCACCACGCGCTTGATTTTTTTAAGCTCTTCCATCAAGTGCAATTGCGTTGGCAGGCGGCCTGCGGTATCGACCAGCACCACATCTTTGCCGCGCGCCTTGCCTGCGGTCACTGCGTCAAACGCCACGGCGGCCGGGTCACCGCCTTCCTTGCTGATGATCTCCACCGTGTTGCGGTCGGCCCATACCGCCAATTGTTCGCGCGCTGCGGCCCTGAAGGTGTCGGCTGCGGCCAGCAGCACCGAGGCACCTTCGTTGGCCAGGTGTTTGGTGAGCTTGCCGATGGAGGTGGTTTTGCCTGCACCGTTGACGCCCGCCACCATGATGACCGTGGGCTGCTGCTCGCCAATTACCAGCGATTGTTCAAGCGGCTTGATCAGTTGGGCCAGTGCTTCGGTCAGGATGTTTCTGACAGCAATCGGGTGGGTCACGCCGCTGCTGGCCACCCGTCGCTTGACTTCTTCAAGCAGGTAAGTGGTGGCCTTGACGCCAGTGTCGGCCATGAGCAGGGCCGACTCAAGGTCTTCGTACAGCTCGTCATTGATTTGCGTGCCGCTGAAGACCGCTGAAATACTGGAGCCGGTCTTGCGCAGGCCGGATGTGAGTTTGACCAGCCAGCGTTCACGGTCGGGGCTGGCCGCGCTGGCTGCACTGGCTTCAAGAACTTTGGCAATGTCCAGCGGTGTGACGAGCGCGCTGCCTATCAGGCTGCCGCCGGCAGGCATGGCGGCTGGAGGGGTCGAGGTTATCGGGAGTGTTGGGAGTGTTGGGGCTATTGGGGCTATCGGCGGCAGATCAGCGGGCACCTCCTGCGCGATAACAGGGATGGGCGCGGCTGGCGCTGCGGGAGGGGAGGAGAAGAATTTTTTCTTGAAGAAACTGAACATGGGGCCTGCTTTGGAGTGGCTCTATTCTATGAAACCCACGCCGGGTGTTGACCAGAGACCATGTTGGTCAATGGTGGTCTTTGGTGGCACCACTGCAACCTGAGAAAATGGCAAGTATCACTAAGTACACAATCCCATGAAATACACAGCTACTGCAGCCAAAACCCAGCCCGCTTCAATGCTTGACAACAAGCCGGACAAGAAAATAGCCCGATCCGGCAAGGTAGTGGGCCGCAAAACCGTACCGCCTGGCGAGGTGCGCATCATCGGCGGCTTGTACAAGCGCAGCAAGCTGGCGGTGCTTGAGAGGCCCGGCCTGCGCCCCACCCCTGACCGCGTACGCGAAACCCTGTTCAACTGGCTGGGCCAGGACCTGACGGGCTGGCGTTGCGCCGATGCGTTTGCGGGCACGGGCGTGCTGGGCTTTGAGGCGGCTTCTCGCGGTGCCACAGAAGTGTTGCTGTGCGAACAAGACCCGGTACTGGTTGAAAAGCTCAAAAGCAGCCAGCTCAAGCTCAAGGCCAGCATGGTCAAAATCGAGCGGGGCGACGGCGTGAGCCTGCTGAGGCGCCTGTCGCCGGGCAGCCTGCAGCTGGTGTTTTTAGACCCGCCTTACGAGTCCAACCTGTTCGAGTCTGCCTTGAAGGCGGCAGCGCTGGCCATCAGTGCCCATGGTTTTGTGTACCTTGAAGCACCCAAACCATGGCTCGATGATGCGTTGGCAGACCTTGGCTTGCGCGTTCACCGCTTCGGCAAGGCAGGTGCGGTGCATTTTCATTTGCTCACGCGTTTGCCGGTGACTGCAGCTGTGACTGAAGGCGCATAATTTCACCATGTCTCAACCTGCCCGCATTGCCGTTTACTCTGGTACGTTTGACCCGCTGACGCTGGGGCACATCGACGTGGTGCGCCGCGCTGCAGGGTTGTTTGACCAGCTGGTCATCGCGGTAGCCGTTGCACACCATAAAAAGACACTGTTTAGCCTTGAGGCCCGCGTAAAGCTTGCCGGAGCAGCTACTGAATCCATAGCAAACGTGTCGGTGTTGCCGTTTGACGGGCTGATCATGGATTTTTGTGCGGCGCAAGGGGCCTGCGCCGTGGTGCGCGGTATCCGCAACCTGACAGACTTTGACTATGAAGCCCAGATGGCCGCCATGAACCGCAAGTTGCACCCGGAGGTTGAAACCGTGTTTTTGCTGCCAGACGCGCCGCTGCAATGCATCAGCAGCACGCTGGTGCGTGAGATCAGCAAACTCGGCGGTGATGTCAGCCAGATGGTCAGCCCATATGTATTGGCTGCCTTGCAAACCACACAGAAAGGCACCTGACCATGGCTTTGCTAATTACTGACGAATGCATCAATTGCGATGTGTGCGAGCCCGAATGCCCGAACCAGGCGATTTTTCTCGGCCCTGAAATCTATGAGATTGACCCGAACAAATGCACCGAATGCGTGGGCCACTTTGACGAGCCGCAGTGCGTGCAGGTCTGCCCGGTAGCCTGCATACCCGTCAATCCGGAGTTTGTGGAGAGCAAGCCGACGCTCTGGCAGAAATACTACCGGTTGACCGGAACATCGCCCCAGCTGCCCTGACCATCTTGAACGCTGCACAACCCACACAGCAGTTGCCGGCACTGCCTGCACTGCCCGCTGCGCTGATTGCGGAGCGGCTGGAGCTGGGTGCAGCGGGCGAGCGCATCAGCTATTACCGTTCCCGACCGTCCCATCCGTGGGTGTTGACGCCTTTGTTGCTGGTTCACAGCGTCAATGCCTCGGGCTCTGCGGCTGAAGTTGCCCCGCTGTTTGAACATTACCGCGCGACACGCCCGGTGTATGCCATCGACTTGCCAGGTTTTGGTTTTTCAAGCCGCACAGACCGCACCTATTCCCCGCGTTTGATGACCGATGCCTTGCTGGCAGTTATCGCGCAAATGCGGCTTGACCACGGCTGTGGTGCAGTGGATGTGCTGGGGGTGTCGCTCGCGGCAGAGTATGCAGCGCGTGCCCAGCGCGAGGCGCCTGGCAGCATTCGCCGGCTGGCACTCGTCAGCCCGACCGGGTTTAGCCGCGCCAAGCGGCGCTACGGCCCGCCTGGCTCCACGCTGGGCTTGCCGTGGCTGTACAAATTTTTCACCTGGCCATTCTGGTCTGACGGTTTTTACTGCACCCTGACCCGGCCTGGGGTGATTCGTTATTTTCTGGAGCGTACCTGGGGCGCCAAAGTCATTGATGAGCCATTGTGGCGTTATGCCTTGGTGACCACCCGGCAACCCGGGGCCAAGCACGCACCGTTCTATTTCGTGTCAGCTTACCTGTTCAGCAACGACATCAACACCTTGTACGAAGCCATTGATTGCTCCGTCTGGGTATCCATGGCTACACGCGGTGACTTCACGGACTACCGGGGTCGAACAACGGTGTCAAACCGGCCCAACTGGCAGTTTCAGGCCGTCGATGGCGGTGCCTTGCCGTACTTTGAGGACTTGAAGGCGTTCACAGCATTGTTAAGCCCATTTCTGGATGCTGCTTAGCCGCTGTGGCAGTCAATACGGGAGCTGGCTGCTATTTAAATAATAGCAATTACAAGCTTCAGACAGATCAATTTCTCTGGAGATTCAGCCCGGATGTGTGTGCCAGTGCGAACCGGCCTGCAGCGGCCTGGTAGTCCCAGCGTTCTACCGCGCAATGCGGTCCCTCATCACCCGGCGAAAACACCAGCAAATTCACTGAATTGGGCGCTTCATGCCGCACGCGGCTTGAAACGGCTGTGCCCGCCTGAACGCACCACATGCGGCGCGACAGCGCCCTGACGGTGGACGACAGCTCGCACACATAAGGCAGGTGAATGTGGCCACCCATCACCATGTCGGCCCCCGCTGCGGCCCATGCACGCACGGCGGGCTGCCAGCCATGCAGGCGGTCGTGCTCGTCTTGTGGACGCATGACGTGAACCGGTTGATGAACCACCACCACACGCAGTTGCTGCGGCGTGGCGCGCGCCAGCTGCTTGCAGACACGCTCAATCTGGGCTGCCGAGACCTCGCCATCCTTATGCCGCCACCAGCGCGTGGTGTTGACGGTGATCAGGCAAAGCGTGGGGGTTATCAATTCAGACTCCAGCTGCTGCCCAAAACATGTCCGGTATGCCGCGTACGGCTCTATTACACGCGCAAACAGGTTGTACAGGGGAACGTCGTGGTTGCCGGGCAAGGCGACCATATGCAGTGCGCCCAGGCTGTCGCAAAAAGCTCTGGCGCGGCTGAACTCATCGGGTGTAGCGCGCTGGGTAATGTCACCGGACACCACCAGCACATCCGGTTTTTTGTCATGTGACAGTGCCCTGAGCGCCTGCACAACATCAGGCACTTCAGTGCCGAAATGCAGGTCTGAGATTTGCAGCAGCTTTGTCATGCCACTTCAGCCCGGTCGGCGAGTGCGGGCACCATCAGCAGCAGCGGCGTATCGGCTACCTGAAACACCAGCGGTGGCGTCATCCAGTTGATCTCACCGTCGGTTGCGACCTTGACGCACCGTTTACCGCGAATTGCGACCTTGAGATGGTGAAAGGAAAAGGTATCGATATTGTCTGCATCGCCCAGTCGCCCGAGCACCCCGCGTGCCAGCAGGCCGAGCAATGCCAGCGTGCCCATGGAGCGCACGGCAACACCTGTCAGCTCTGTACGGTTGAAGCCGTCGGTGGGCGCTTCACGGATACCGACCTGGGACAGTTGCAAATGGTTGTTGCCGATAAAAAGTGTCGGCGTGCGAAGCAGGCTGGTTTTGCCTGCCATCTCGATTTCAAGCTTGAGCTGGCCGCGTGCCTGAAAGATGCTTGCCAGGCCTGATACGAATGCCACCAGACGGCTGCGGCCAAACTGCTGCTTCCAGGCTTCGCGGTCTTCCAGCAACTGGGGGTACAGGCCCAGACTGGCGTTGACCAGAAACACCCGGCCATTGACCTCGCCCACCGTGGTCGGGGAAATGCTGGCACCTAACAAGGCTGTCGCGGCGGCGCGGGCATCCTGGGGTATGGCGTTGGCACGGCCAAAGTAATTGAACGTGCCTTGGGGAATCACACCAAATGGGCAACCACTGCGCAGTACCGCCGCCGCCACGGCATTGATGGTGCCGTCGCCGCCAGCAGCGACCACCACGCCGCTGTTTTCTTTGGCCATTGCAACCGCTTTGGCGCTCACCGTGGTGATACTGGCCGGGTTGTCAAACTGCAGAAATTCACAGGCCCGGCCTGCACTCTGGAATACATCTGCCAATACCTGACGTTCCTGGTTTGTGTCTTTCTGCCCCGAAGCCGCGTTCAAAACAACATAAAGGGGGCCACTGCAAGCTGCCTGCCGGGCTGTTTCTGGGACTGTAAACATGGGCAACAGATTAGCCGATGGCGCTCCTCTTGCGTGTCAGCCAAGACCGTTAGTTGGATGGTGTATCGGGCGGCATGCCAGCTGGGGGCGGCGGTTCAGTTTTGCGCGGCGGCTTGGGTCTGGGTGGCGTGCTGGTATGAATCAGCATCGTGGCTTTGTCCATCTCCCCGGCAAGCAGGGCAGGCGCGGCCTTGACTGACCGGGTGATGCTGTCTTCAATCGCCACGCGGTGTTCAGACGTTGGCTTCCTCAACACCCAATTGACGACCTCGTCTTTGTTGCCAGGATGGCCCACACCCAGGCGCAGCCGCCAGTAGTCGCCCGTACCCAGCTGGGCATGAATGTCACGCAAGCCGTTGTGGCCAGCGTGGCTGCCACCCAACTTGAGCTTGACCTGGCCGGGGATGATGTCCAGCTCATCATGGGCCACCAGAATTTCTTCAGGCTTGATTTTGAAAAACTTCGCCAGTGCAGCAACGGACTTGCCTGACAGGTTCATGAAGGTTTGCGGCGTTAACAGCCACACGGTCTGGCCGTTGACGGTGGCTCGGGCGACCTGGCCAAAATAGCTTTTGTCAAAGCTCAAAGGCGCTTTCAGCTCGCGTGACAACGCATCTATCCACCAAAACCCGGCGTTGTGGCGAGTCGCTTCGTATTCAGCACCCGGATTGCCCAGGCCAACGAATAATTTGATCATGCTGAAAGGTCCATCGCCCAATTTCAGGACGTGTGTGATGGTGGGAGAGGGGGCAGGGGACGACATCAAAAGTAAAACGGCCCATACCTTCTTGCGAGGGCATGGGCCGCAGCCTGCAGGCTAAAAGCCCTGAGCGAAGATTACTTCTTCTTGGCAGCTGGTTTTGCAGCTGGTTTTGCAGCGTCTTTGGCGGCTGCAGCGGCTTTGCCAGCAGCGGCTTTAGGGTTGGCCGCCGGTGCGGCTGCACCTGCAGCCGGTGCTGCCTCGACTTCTTCGACGATGGCGGTGACCGACACCAGAACCGGGTTGACCTGGCCTTTGGCGACAAACTTCACGCCTTTTGGCAGGGTGATGTCCTTGACGTGCAGCGAGCTGCCTTTTTTCAGGCCACTCAGATCGACGTTGATAGACTCAGGAATGTCTGCCGGGAAGCACGACACCGTCAACTCGGTCAATACGTGGTTGGCCAGGCAGTTTTCAGTCTTCACTGCGGGCGACTCTTCTTCACCGCTGTAGTGCAATGGCACTTTGACAGTCATTCGGGTCTTGGCTTCAACGCGCTGGAAGTCGATGTGCAGAATCTGCTGCTTGAACGGGTGCATTTGCAAATCGCGCAGTAGAACCTTGTGGTCTTTGCCGCCCAGTTCCATCTCCAGGATGGACGCGTGGAAAGCTTCTTTTTTGATGGCGTGGAACAAGGCGTTGTGATCGATTTCGATCAGCAAGGCGTCACCCGTACCACCGTAGACGATACCGGGCGTGCGACCGGTAATGCGGAGACGGCGGCTCGCACCCGTACCCTGCTTGGCGCGCTCAAAAGCGACGAATTTCATAGTTTTACTCCTTGAAGGGGTGTACCGCGACCAGTTCACCCCGGTTTAAAAGGCTGCTCAAGCGGCGCGATTGAATCGTCCGTTGTTCAGCCACTTTTTGTTTCAGATCAAAACCGGTTGGTCCTGGTCCTGGTCTGAAAACAAACTCATGACCGACTCACCGTTGGCAATGCGCTGAATGGTTTCAGCAATCAAAGGCCCTACGGAGAGTTGTCGGATTTTTTTACAATTTTTGGCGTTGTCGTTCAGGGGAATGGTGTTGGTGATCACCACTTCGTCGAGTGCGTCGCCCTGAGCAATGCGGTCGATTGCCGGGCCTGAAAAAATGGGGTGTGTGCAGTAGGCGTACACTTTTTTGGCGCCACGCTCTTTGAGCACTTCAGCCGCCTTGACCAGCGTGCCTGCGGTGTCGATCATGTCGTCCATGATGACGCAGTTGCGGCCATCAATATCACCAATGACGTGCATGACTTCTGACACATTGGCTCTTGGGCGACGTTTGTCAATGATGGCCATGTCGCAGCCCAGCTGTTTGGCCAATGCACGGGCACGCACCACGCCTCCTACATCAGGTGAGACCACCATCAAATCAGTGTAGTTTTTCTGCCGCAGGTCACCCAGCAACACGGGCGATGCGTAGATGTTGTCAACAGGAATATCAAAAAAGCCCTGAATCTGGTCGGCGTGCAGGTCCATGGTCAACACGCGTGACACACCCACAGCCTGCAGCATGTTGGCAACCACCTTGGCCGTGATCGGCACGCGCGCCGAACGCGGGCGGCGGTCTTGCCGGGCGTAACCAAAGTACGGGATGACAGCCGATATGCGCTCAGCAGATGCACGCTTGAGTGCGTCCACCATGATCAGCAGTTCCATCAGGTTTTCGTTGGTGGGCGCGCAAGTGGACTGCACCACAAACACATCACGCGCACGCACGTTCTGCTGGATTTCTACCGTGACTTCACCATCGGAGAACCGGCCGACATGGGCGGCACCCAACGGAATTCCCAGTTGCTCGGCAATCTCGGCGGCCAGACTGGCGTTGGCATTGCCTGTGAACAGCAGAAAATCAGGATGGTGTGGCTGTATGTGGAGCGCAGCTTGTATTGACATTTGACTCTCGCCTGAAATTTTAGGCGGCCACTAGGCCACAAACGCACCTTGAAGCACACAAACCTGCGAAATACGGGTCTGGGGTGATGGCCCTGCCCGTCAGGGTCGGCTTCTTCACTTTTTTATCTGCCTTTTTGGCCAGATAAAACCTTTCTCTCGGGAAAGGATAAAAATTTTGGCAGGGGTGGAAGGAGTCGAACCTGCGAATGCCGGAATCAAAATCCGGTGCCTTAACCAACTTGGCGACACCCCTACACGGGACAGCTGACCGGCTTTTAACCTGTCAGCAAACCCATTAACCTAATGTGTTCTGAAACTTGCCACCAGCCAGTTGTTTTACCAACCGGCCAATGGATGGACTTCCAGATTGCTGCATGTGCGGATTTTCCAGTGTCGCATTGAATCATCATCTGAATCCATGTCAACGCTTGCAATCTCCGGGCCATGCGGCAAATGCGCAAACACTGCACTCCCGGAGCCTGTCATGCGTCCCTGAAGATTTTTCCTTTTGAGCCAATCCAGTGACTGACCCAACTGCGGACATAAATTCAAGGCCACTGACTGAAGATCATTGCGTCCAAACGCGTAAACAGCGCCCGAAAGGTTTATTTGATCTGTATCCGATTGTGCATCTGCAGCAAAGCCTACGATTGTAGCAGTCTCAGAGTCTCTTTTAAGCGTCGGCGCATTAAAAATCATCTGAGTTGACAGTCCGGCATCTGGTTTGACCACCAGAAAGCGGGCTGCAGGCAGACGCAGTGGCGTGATGCGCTCGCCAATGCCTTCGACCCAGGCGTGGCCGCCCGACAAAAAAAACGGAACATCAGCGCCCAGTGACAACGCCAGGGCCAGCAAATCGCTACGCGGCAGCGTGACACCCCACAAGCGCTGCAAGGCCAGCAGGCAGCTCGCTGCGTCTGACGAGCCACCACCCATGCCGGCCTGGGACGGTATGCGCTTTTCAAGACCAATATGCACACCCAGTGCGGTGCCGGTGGCTTTTTGCAGCGCCCGTGCTGCCCGCAGCGTGAGGTCTTCCATCGGCAATATAGCGGGATTTTCACCGTCCGCTGCTGATAAATCGCTGCGGCTGATGATGCCGTCACGACGCAGCTCGAAATGCAGGGTGTCACACCAGTCGATCAACATGAACACGGACTGAATCAGGTGATAACCGTCGGCCCGGCGCCCGGTAATGTGCAAAAACAGATTGAGCTTGGCAGGCGCAGGCACATCGTAGATGGCCTTGAGCGGAGCTGACGGGGTAGGCAAAGGGGCAGGCATCGGGCTATTGATCCAGCACGATGCGAAGCCGGGTTTGCGGTGCGGGCTCGTCCCGGGTGGCCACAAGACGCCCAAGACCCAGCCCGGAAAGATCAGCTGACCAGCCATTGAGCCGGGTGTTGACGCCCTTGAGCCAGTCAAACAGCGCGGCTACGGGGATGGCCGCGCCCGTGGTTTGCTCCAGCAAGGCATCAACCGATGTAAAGCGTTTGATTTGACTGCCAGACTCCAGCACAGCTTCGTCAGGTGACCAGCGCATGATGCCCAGGACATTGCCAATCGGGCTGGTCAGTGACAGCTCACCGCGCTGTACATGCCCTCTCAGCTCGAAACCTGCAAAAAACGCCTGGGGTGGCTCGCTCTGTATTTGCAGGCTGATACGGCCTGACCAGAACGTTTTTTCGGCATCATTTGGGCCACTGGGGTATATTTTACGGGCGCACCCCGCTATTAAAAAAATAGCAGTTAGTGGTAACCCCAGAATAACGCTGCGCCGCTCTGCGCTGCGTGGGAGCAGATCCAAGGCTTGCATCCAAAGTTACAGCTTGACCCGAAGGCGCTTGAGTGTCTCCAGCAGCGTTTCGCTTTCGGGGTTCAGCAACTGGCCTTCCCGCCAGATGGTCATGGCCCGGTCTCGCTGACCCGAAACCCATAGCACTTCACCAAAATGCGCTGCGATTTCAGAATCTGGCTTGGCTTTGAAGGCGATTTCAAAAATTTTGACTGCCTCGGCAAGGTTTCCGAGCCTGAACTCAACCCAGCCCAGGCTGTCCTGGATAAACGGGTCAGCCGGAACATATTCCAGTGCCTTGCGGATGAGTTCCCGTGCTTCGGGCAGGCGGATATTCCTGTCTGCAAGTGAATAGCCAAGCGCGTTGTAGGCGTTGTAATAATCAGGCTTGGCCGCAATCACACGCTTGAGAAGGCGCTCCATTTCACTCAGGTTACCGATTTTTTCAGCCATCATGGCCTGGTCATAAACCAGCTCGGGCTCTTCCGGAAATTTGACAATCGCTTCACCCAGCAGGTCATAGGCCAGCGGGTATTGCTTGAGGTCTCTGAGCAGACCGACTTCAGCCAACACCTTCAAACGGGCATCACCCGGATTGCGTTCAGGCAGTGACCTGATCAGCTGGCGCGCCTCTGGGAGTTTGCCCTGGCTGGCCAGAATGGATGCGCGCCGGGTCTGCGCCTGCATCATGTCTTCCGAGTTTTTGATCTTGCCAATCCAGCCTTCAGCCGCGGCGAAATCCTTGCGTTTTTCAGCAATCTGCGACAACGCCAGATAAGCCTGTGACAGGCCACGGGCGGCGTCTTCTTCGCTGAGTTGCTGGCTTGCCAGCGCCACAAACTTTTCAAGCGAGGTCTGCGCAGGGGCCAGCAGATTGTCCTGAAGTTGCAAAGAACCCAAAATCAGCCAGGCAGGCGCGAGGTCGGGCTTGTCGCGAATGACCATCTGCAATTGCGCAGTAGCTTCTGCATAGCGCTGTGCGTCGAGCAGCGCCCGTGCATAGACCATGCGCATTTCGGGCGCGGCCTGAAGGCTGCGCGCCAGATAGGTTTTGACCAGCGCTTCGGCCTCTGGCAGTTTGGGGTCCATCAGTTCCATGGCCAGCAGCACCGGAGCGTCTGCATCCGGTGCTGCAGCCTGGGCTTTTTTGGCGGCGTCCAGGGCACTGGCAGCATCGCCAGCGGCCAGTCGCATGCGGCCCACCGTGGTCCACGACACGCTGGCCGTCGTTGGGCTGACAAGGTAGAGGGCCAACGCTTCTTCAACCACGGCACTGGCCTGTTTTTTGTCACTCACGCGCATGTAGGCACGGGGAATGGCAGAAATAACCATGGCGCGCTCAGCTGCAGGTGCCAGCTCAATTTCGGTTTTGACCGGCTCGGATGTCTCGGAAATGCGGTTCAATGCAATCAGGATTTGCATCAGATAACGGTTGGCCTCGCGCGACTGCGGCTGGGCTTGCTTCCAGGCCTTGACCGCTTGCAGGGCCGAATCGCCCGACCTGGACTGCAAGGCAATGTCTGCAGCGCGCTGGTAGAGCTGGGCGTCCCCGGTTTTTCGGGCTGCATCCAGAATCAGGGCGTAGCCAGCGCCAGGTTCACCATTTTGGGTGCTTAGTTCGCCCACCAGCAATTGGTAGAAAAGCTCTGCGTTCAGCGCGGAACTGACCACTGGGGCCGCAATCGTTGCCGGGTCGATGACGGGTGCAGCGGACATCGGACCTTTTGTCTGGGCCATCAGCAGCGGTGCCGCAAGCCACAACCCACCTAAAGCGCAGATCAGTTTTTTCTTCATCGGGCCATGATAATTGATGCTTACTTACTGCGCAGGCTGTGCCATTTGTAAAGCACACATGCCCATCACACTTATGCCCGAACTACCTGAAGTTGAAGTCACCCGCCTGAGTTTTGCTGACCGTATCGCCCATGCCCGTATTGAAACCGTCCAGATGGGCAAACCACTGCGCTGGCCACTCGGTTGTGAGTCGGCAGTACTTCAAGGCTTGCAGGTTCTGGGGGTGCGCCGACGGGGAAAATACCTGCTGCTTGACCTGAGTGACGGGCTATTGCTGATTCACCTGGGCATGTCTGGCAGCATCAGTTTTGGGTTTGACCTGCCTTTACCCGGTAAACATGACCACTTTGAAATGGTGACCAGCCTGGGTACCTTGCGACTGCATGACCCGAGGCGCTTTGGCGCCGTGGTGTACGCACCCCATGAATCGCACCCGACAGCTGTCAAATTATTGGGCCGACTGGGCGTGGAGCCGCTCACCGACGCGTTTGATGCAAACCTGTTTCACAGTGCCTTGAAGCTCAGGAAAACGCCCATCAAGCAGGTGCTGCTGGCCGGTGAAATCGTCGTGGGCGTTGGAAATATCTATGCGTCCGAGACGCTTTTTCTGGCGGGCATCCGGCCCACGACACGTGCTGCTGCCATCAGCAAACCCCGGGCGCGGTTGTTGCACCGCGCTATACAGGAGGTATTGGCGCAGGCAGTGGCCAAAGGTGGAAGCACCTTGAAAGACTTTTCAAACGCACAGGGCGAATCGGGCTACTTTCAGCTCGAAGCCATGGTGTATGACCGTGCCGGCCTGCCCTGCAAGGTCTGCGGCAGCCTGATTCGGGGCCTGCGGCAGGGGCAACGCTCCACTTTTTATTGCGCCACTTGTCAAAAGCCCTGAGCTGCTCCTGGCGTAATTTGGCCTGGTGAATCACGGGCTTACATGGCGCAGCGGATGGCTCTTTCGGATGGGCGATGCTATATTGACATTTCAACAGTGAAAATCAAGCATGTCTTTTAACCAACAATTTGACCAGCATGCGGTATGGCGACGCGAGTTCGCCCTGCGGCTCAAGCTGCTTGCCGAATGGCTGAAAAGCCATGATCTGCTCGACGCGGCGGTGGAAGAACGTTTGCACCTGCTTGAGTCGCAGGTGCGCTCAGACAAGGTCATGGTGGCGTTTGTAGCCGAGTTTTCGCGCGGTAAATCAGAACTGATCAACGCCATATTTTTTGCCGGTTATGGCAGACGAATCATGCCTGCAAGCGCAGGGCGTACAACGATGTGCCCCACAGAACTGGGCTATGAGGCCGACGTGCCGCCGTGTTTGAGACTGCTGCCCATTGAAACCCGCCTGCAAACCCAGGCGCTGATGGAGTGGCGTGCCGCGCCTGAAAAATGGACCCAGATTGACCTTGATGTCAATGACCCCGCGCAGCTTGCAAAAGCGCTTGAAAAGGTTGCTGAAATTCGCCATGTGAGCAAAGACGATGCCAGAGCTTTGGGTTTCTGGAACGATGAACACCCTGAAGACAACCCGATGGTGGGGCCAGATGGCCTGATTGAAGTGCCGAAGTGGCGACATGCGCTGATCAATATTGCCCATCCGCTGCTCAAACAGGGCCTGGTCATACTGGATACGCCAGGTCTGAACGCGATTGGCGCTGAGCCAGAGTTGACGGTCAGTCTGATTCCGCAGGCCCATGCGGTGGTCTTTATTCTGGCGGCTGACACGGGTGTGACGAAGTCTGATCTTGCCATCTGGCGCGAACACCTGGTTACAGGCCCTGAACAAAGCATCTCGCGTCTGGTGGTGCTCAACAAAATCGATACCTTGTGGGATGCCCTGAGTTCGCCAGAACAGGTTCAGAGCCAGATTGATCGCCAGCGGGCAACGTCTGCAGAAATACTCGGGCTGCCCGAGTCACAGGTGATTTCCGTGTCGGCCCAAAAGGGGCTTGTCGCCAAAGTCACGCGCAACAAAGAACTGCTCCAGGCAAGCTGCCTGCCAGACCTGGAACTCGCCCTGTCAGAAGGTGTGATGGGACAACGCCAGAAAATTTTGCGCTCAGCAGTGGCCGGCGGCATTGCCGAGTTGCATGTCCAGGCCAGTCGTGCGATTCATATTCGCAGGCGCGATCTGGCCGAACAAATGGGCGAACTTAGAGGCCTGAGGGGGAAAAACTCCTCGGTAATACAGCACATGCGTGCGCGCATTGAGCAGGAGCAGCTGGAGTTTGATGCCAGCGGTGCCAGGATACATGCCGTGCGCTCGGTTCACCTCAAGGAGCTGCGTGAGGTCGTTAATCTCCTCAGCACGCCCACGCTGAAAGTCGAATTGGCTGAGCTGACGGCCTCTTTGAAACAGCCTGGCATCAAATTAGGGCTTAAAAAAGCCTATGGTCAGACTTTTCTGCGCTTGAGCGAAGCCATTGAAAAAGCGCAAATGCTCAGCGGGGATATACAAACCATGCTGACAGCTTCTTTCAAGCAGCTCAATGCCGAGTTTGGCTTTTCTCTTCAGGTCCCGAAAGAGCCGGACCTGGCTCGGTACAAAACCGAGATGGAGCAGATCGAGCGCAGTCACCTGCAGTATCTGGGCATCAGAAATTTCCTCAGGCTGTCGCAGCCTGACTTTTCCGAGCGTCTGGTTCGCGCACTTGGAACGCGTTTGCGCGTGGTGTATGAATCCGCAATGAGTGAGGTGGAACTCTGGAACAAGTCTGCAGCTTCCCAGCTTGATGCACAGCTGCGCGAGCGGCGTCGCAATTTTGGTCGGCGCATGGAGGCGATTGAGCGTATCCAGAATGCTGCGTCAGGGCTTGATGAGCGTGTCGGTGAAATCAGTGCCCAGGAAACGGCACTTGACGCGCTCTACAGCAAGTTGACCGAGCTCACATCCCATCTGGCAGGCGCGCCACTGGAGCCACAAATCCAGACCGATTCTTCCGGGGCGACACAAGGCAGGCTGGTGGATGAAATTGCGTCATAGTCCAGTGTCTTCACACGCCTTGGGGGCTGAGTCGCCTGATCTTGAAAAGCACTTTTCACAAGCACTTGTCGTATGGCAAAAAAAGCATGGCCGCAATACCTTGCCTTGGCAAAATACGCGTGAGCCGTACAGGGTGTGGCTCTCCGAGATCATGCTGCAGCAAACCCAGGTCACCACGGTCATTGATTATTACGCCAAATTTTTACAGCGTTTCCCGACAGTCGGCGACCTGGCGGTAGCGCAAGCCGATGAGGTCATGGCGTTATGGAGCGGGTTGGGTTATTACAGCCGGGCGCGCAACATGCACTGCTGTGCGCAGCGCGTCATGGCATTGCATGGAGGACAGTTCCCCAACAATGCAGCCGAGTTGCAAACATTGCCCGGCATTGGGCCATCGACAGCCGCTGCGATTGCTTCATTTTGTTTTGCAGAGCGGGCAGCGATTCTTGACGGCAATGTTAAACGGGTATTGACGCGCGTGCTCGCTTTTTCGGGTGATCTGGCGCAGTCCTCGCAAGAGCGGCAGCTGTTGGGCATGGCGAACAGCCTGCTGCCAGACCACGACCTGAAGCATCAGATGCCGCGTTATACCCAGGCTTTGATGGACTTGGGTGCAACCGTCTGCACGCCTCGAAAACCGCAGTGCGCTGTCTGCCCGGTTCAGCATTTATGTCGGGGGTTTGCCGAAGGCGAGACTGCGAAATACCCTGTCAAAACCAGAAAGCTCAAGCGCAGCGCGCAAACGCTGGCATTGCTGTGGGCACAGCGGCCTGATGGCTCGGTGTGGCTGGCGCGCAGACCCACGCAGGGGATTTGGGGTGGGCTTTATTGTTTGCCGGTGTTCGAGACGCATGACACCATGAAGGCATTTCTTCCAGCACATTTCCAGACACGCATGGAGTTCCTCACGCCGTTCAAGCATGTACTGACCCACAAGGATTTGTATTTGCACCCTGTCATGGCAGGTTTTTCGGCGAATGAGGACATGCCGCAAAGTGCGGCAGGGGCATTGCCTGTAGGTGGAGCCTGGTTTGCGCCGGATGCCTGGCCCAATCTCGGACTGCCTGCACCCATCCGCAAGCTGCTCCAGGACGACACGGCTTAACTCACTGGCGTCTCGGGCAGCTCCGGTCTGGTCTTGATATCGAGCTCTCGGTGGCGTTTAAGAGTATTCCATTGTTTGCAAAAAGCAAGGGCCAGAGCTTCTACCAGATAGACAGAGCGGTGCTGACCGCCGGTGCACCCGATGGCTACCGTGACGTAGCTGCGGTGGTCTCTGACCAAGGCGGGCAACCAATGACTGATGAAGTGTTCGATATCGTTGAACATGTCATTGACCTGAACCTGCGAGCGCAGGTAATTGGCCACGCCTTCGTCTTGTCCCGTCAGATCACGCAGGCCAGATTCGTAATGTGGATTGGGCAGCATGCGTACATCAAAAACATAGTCTGCATCAAGCGGGACACTGCGTTTGAATGCAAAAGACTCAAACACCAGCGTCAGCTGGTTAAGCGGTGCTGACACCAATGATTTGACATAGCCTTGCAGCTGTGATGAGCGAATCATGCTGGTGTCCAGAACATGGGCCTGTTCACGTATTTCACAGAGCAGATCGCGCTCTGCCTCAATCGCATCGACCAGCGTCCTGTATTGGTTTGAAGCATCGATACGTGAGAGCGGGTGAAACCGGCGCGTCTCTGAAAAGCGTCGCACCAGCGTCTCGGTTTTGGCATCCAGAAAAAGAGACCGCACAGCCACACCCTGCAAGCGGAGCTGTTTGAGCTGCGCTGGTACAAAGTGCAGGGAGGTCGCGCTTCGCCCATCCATGGCAATGGCAACTTTACGGGTTCCACGCTGCTCCTGCAGGGTCACAAAAGGAGGCAGTAATTCCGGCGGAAGGTTGTCAACGCAGTAGTAACCAGCGTCTTCCAGGGCATGCAGTGCAACTGATTTTCCTGAACCTGACATGCCGGTAATCACCACCATTTCCAGCGAGTTTTTCATTGCCCCAGCATTTCCTTTGCATGTGCCAGCGTGGTGCTAGAGAGTCGCTCACCACCCAGCATACGGGCGATTTCAGACACGCGCTGCTCGTCGCTGACGGATTCCACAGTGCTGAGAGTCCTGCCTTTTTCCGTCCGTTTGGCCACAACCAGATGCTGGTCAGCGCAGGCAGCGACTTGCGGCAGGTGCGTCACCGCCATGACCTGCCGGTCTTTGCCCAACTGCTTCATCAGCCTGCCCACAGTGTCTGCCACTGCGCCGCCGACACCAGAATCAACTTCGTCAAATATCAGGGTTTGCGCCTCACCCAGCTGGCTGGTGGTCACAGCGATGGCCAATGCAATACGTGACAACTCACCGCCAGAGGCCACTTTACCCACGGGGCGTGGCGTGGTGCCACTGTGGCCCGCGACCAGGAACTCAATTTGTTCCTGGCCATACTGGGACGGTTGCTCCAGCCTGGTGAGCACAACATCGAATTTGCCGCCCTGCATGCCCAAACCTTGCATGGCCTGTGTGACAGCTTTTGCCAGTGCTGGAGCCGCCATTGCACGCAACCCGGAAATTTTTCCGGCTTCCTCAAGATACCTGCCCAGCGCATTTTTTTCAGCAAGGGCCAGGTTGTCCAGGTCCGAAGCGGCATCAAGGGCGCGCAGTTCAGCACGCCATGACATCAACACTTGTGGCAGTTCTGCAGGTGTGCGTTTGTACCGCCTTGCGATGCTGACCCACATGGAAAGACGCTCATCCAGGGTTTGAAGACGTTGAGGCTCCAGCTCCGCGTGCCTGGCATATCCATACAGCGAATGCACAGTGTCAGCAGTTTGCGCCAATGCACTGCCCAATACATCAATCAGAGCCTTGAATTGCGGCTCGATATGCTGGTGCGCTTGAAGCAGTGCAAGAGCCCGGCCCAGCAGGCTGCTGGCGTTTTGCTCGGATTCCTCCAGTGCGTCCAGTGCAGCCTGCACCGTATCTCGCAATGACTGCGTGTTGGATAACCGTGTGTGTTGCACGTTCAGGTCATTCCATTCATCAATACCTGGTGAGAGCTTCTCGACCTCGCCAATTTGCCAGGTCAAACGATCATGCTCGCGCTGCAGGCTGTGTTGCGCATCCAGCGCATCGGCCAGGGCCTTTTGTGCCGTTCGCCACTGCTGCCAGTACTGCGTCAACAGCTGCGTGGAGATACTGCCATAGGAGTCCAGCAAGCCGCGCACCGCGTCGGGTCTGGTCAGGCTTTGCCAGGCATGCTGGCCATGAATATCCACCAGTTTTTCAGCAATTTCCCTGACTTGTGTTGCTGTGGCTGCGCTGCCGTTGATCCATGCCCGGCTTCTGCCCTGTGCATCAATCGTGCGGCGTAACAACAGCGTATCGTTGCGGGGAAAGCCTGCCTGGTCCAGCCATTCAAGCAAAGAGGGAAAGCTTTCAAACTCAACACTGATCTCGCAGCGCTGCGCACCTTCACGCACCACACCTGCATCCGCACGCGTGCCCAGGGCCAGTTGCAGGGCATCAATCAATATGGATTTGCCGGCACCGGTTTCGCCGGTAAGGACTGTAAAACCGCTGTTCAGGTCCAGGTCCAATGTCTGGACAATGACAAAGTCACGAAGTGAAATGCTTTTCAGACTCATCCTCAAGCCACGCCTTCATTCCAGTGCAGCTTCTTGCGCAGTGTGTCAAAGTAACTCCAGCCCCTGGGATGAAGAAACACCATCTGGTGCTCCGATCGACGTACCGAGATCCGGTCACCATGCAGTAACGTAGCGAAAGATTGCATGTCAAAACTGGCACTTGCGTCCCGTCCAGCCACTATCTCGATGGTGATCTCGCCGCTGTCTGAAAGCACGATGGGTCGGTTTGACAAGGTGTGAGGCGCAATCGGCACCAGAACCCAGCCCGCAATGGATGGATGCAGCAAAGGGCCGCCCGCAGAAAGCGCATAGGCGGTTGAACCCGTGGGTGATGCAATGATCAGGCCATCGGCACGCTGGTTGGCGACAAAACGGCCATCGACCTCCACCCGCAGCTCGACCATGCCTGAAGTGGCGCCACGATTGACCACAACGTCGTTCATGGCGGTGGCATTGAAAACACAGCGTCCGTCGCGCACCACTTTGGCCTGCATCATCCAGCGGCGATCTTCTTCAAATTCACCACGCAGCATAGGCCCCAATACGGCCGGGTAATCCTCAAAAGCAATGTCAGTGATGAAACCAAGACGACCCTGGTTAATGCCTATAAGCGGTACTCCGAACTGTGCCAGCAAACGGCCGATGCCCAGCATGGTGCCATCTCCGCCGACGACCAGCCCCAAATCACAATGCGCGCCTATGCTGGCCACATCCAGAATCGGGTACTGCGTCAAACCTGTGTTGCTGGCGGTGTCTTTTTCGATGGAGACATCGTATCTTTGGGCGCTTAAAAACTGTGCAATGCTCTCTAATGCGGAGCGCGAACCATGTGCCTGGTACTTGCCTATAAGCGCTGCATGGTGAAATTGCGACTTCATTGTCAAATTACATCACAAGATTTGATCCAGGCTTCGTAGAATGGCTTCATGCTTGATGACCGTGCCAGATTGTTGTTGAAAGCGCTGGTTGAGCGCTATATTGCCGATGGCCAGCCTGTGGGCTCGCGCACACTTTCCAAGGCATCCGGGCTTTATCTCTCACCCGCTACCATCCGTAACGTGATGAGTGACCTTGAAGAGCTGGGCCTGATCGTCAGCCCGCACACCTCTGCAGGCCGGATTCCAACGGCAAGAGGCTATCGGCTCTTTGTCGACACCATGCTGACGACGCAGCGCGATCCGTTCTCCAATGGTGATGGTATGGGTACACAGGTGCTTGCGCCTGATCAACCGCATAAAGTGCTGAGCAATGCAGCACACATGCTTTCAAGCCTGTCGCAATTCGTCGGTGTGGTCATGGCACCCCGTCGCAGCTCGGTGTTCCGTCATATTGAGTTTTTGCGGCTGTCTGACCGACGTTTTCTGGTGATCATCGTGTCACCCGACGGTGATGTGCAAAACCGGGTGATTTTCACTGAAGCTGACTACACGCAATCGCAGCTCATTGAGGCATCCAACTTTCTCAATTCTCACTATGCCGGCATGGCGATGGAAGAAGTCAGGGAGAGGCTTAAAAACGAAGTCGAAGCCCTGCGCGGTGAGATTGCCGTTCTCATGCAAACGGCCGTTCAGGTCAGCTCGGAAGCCATAGAGTCGCGTGATGAAGTGGTCGTTTCAGGTGAACGTAATCTTTTGGCGATCAGCGACTTTTCCAGTGACATGGGTAACCTGCGCAAACTGTTTGACCTTTTTGAGCAAAAAGCGCAGCTCATGCGGCTGCTCGATGTTTCAAGCCGGGCCGAAGGCGTACGTATCTATATTGGTGGCGAAAGTCAGGTTATGCCGTATCAGGAGCTGTCGGTGGTGACTGCACCGTATGAAGTGGATGGCCAGGTCGTTGGCACGCTTGGAGTCATTGGGCCCATGCGCATGCCTTATGAAAAAATGATTCAAATTGTCGATATAACGTCCAAGCTGGTCAGCACTGCGCTGAGTCACAGCAAGTAGGCCTTTACAATGATGCCTGGTTTGGGGCGTTAGCTCAGTTGGTTAGAGCAGAGGACTCATAATCCTTTGGTCCACAGTTCAAGTCTGTGACGCCCTACCAATCTAAATAAGGGTTTGCTGCTATTTATTTAGTAGCAGACTCTTTCTCTTTTTTGGCTGTGTAGCCACTGTGTAGCCACCAGCACGTAATTTTGTACCGTGTAGCCAGCCCCGGCACCAGCAGCGAAAACCCCACGGCGGGCAGGCGAGGTATCGCGGTTTGAAGGGGGTGGCGTTTTGCGGCCCCCTGGTGCAGTCCAGCCCCATAGCCACAGGCACAGGCACAGGCACGGCTGCAGGCCAGGCGCATGGTCATCGGCTGCAGACATGTCACCAGCCCAGAAAGCGGCACGACTGCAGGTCGAGCATATGACCACCGGCACCAGCACGGTTTCAGGTCGAGCCCATGGTCATCGGCTCCAGCTTTGAATTGGTTGCCAGTGATGACATGAAAAGTCGTGACATGCTTACCCAGACTCACAATAGATAGTGCCTGACCGAAAACCTCTGCTCCCCAATGAAAGATGGCCATTTTCCTTGACGAAGACTTCCCCAATTTCTTCGATTCCTTCGTTTTTACGTGCCCAAACTCCCAAAGACGGCCTTTTTAGGCAAATCTTCGTTCTT